>CAZCLJ010000160.1:0-10720 GCA_964499465.1 uncultured Hyphomicrobiales bacterium
ATAAAAAAGTCAGAAAATCATCTTTTTAAAACTGTTGTTTTTAGAGTGGATTCAACATTTCAAATTAATTATTTTTTTATTACAAAGCAAATTTAATTTTATTTCTTTAGATATTCCATATTTAAGAAAATATGGAATATCTTTTAACTATACTTAACTCATCAGATGACTGGGAAGTCATCTGATGAGTGTGCTTTCAGACAGAAGTAAACTCACGCTTGTTTATTATATTTTTTTCCAGTCATACTATCAACTCGCTGCTCTTATGACTTCTATCCTCTCACTATCGTAAATTTTCTTAAATTTGCGAAAGTAAAATCAAGCCACTACTCTTTCTGGTCAACCATCAAATGATAATAATAAAAGCGGGCAACCAAGTCGTATTCATTTACTCTTTGTTCTATTGATTTGCCAGAGCCGTGGCCACTGTCAAAATCAATTGTTAGCATAACAGGATTTTTTTGAGAAGGCAGATTTTGAAGTGCAGCAGCAAATTTTTTAGCATGCAATGGGTCAACGCGGGAGTCATTTTCACCAGTTTTTAAAAGCAATGCAGGATAATTATAGCCAACTTTTATGTTATGATAAGGAGAATAATCCTTGATATAAGTGAAATCTTCCTGCTTATCCGGGTCACCGTATTCAGAAATCCAATAACGGGCAATTAAAAATTTATGATAACGAAGCATATCAAGAAGTGGAACAGCACATATTACTGCCTTAAAAAGTTCGGGACGCTGCGCCATTACTGCACCGACAAGCAATCCGCCATTGCTTCCACCTTCAATCGCAAGACGCTTTGGAGATGTATATTTTTCTTTTATAAGGTATTCAGCAGCAGCAATGAAATCGTTAAATGAATTTTGCTTGTTTTCAAACATAGCTCCCTGATGCCAGCTCTCGCCATATTCATTTCCGCCACGGATGCAGGCAACAGCATAAACACCGCCACGGTTGATAAAAGATGCCCTTAACCCAATGAAGCCGGGATACATTGAAACATTGAAGCCACCATAGCCATAAAGCAATGTAGAATTTTTCCCATCAAGTTTCATTCCTTTTTTATACATTATAAATAACGGAACTTTCGTGCTATCCTTTGAATAATAAAAGACTTTTTCTGCTACAATATCTTTTGTGTCGATTGGCACTTTATCTTGAAAATAAAATTCCCAATCTAACTTTTTCCCGTCTATTTTAAATGTTTTCGATGGTGCAGTTATTGTTTTTAGCGAAGCATATACTTTATTTGTTTCTTTATGATAGCTTAAACCACCAATATTGGCAATTTCAGGTAAATCCAAATCACGCAAAAATTTCCCATTGAAATCGTAAACACGCAAACGGCTTTCCACATCTTTATTATCCTGAATAATAAAATAATCCGATGTAATAACAAAACCCTCTAAAAAAGTGTTTTGCTCTGCTATAAATGGTTTCCAATTCTCAAATTCCGGTTTGGTTACTTCGGTTAACATTATTTTGTAATTGGGTGCTTCATAATTAGTATAGATGTAAATTTTATTGTTTCGTATTTCTGGAGCAGCATAATACTTTTCGCTGCTGTAAATCTTTTTAAATTCATCTTTGCTGCCAGTCTTTTTAATGTAAAGAGTATTGGAATAAAATTCACCTACAGACATAAAAGTATAGTCGCCATACTCATCGTCCCAAGCCCATGCATTGATTTTTGCATCGTCTGGAGTATAGAGCAATACATCATTTTTGTGGTCATCGTCAATTTTATGTATATAAAGCTTTAAAGGAGTTTGCTTTTCAATCATTTCCTTATCGCGAAAAACAATATAGCAGTGCTTTTCATCTTTTGTCCAAGTAAAACTATAGACATTTTTAATTATTTTATGGATTTCCTTTCAGGTTTTAGTGTCAATGAATCTACATTCTGAAATTTCAGAACCCTTGTATTGAGTGCCAACGGCAGCAACGTTTCCGTCTTGAGTAAATTTCACCCACTGAATTGCTGTTTTTCCGCTTGGGTCAATGGTTTCAGGGTCGAATATCTTTATTTCTTTACCCCCAATAATTGTCCATAACTTGTATTGCTGCTCACCTTTTTTCTTTTGATAGAAAAATTCACGCATTCCTTTGAAAAATGGTTCATTTTTAATATCTCTGTCAAGATACTGCAATACTTCTTCGCGATATCCCTTTAGCTCAGGATAATTCTTAAAGATGTAATCTTTTGTGTATTGGTCCTGTGCTTTTGACCACTCTTTGACTTTCGCGTCTTCTTTATCTTCTAACCAGCGGTAATCATCAGTAAAGACTAATCCGTGCATAGTATCTGCTACTGGATGTTTTGGCGTTGCAGGTGGCGAAAATGGTGGAATAGCACTTAGTTCTATTGACATAATGATTAGCATAATTATAACAAAATATTTCATATTGAACCTTTATTAGTTTTAAAAATACAAATTAATCAATCTACGTAAATTTTAAAACATTGTTTAATATTTTGGAAGAGATTTTTACTTAAGGAAAAAATTCCGCAAGAGATTATTTTATTGGGTTAAATGTTTTAGGTTACCAATATCAGAACTCCTGATGCCTCGTAGTTTGGTATTTCGCATATTATATAATAAGAAGTTAAATTTTAATATGAGTATTTCCAATAGGTCATTAGTTATTAGTCATTAGTTATTAGTAGTTATAAACTAATGACCAATGACTAATGACCAATAACTAATAAAATGATATTTGCTAACTGAGAAATTGTTCTTTACGAGGCAAATCTTCTAACTCCTTTATTTTGTTATGGGGCCAGTAGTTCTGAAGTTAATGATACCAAAGTTTTAAAGATAAAGATGTCCTACATCTCGGAGATGTAGGACATCTGGCTTTTTTTCAACTCTTCTACTCCTTCCCAAGTTGAACTTGGGAAGGAGAAAGCAATTATATTCATTCTAATTGGTTTTTTACTTCATTATCGTAACAGGATAAGTATAAGTAAATTCCTTACTGCTAACAGTAATGTAATATATTCCGCTTTCTAAGTGCTGGGTTTGTATTTGGATTTCTCCAGACTCAACATTATTATTTAATTGAGTATTAACACTGAAAGTTGAATTATATTTTCTACCCAGATTATCATAAATACTCAAATGAATATCCGAGCTTAAACTTTTTCCGTTTACAATAGAAAAAGGTATAGTGATAATTGTGTTTGCTGGATTGGGGTAAGGCAAATTTGCTTCAAAATTGTTTATGAGTGTTTCAGTTTCGGGAACATCAGAAACATAATCTATTATTTCGTCTCCTGAAAGTTCACGACAATAAATCTTTACCTCATCAATTGCTCCCTGGAAACGGGTTGAAACGAAATTATCGAAATGATGTGAAGCAATAGCTGCAAAATCACCCTCAATTTTAATATCCTGCTCTAATGAATCAATCAGAATGCCGTTGATATATCCCTTTAAAACTCTGTTTTTATACGTCATTGTGTAGTTCATCCACCTGTTCCTGTAGGAATCAGAGTAAAGTGAATTAATTGCCGAATAAATATCATAAGCTGCTCCAACTGCAAACTGGACATAATTTGGTGGTTGTAATCTTATTTTGTTCATATTTCCTATTCCAAGCCAGCCAGTCCAGTGGTCTCCGAACCAAATATATGCTTCTTCTAATTGGTTAAATCTATCTTCTTCTTTTACCCACATAGAAACGGAAAATTCTTTGTAATCTTCAAATGGAATTCTTGGCAAAAGTATATGGTCCCCCTGATTTCCAATTTCAGTTCTTGGTTGAAAATACATTGCTTTTCCACCATTTATTCCTTCAACAGAATATGGATTATGAACTAAGGTACCATTGAAGTGATTATCGCTTGAATCATTAGCTGTTCCATCTTCAAAGCTGTAATAAGCAATGTATTCTTCATAGCCAACTTCGACATTTCCATATCCCTTGCAGCCCTCATAATCTTCTACTTCAACAGCGTAATTGCCCGGTCTTGAAATCTCAATTTCTCTTGTTGTTTCGCCAGTTGACCAAAAATAAGATGAATATTGTTTAGATGTGCTAAGCACCCCTTCTTTTCCACCACAAAGATTTAAATCACCAGTTATATTAGCTTTTGTTCCAACAACATCAGACGATTTGAAATGCCAACTTAAAATATCTTGGTTCTGATAAGATTCACCTGTTGCCGAAGTAAAACCGACATAAGCGCAGCTACACGATAAATCTAAGTAATCATCAATACAAAAATTATTAATTTCAAGAACTGGCTCTCCTAAGTTTATACTATTATTCATATAAATGATTAACTTCTCTTCTTTTGCGTTATATATAACTTTTACATAATAAACTTCGGTGCCATTAGATTTAACGATTGGAATATTTGATGTAATGCCCAATGTATATTGTGAGTTATGTAAAGCAGAGTTTTTTCCCTGCTTGTTTGTTTGAACTGCAATATGATTTCCATCAGGGTCATTAAAATCATCATTCTTAAACAAATCTATTTCAATAGCGATAGAGTTTGGAATATCGGTATATCCAATCCAGCCAGCCCATTTGCCAATAATAGTATCGTTATTATTCTGTATGACAAATGCCAAGCCATCTGCTCCCGGTTCAGAGTGCTCATTAGGATTAGCTTGATACGGCTCTGATATTTTGAAAGAAAATGTAGTTTCGAAGCCATGACTTAGTGGGACTAAATGCTTATACCAAGCAGCACCTACCGACCATTGCGACGAAGATGTTAATCTAATAAAATCCTGTTTTGGTGTTGAACTTTTAAGTAAATTAATATCTTCTTCTATTGTATTAACCAATTCAAAATCAGTTGGTTCGCAATCCTTTGTAATAATAGGTCCTTCATTTTCAAAAATTGTTTTTATTTCTTCATCTGTTAAATAACGGCAAAATACCTTCACTTCATCTATTGTTCCCTGGAAACGGGTAGAAACTAAATCACCAAATTTATGTGAAGCAATAGCTGCATAATCACCTTCAATATTAATTTCCTGCTCTGTTGAATCAATTAACTCGCCGTTTATAAATGCTTTTAGCTTTTTATCTTTAAAAGTCATAGCATAATGAACCCATTTATTCTTATATGAATCTAAAAACTTAGAATAAACAGGATTGATTTCTGAGTCAGCACCAACAGAATACTGAATATTATTAACAGGGTCTAAATTTGTTTCTAAAAAATTACCAATTCCAAACCAGCCGGTATTATAATTCCCAAGCCAAAGATATCCTTCACCTGCCTCATCTGACAAGCTATCTTCCTTTACCCACATTGAAACTGAAAATTGTTCAAAATCTTCTAAAGGTAATCTTGGCAGTAGTATATGGTCGCCTTCGTTGCCAATTTTTGTTCGTGTATGAAAATATAATGCTATGCCACCGTTTACTCCTTCAACAGGAATCGGATTGTTTATTATAGTTCCATCAAAACCATTGCCACTCAAATCTTTAGCAGTTTCATCTTCAAAACTATAGTAAGCTATATAATCAGATGAAATGACATTTACAGTGTCATAACCAATACAAGCAAATTCATCACTAACAATTACTGAATATTCTCCGGGTAAAGATACTTCAATTTCTTTTGATGTTTCGCCGGTCGACCAAAGATAAGAATCGTATTCTTTTGAAGTAGCTAAAATACCCTCGGTTCCGGTGCATATAAACAAATCACCGGTAATTTTTGGATTAAGACCAACAAAATCAGATGATTTAAAATGCCAACTTAATAAATCGTGATTTTGATATGATTCGCCGGTAGTAGATGTAAATCCGATATAGGAGCAACTACAATCTGTATTTACATATTCGTCTAATTGAAAGTCATTTATTGTTAAAACAGGACTGTTTAAAACATTAGCAGTATCTAAATAAATAATTAGCTCTTCTAATTCAGAATCATACTTAATCTTACAATAATATATTTGAGAACCATCTGATTTAATTATTGGTATGTCCGATGCAATTCCCAAAGTAGTTTTCAAGCCGTGTTTTGTTGTATTAGGTTTTTTCCTGTTTGTTTGAACGGCAATATGATTTCCATCGGGGTCATTTAGGTCTTTATTCCTATACATATCAATTTCGATTGCTAATGAATAAGGAATGCCGGTATATCCGAGCAAACACTCTTCTCCGCCAATTATAGAATCACTTTCATTTTGAATGACAAAAACAATTCCGTCTCCACCCGCTTCAGAGTACTCATTCGGATTTGCTCGGAATCCATCAGAAATTTTAAATGAAAAAGTTGTTTCAAAACCATTAGAAACCGGAACTAAATGCCTATACCAAATTGCACCGCTTTTCCAGCCGGCTGCTCTTGATAAACGGATGTAATCATTAATTACTTTTGCCTGTTCAATATAATTAATATCAGTATTAATAACGTCTTCCAATTCAAATTCAACCGGAGCGCAATCATCATATACTACTGGGTCTATTTTTTTATAATCTTCTAATATTTCTTTGTTTGTTAAAGCTCGGCAATATATTTTTACTTCATCAATTGCACCTTTGAAACGAGTAGAAACAAAATAATCAAAATGATGAGAAGCGATAGCTGCGAAATTTCCTTCAATTTTTATCTCCTGCTGCATAGAATCAACAAATTCTCCATTAATATATGCTTTTAACATTTTATCTTTATAAGTCATTACATAATTCATCCATTTATGCCTGTAATCATTTTGATAAATTGAATTGATTTCTGGTTCAATTCCATAAGCAGCACCAACAGCAAATTGAACATAATTTGGGGGAACTAAACGGGTCTTATACATATTTGTTATTCCAAACCAACCAGTCCAATGGTCTCCAAACCATATATAACCCTCACCTCCAAGATTTGTCATAGTATCTTCTTTTACCCACATAGATACTGTAAATTCATCATAATCTTCAAAAGGAATTCTCGGTAAAAGAATGTGGTCGCCTTCATTTCCAATTTCAGACCTTGGTTGGAAATATAGCGCAGTATTTCCATTGATACCTTCAACAGGAGTAGGATTATGAACAATAGTGCCGTTATATCCATTTCCACTATAATCACGGGCAGTTCCGTCATCAAAACTGTAATATGCGATATATTCATATACCTCAACATTTACAGTATCATAACCAACACAAGCATTCTCATCAGTTACTATTACTGAATATTTACCCGGTTGAGATATTTCTATTTGTTTGGTTGTTTCGCCTGTTGACCATAAATAAGAGTAATAGTCTTTTGAAGTTTTTAAAAATCCAGTGCTTCCCTTACAAAGTTTCAAATCTCCAATAATCTGAGGGATTATACCTACTGAATCAGACGATTTAAAATACCAGCTTATTAAATCATGATTTTGATACGATTCACCTGTTGCCGAAGTAAAACCGACATAAGCGCAGCTACACGATAAATCTAAGTAATCATCAATACAAAAATTATTAATTTCAAGAACTGGCTCTCCTAATATTATACTATTATTCATATAAATGATTAGCTTCTCTTCTTTTGCGTTATATACAATTTTTACATAATAAACTTCAGAACCATTAGATTTAACGATTGGAATATCCGATGTAATTGCTAATGTATATTGTGAGTTATGTAAAACAGAGTTTTTTCCCTGCTTATTTGTTTGAACTGCAATATGATTTCCATCAGGGTCATTAAAATCATCATTTTTAAACAAATCTATTTCAATAGCAATAGAGTTAGGAATATCGGTATATCCAATCCAGCCAGCCCCTTTACCAATAATTGAATAGTTATTATTCTGTATTATAAATGCTAAGCCATCTGCTCCCGGTTCAGAGTGTTCACTAGGATTAGCTTGATATGCTTCTGATATTTTGAAAGAAAATGTAGTTTCAAAGCCATGACTTAGTGGAACTAAATGCTTATACCAAGCAGCCCCTTTATTGCTTGATGATGAGTTAGTAAGCTGAATAGAATTTGAATTGTAAACTGAAGCATTTTCTAGAAAGTTTAAATCCGAATTGATAACATCTTTCAGTTCAAAACTTACAGGTTGGCAAACGCCGTTATTGAAGAGTAAATTTTTGTTATTCTCTTTGCTTATTAAACTATTCAATGAAAAGAATAAGAATAACAAAAGAAAAAATACAGTTTTAGTAATTTCTTTCATAAAACACTCCAAAATTATTTCATTATTTATGAATAAAAACAATATTATCTGAAATATTCTCATTATTTAGTAAATCATCTTTAATATTTCCAGAATTATCGATCAGGAACGGGAAATAACCAAATTCATCTAACATCATTTTTTTAAAAAGAATTGATGAAAGACCTCTTTTCTTCATATTTTCAGATATAACCTCAATAATCAAATTAGGTTTCATTTCAGTCATTACTTTTTTGGCTCCATTAATAACATCTATTTCTGCACCTTCAACATCAATTTTAATCCAGTCAATTTTATTGATATTGTTTTGAAAAACAAAATTATCTAATTTTTTTGTTTCAACTGTTACATAATTTGTTGAGTTTATTCTTTCATTAACTAAAGAATGAGTACCAAAATTATTATCATCAGACAGATATAACTTTAATTTATCATTAATTGAAGAAATTGCAAAATTATTTAGTGAAATATTTTCAAAATCATTTAGTAAAATATTTTCTTGTAATTTCTTAAAGTTTTTAGGTTCAGGTTCAAAAGCAAAAACTTTTCCATTTTTTTTAACTTGTTTTGAAAATGTCAATGTTAAAAATCCAACATTAGCTCCAATATCGAAAACTACTTGTTTCTCTTTAACATTTTTTTCAATAAATTTCATCAGTGGTAATTCATAATGACCAAATAAATAAAGAGTTGATTGAATATACTCTGAAATATTTAAATTCATCTTTATATTACCTCTAATGCTTGAAATAACATCCTTTGGTTGTTGCGGAGCTAAATATGGGAAATAAATTCTTTCTAAAATTGAATATTTACCATATTCTATTGGATAAAAATGTAAAAACATTTTAAAAATTTTTCTAAACATTGATTTCATAAATTTTTCTTTTGAATTATTATTTTTCTAAATCTTTTTCTTTAATCATTATATAAGAAGTGAATTGCTAAAAGAACACTATTTCAGTTGAATGTTTCATATATATAGATTTTTCTCTCTTCTTTTATCTAAAATTATACATTATTTTTTTTATTTCCAAATTTTTTTTTTAAATTATTTTTTCCTTTTTAATTTAGTATTATTTTTGTAAGTTAAATGTGTGTATTTTATTATTTATTATTGGAGTTTATATGAAAATATTAGTAAAAATGCTGCTTGTTCTTTTTATTTCCTGTTTGTTCCTTAATAGCAGCATTTCTCAAGATGTTAAAACCATTCCTTCTGCTTCTATAAAAAATCTGAAAAATGAAACTATAGATACAAAAACATTTAACAACGAAGGCAAACCATTTGTTATTAATTTTTGGGCTACCTGGTGCAAACCCTGCATTATGGAACTTAATGCTATAAATGAAGTTTACGAAGATTGGCAAACTGAAACCGGAGTGAAAATATTTGCTATATCTGTTGATGATTCACGCAGCAGCAAAAAAGTAGCACCATTTGTGAAAAGCCGCAACTGGAAATACGATAGCTATCTTGACGAAAACAGCGACTTCAAGCGTGCTATGAATGTGAATAATCCACCGCATACTTTCCTTTATAACGGCAAAGGCGAGTTAGTCTGGCAGCATAACGGCTACGCCCCCGGCGACGAAGAAGAACTTTATAAGCAAATTAAAAAATTACTTGATGAGAAATAAAATCTTTTTTATATTTCTATTTATAAATTATTTTACTTCAGTCAATTTGCTAATTGGAAGTACTCCAATTAGCAATATTGAAGTATTAGATTCACTTTCAAAAAATACTGCAAACAAAATAAATCAGTTTATAAGCAATCATAATTTAAATTCAGTTTTTGTCTCTGTTGACGAAACGGAAGGAAACTGGTTACTCGCAGAACATCTTTTACAGAATAATAAAATTAAACTATTAACTCCTCAATCGCAAAGCAAAGAAACTTTCCCACTCATCGAAATTCATACAAAAGAACTTAAAATCCAGTATTCTCTGCATGAAAATTCCGATTCTCTCGTTCGAACCGGGAAAATTGAACTGACTGCTTTTTTTAAAACAAAAGATAAAACTGAAATAATTGATAGCTTGAATTTTGTTTTTGAAGATGAAATCTCTTGTTCTGATGTGGACTTCATCAAAGGGAAATATCCTTTTGCAAATCCAAAAATCCCTGAAAGAGAACAAACAGTATGGGAGAAAATTGTTGAGCCAGTAGTAGTGATTTCTACAGCGATTATCACCTTAGTATTGCTTTTTACAGTCCGTTCAAATTAAATTTGAGAAGCGAGCCATACGAACATCTTGTATGACTTTTCTCACTTTCGTAAAGTTTCATTAATTTTTGCGAAAGCTTAGAACTCCTGACCCCATAATGAAAATAAAGGATTTAGGAAATTTATCTCGTAAATAATAATTTCGTATTTAGCAAATATTCTTTTATTAGTCATTAGTCATTACTTCGTGCCTACTAGTAACTAATGACTAATGACTATCAACCGACCACCGAAAACCATAAACTATAAACCATTAACCATTAACCATTAACCATTAACCATTAACCATTAACCATTAACAATTAACCATTAACCATTAACCATTAACCATTAACCATTAACCATTAACCATTAAC
>CAZCLJ010000161.1:0-10610 GCA_964499465.1 uncultured Hyphomicrobiales bacterium
ATTTTCTCAAAAGTAAACGTCTTCGTTTATATTCGCCTCAGAATGACTGTGTTAAATAATGTCATCTCCATTTAAATAAAGGCCTTGCTTTATCTGGTGGTCAGGAATGACATTTTATATTTGCTTTTTAATATAAATACTTATTCTTTTACTAATTCATTAGCAATTTTCCAAATATCTCCTGCACCCATTGTGATTACAATGTCGTCTTCTTTCAATATTCCATTTAATTCATTCAAAACATCTTCTTTATTTGGAATATAAATCACGTTTTTATGTCCATACTGGGTGGCAGCATCTGCAATTAGCTTTCCTGTTACTCCTTCAATAGGTTTTTCTCGTGCAGGGTAAACATCAGTAATAATAAGAATATCAGCGTCATCGAAGGAAGCCCCGAAATCCTTATAAAAACTTAGTGTTCTTGAATATGTATGTGGTTGAAAGACACAGATTATTCGTCTGTTCCAGCTTGAGCGTGCAGCTTGCAAAGTTGCCTGAATTTCAGTTGGGTGATGAGCGTAATCATCAACTACTGTTATACCATTAACTTCACCTTTAATTTCAAATCGGCGATAAACTCCGGAAAATTCAGATAATGCCATATTGATTGTTTCAAAATCCACTCCAAGTTCCAAACATACAGAAACAGTAGCGAGAGCATTGCGAATGTTATGTAAGCCGGGAATATTTAAATTTAATTTTCCAATGAAATCTCCATTATAAAACACGTCTGAAGTAGAAGAACGTTCTGAATAAACAATATTATCAGCACGCAAGTCGCAATGTCTTGATATACCATAAGTTATAGTTTTTCTTTTTATTTCTGAAAGTATGTCTTTAACTCCTTTATCATCAAGGCATAAGGAAACAAAGCCATAAAATGGAACTTTGTTCGCAAATTCAGTAAAAGTATGCTTTAAATCATCGAAATCTTTGTAAATATCAAGATGTTCTGCATCAATATTGTTAACAATCGCAATGGTAGGAAGAAGCTGTAAAAATGAACGGTCGTATTCATCTGCCTCAACGACAGTCCATTGTCCTTGTCCGAGACGGGCATTAGTTCCACCAAGTCCGCTAAGACGCCCACCAACAATAACAGTAGGGTCAATGCCTGCTTTTATTAAAGTCAATCCAAGCATTGAAGTGGTAGTAGTTTTTCCGTGTGTTCCGGATATAGCTAAACAATAATTAAGTCGTGATACTTCTGCAAGCATTTCTGCACGGCGCAAAGTTGGTATATTAAGTCGTTGTGCTTCTAGCGTTTCAGGATTTTCGTGAATATGAACGGCGCTGGAATAAACAACAACGTCAGTTTCTAATGGATTGATATTTTCTGCTTTATGTCCAATGTAAATTTTTGCACCGAGCGAAGCAAGGTAATCGGTATTTTCAGATTGAGCCAAATCGGAACCACTAACAGAAAATCCTTGATTAATAAGTATTTCTGCTATTCCGCTCATTCCTATTCCACCAATACCAATAAAATGAATATTTTTAACTGAAGAGAACATATTTTCTTATATTTAAATAAAAATAAAATTACATCTGTAAATCTAAGTAAAATTACGAAAATCTAAATAAGTAATCAAAATGATTTTAAAATTTCAGAGCTTCTGATGCTTCGTAGTTTGTTATTTCGCAGTCTTGACATTTCTAACCCCCAAAATGAAGTAAGTGCTTTATTGAAATGGAGATGACATAAGATAAAGATGTCCTACATCTGCAAGATGTAGGACATCTGGTTCAAGAAGTTTTGCAGAGTAAAAGGAGCGATGTCATTGGTAACGAAGTGAGAAATCTCACAAGTCATTGCTACCATAGAGTTTGAGATTCCTAACTTCGTTTACCAATGACATCGCTCCTTTGTCGGTCATTCTGAGGCGAATATAAATGAAGACGTTTACTTTTGAGGAAATGAACTAATTAAGAAGAAAGCCATACTATCAACTTGTTGATCGTATGGCTTGCTCCTTATTTACCAACTCCTTCATTTTAAAAAATGCTGAAATAACATCTTTAACTTCAATAAATTCAAGTGCTTTTCTTTCTTTAGTCGATACGACAATTGATTTGCTGCCTAATGGCTCCCATTCCTTAGAGTGTGATGCAAGAGTAGAATAAAGAAGAATAATAGGAATACGAAAAGCTGCTGACAGATGAGTAATTGAGGTGTCGGGTGTGATTACTAATTCAGATTTGCTGATTATTGCAGCTATGTCTAATATGTCATAAGTTTTTGGAAATACTTCAACTCTATTGGAAAAAAATGATTTAATTGCTTCTGCTTTTTCAATTTCTTTGGGTGATGATGTTATTACGAAATTTACTTCATTATCTTTTTCAAAAATAATTTTTAATAATTCCGTATTCTTTTCTACGCTCCATTGCCTGTAATCACTTCCGGCAGAAATATTTAAAATACAGAATTTGTCTAATTTTTTCTGTTTGATAAAATTCTCTGCAAAATCGAAGTTCTTATGATTAAGTTGAAGCTGTATTGGAATAGGAACTTCCGGATATTTCCAGCCGAAAGTATCACATATTATAAAAACGAGCAATTCAGCCATTGTGTATTTATTTCTAAGTTCTTCAATATTGATTAATATATTGAAAAAAGCCGAATACATTTCATACCGCTCACTATGGAATATATTAATTTTGGGTGTATTTTTATTGGCAACTAAATTTGAAATGAAACCAGCCGTAGTAGTCCGATTAAAAACAAATGCAAAAACTATATCATATTTCTCTTTTCTTATTTCAATCAGTTGATTCAGTCTTTTAAAAATCTTCTTTTCGAGAATAAAGATTTTGTTTATTCTATTATCATTTTTAATAATGGGAAAATTTCTTTCAGAACAAATTATATGAATTTCAGCATTAGGCAAATTCTGTTTTAACAAATCAATTGCCGGCAATGTAACTATCATATCGCCAATCACATCGTAACGCAGTATTAGAATTTTTTTGATTTTGTCTGGCTTAACAGGAATGGAAAACTGTTTGTTACGAAAAATCAGTTTTATGATTTTATACAGGAAATTTTTTATACTTTTTTCAATTTTTTTAAGCATATAATTATAGCACTTCAATCTTATTGTCATTTTATATTTTTCATTTTGAAGAATTGATGTAAAATTTTTATTAATCATTACCAAATAGTCATTGGTCATTGGTTATTAGTAATTGGTTAATAAACTTACAATCAATGACTAATGACTAATGACTAATGACTAATGACTAAAAAAATCTGAATTTATTTAAACAAATTAAAACTTAAATTTACTATTCAAATCTTTATTATACTTAGTGATTGTTAAGAAATAAGTCATACGATCAACAAGTTGATAGTATGACAAAATTTAAAGTTTAAATTTCTTTGAATTCTTAAACCATTGGTTTAATCAATATCTGATAGTTTTTTCATTTAGATTTTTATGCTACCTGCCATACTATCAACTTGTTGATCGTATGGCTTATTTCTTTACAACTCCTTAGATTTTATTTTTGAATCATAAGTTATAAATACTTGCACTTGGACAAAAATAAGAGATTTTGCAGTTATTACAATCTGGTTTACGTCCTTTGCAAACCTTTCTTCCGTGATTAATCAAATAATGAGTGAAAATCACCCATTTTTCTTTAGGAATAATTTCTATTAATTCAAATTCAATTTTTTCTGGATTGCTTGTTTCAACGAAACCGAGCCGATTAGCAATTCGAATAACGTGTGTATCAACAACAATACCGGGAGTATTGAAACAGTGATTCAGTATTACATTCGCTGTTTTCCTACCAACGCCGGGCAGTTTCAGCAATTCTTCTATAGAATTGGGAACAGTATTATTAAATTCTTTTATTAATTTTTCCGCTGCTGCTTTTATATTTGTTGCTTTTGCTTTATAAAAACCGGCAGAAAAAATTAGTTTTTCAAGTTCTTCTTGAGAAATATCAACAAAATCCTGTGGAGTATTATATTTTTTAAATAATTCTTCTGTGATAATGTTTACCCTTGCATCTGTGCATTGAGCAGAAAGTATCGTAGCCACAAGCAACTCAAAAGGAGTTAAGAAATTTAATTGAATTGTTACTTCAGGGTATTCAATATCTAAAATATCAATTATTTTTTTTGCACGAATTCGCTTTTGTTTTATGTTTTCGTTTGTCATTTTAATCTGTTTTGTTCATAAAATTTACATTATATTATCTCCTTCCCAAGTTGCACTTGGGAAGGCAACTTTCACAAAAGATATGCTTTATACCAAGTTGCTTTCATAAATACAATTAAAGTGTCATTTCGAAACGAAGTGAGAAATCTCACAACTCCTTGCTACCACAGACATTGAGATTCCTCACTTCGTTTGCCAATGACATCTTAGTTTGTCATTCTGACGGATGTCAGAATCCATCTTTGTTTTCTCTAAAAAAGGACAAAGGAATATTTTAGTCATTGGTCATTGGTCATTAGTTCTTAGTAAGAATACCAACGACGAATTACTAATGACCTATAAAACAATTTTTAAGATGGATTCTGACATCCGTCAGAATGACACTTTTTTTATGTCATTCCCATTTAAATGAAGCACTTGCTTTATCAGGGGGTTACCAATGACATCTTTGTCCCCCGCTGGCGGGGGCAGGGGGTGGATCTTTTTACATTATAATCACTTAGTGTTTTTTTATTATAATCTTCTAATAAATCATTCGGATTGCTACATTTTTACTGAAACACATAACATTTCAAAAAAGTATTAAAGATCCACCCCCTGCCCCCGCCAGCGGGGGACAAATCCTTATGTCATTTCTATTTAAACAAAAATTCTCATTTTTCTAATGGGGTTCGGAATTACAAATAAACATATTTTATTATTAAAAGCAACTTGGTATTAACTCTTAATTTATAAAAAATGTAAAGCATAGCTTTAAAAGAAATCTTCCTTCCCAAGTTGCACTTGGGAAGGAGTACTTTCAGAACTCCTGCCCCATAACGAAATTAAAGGAGTTAGGAGATTTACCTCCTGAATAATAATTGCGATTTTAATCTCCATAATAAATTATGGAGTTGCTCTAATTATTAGAATAACTCCTAAATTTATTTAGGATTTATGTGTTTGCAATTTTATAAAATTACATTTTTTAATATCAGAATTATATTAATTGTAGAATAAAAACTACAAGGCGTCATAAGTTCTGACTTTAGTATTGTCATGCTATCTACTTGTTGATAGTATGACTTGCTTCTTAATTCGTTTACATTTGCCCATAATAACAAGGTGTTTAGCCCAACTAATTTCTGCAACCAATGGTTGCAGAATTTCAATACTATGATATTCTTCATAAAATATTTTCATATTCCATAGATTGCGGGCAGAAAAACCTCTTATATCGGGAAATTCTAATTGTAAATCTTTGGCGAGATTTTCAACAATAGATTTTCCCCAACTATAATTGCTTTGCTTTTCAACAATCATTTTGCCTAAATCCCAGTAAAGATTTATCAAATGGGTATTAACCACTTTTAATGCTTCGTATTGAGCATCTCTGATTTTCTTCTTTACTTCAAGAAAAAATTTCTTATATTCTTCTGAATTTGTCATTTTTTTTATGAAAGTGTGAATTAATTTAATCCTCCTGATACAGCAATTGCTTCATTATAATAGAGATGACATCACTTTTAGTGTCTTTCTGGTGTAAGCCAGAATCCATCTTTAAAATAGTTTTTTGGTCATTTGTTTTTAGTTATTAGTATTTTATTAAATAACTCACCTTACGTATTCCCCCTCTTGATAGTAATGTCACGAAGATAAGTTAATAATTTGATTTTCTATTTAGCTCAATTAAATAATTAATGATTTACAAACTTTTATATAATAAACAACAACTTTAATAATAAGACCTTTTAACACCTCCCCTGCCCCTCCTTATTAGGAGGGGAATAAGAACTGTCCTATGTCTTTGCGTTCCCCCTCCTAAAAAGGAGGGGAAAGGGGCAGGGCTGATACGTTCTTATATTTTATACCACAATTCTTATTCCCCTCTTGAGAGGGGACAAAGGGGTGTGTTCTTTCTTTCTTGTTACATCTGAAGCAATATCAAAGAGATAAACTATTATTAGCATAAATTTTCTCTTTATTCAGAAAGTGCATTTTAAATAAAGCAAAAAGAACACACCCCTTTAATCCCCTCTCAAGAGGGGAATAAGACAAGTGGATTTATAGAACGTATCAGCCCTGCCCCTCTCAAGAGTGGAATAAGAAAAGTGGATTAAAAAAATGTATCAACACTTCACTTATTCATTTCTCAAAAGAGAAATTGCTTAAGGTGAGTTAATAACTAATGACCAATGACTAATGACGAATAACTAATGACCTATAAAAACTATTTTTTAAGATGGATTCTGACATTCGTCAGAATGACATTTTACCTAATAACCCAATAACCCATTAACCATTAATCATTAATCATTAATCATTAATCATTAATCATTAATCATTAATCATTAACCATTAATCATTAATCATTAATCATTAATCATTATCTCAATAATCACTCTTCTTTTATTTATATCAGTAACATTTTCAGTAGTATCAATACCAATCCCCTTTATATTCCATTTAATCTTATTCTTATTAACGCTATATCTTTTGTTTTTATCCAATTCCTTTTGCAAATGTTTTGCAGTAAAATAAGCACGTAATTGAGAAAGCAAATCGTTCGTCATTTTTTCACTTAAATCAACTTTAAAACTTAATTCACTATCGTTAATCGGCAATTCAGAATAAACAGCATTTTCAGAAATACCGCGTGGGTCTGCATAACCGGAAATCGTAATATTTATTCGTTCTGTTCCTTTTGAGCAAGGATTTTCCAAATACCTTAGCTTTGATAAAATGAAAGCAATTGCATCACTTATTGCCTTGTCAACAGTTTCAATGTATTGCTCATATTCGAAGCCGGGATTTTCAATATATCTTGTTCTTTCATCATTGCTAAATTCTTTATTTTCAAATTTTTTCCTTAAAATATTTAAATTGTCTTTTGTGTTTGGCAAATAATAACCAGTAACAAAAAAAGGAACTTTATACTCTTCAAAGAAAAACTCATTTTTTTCGTCTGGAAGTTCGATATCAGTTACTAAAACAACAAAACTCGAATCAGAGCAAGGTGAATAAATGTTTTGTTCAAATACTTTGTCAGAAAAACAAGGACTGGAATAGCTAAGTAAGTATTCTGTATTTGGGTTTACTGTAAATTCAAATTTTCCTTCTTCATCAACAAATTTTTCAGATATTATGCTGTTGTTTTTAAATAATTTTATTTTTCCTGTTGTCAAAAATATTGGATTCTTTGCTATTACTTTACCTTGAATTTTTGCAGCACCACACAAATCAAAAGCATAAATATCGAATGCGCCGCAGCCACCTGAGCGATTTGATGCAAGAAAAATTTTATCATTAAAAATAAAAGGACCAGTTTCATCGAAATTAGTATTTATTGGATATGATAGAGGGCGAATAGATATTACTTGATAATTTTCTAATTGAGCTTTGTATATATCAAATTGCTTATTTTCCTTTTGCCCGTTTGAAGCAAAAAACAAAGTATTTTCATCTAAAAGGAAAGGCGTCAATTCTCTTGATGTAGTGTTAATAACAGTTCCCATATTTTGTGCATCTGTCCATTCTCCACTTTCATTTTTATGTGAAATATAGAAATCTGTTTCACCTGTAGAACCAGTTCTGTCGGAAGTAAAAATCATTACTCGCCCATCTTTTGAAATTGTAGGATGAGATTCGTAAAACTCAGTGTTAATCGTATTTGTTAAACGAATTGGCTTGGAAAACTCTCCTTCTTTTTCTGTAACACAATATATATCGCTGTTTTTCCTTTTTTTGTCCTGATAAGCAGAAAAATAGTATTCCTTTTCATTTTTATAAATATCATAAAAAACCGAAGGGGTAGTAACGCCATAAAGTTTGTCAATATCAAAAATATAATTTGCTTTTGGCACAGAATCAATAAATATATTAGCACTAAACATCTGCTCGCGGTCTTCTTTGTCGCCAACAATTGAAATGTAATACAATGTTGAGTCAATAATCACTGGCAGATAATCATCATATTCCGTGTTAATTAGCGAGCCGAGAGAACCGAATTCCGGTTTTTCCGGACAGGGAGTTTTTACTGTTTTGCAGGAATTTATTGACAGAAGTACAGCAAAACATATAACTATCAAGCATATTCTTTTATTAAATTTAAATAATATTTTTTTTCGTAAGTTATTATATAAATCCAAATAAAAGAAATTAGCTAATCTAAATATTGATTTTTTTTTCATAATGCTTATCATTTATTCATAAGAAAAAAAGCAAATGTAATCAAATAAAGTGTTAATTTATAAATTTATTTGTTACAAATTTATAAAAAGTATAAAGAATACAGAAAAAAATGCGTTCAACAATAGCCAAAGTAAGTTTAAGCAACTTAAAACATAATGTCCAGACCATCAAACAAATAGCCCCAAACTCTTCAATTTTAGCAATAGTAAAAGCGAACAGCTATGGTCACGGAATAGTATCCATATCCTTAAAACTTCGGCAACTTGGAATAGATTTCCTTGGAGTTGCCTATCCGGAAGAAGGAGCTGTCATTCGCGATAGTGGCGATACAAGTGCCATTGTCGTTATAGTTCCACCTCCAGATGACGATGCAAAACTCATCTGCGATTATCGGCTTCAATCTGCTACTTCTTCAATAGAATTTTTAAAGGCGCTGTCTTTTTACTCTAAGAAAGCAAAAATTATTTCTAAAGTCCATCTTTTCATCAATACTGGTATGAACCGAGATGGAATTTATCCCGAAGATACACTACACTTTTTAAGCATAGCAAGAAATCTTCATAACATAAAAATTGTTGGTATATGCACTCACTTTGCTCAATCAACTAACGATTTAGAATTTGCAAATATCCAGTTAAAACGCTTTAACGATTTGTTAATCAATTTGAAAGAGCATAATTACACTTTTCAATATATTCACACAGCAAATTCCGGCGCCATTGCAAATTTGCCTGATAGCCATTTTAATCTGATACGTCCCGGAATGGCTCTTTATGGTCTTCCTCCTGCACCTGATATGAAAGAATATGCTGATTTGAAACCAATGCTCGAATTGCATACTCGCGTTTCTTCAGTCAGAGATATTAAAAAAGGGGACACTGTCGGCTATGATTTAGAATATATTTCTGATGCTGACCGCAGAATTGTAACAATACCTATCGGCTATGGAGATGGATTTTTTAAACCACTTTCCAATAAGGCAGATTGTCTAATCAATGGTAAAAGATATAATATTGTCGGCTCAATTTGTATGGATGAATGTATGGTTAATGTTGAAAATGATGATATAAGAATTGATGATGAAGTTGTGCTTATCGGAAAGCAAGGAGATGAGGAAATTACTTGCTTTGATGTTGCCAATAAAGTCGGCACTATTCATTATGAAGTTCTAACATCACTTTCACACCGCGTTCCAAGAGTTTATAGCGATAACGGATTTGAATAATGTATAAAGTTAAAGTTCATAATTTTGAAGGACCAATGGATTTGCTCCTCTATTTTATTAGAAGAGACGAACTTAATATTTACGATATTCCAATTTCCAAGATTACAGAGGAGTTCTTAAGTTATATAAAACTGATGAAATATCTTGACCTGGAATTAGCCGGCGAGTTTATTCAAATGGCAGCTACTTTGCTTTACATTAAATCTCAAATGCTGCTTCCAAAAACAGATATTGATTCAGAGCAGGATATTGAAGACCCACGCGCCCAACTTGTGCAAAAACTTATTGAATATAAACAATTTAAAGATGCTGCTTTTTCGCTTTCTCAATTAGCTGAAAACCAAAGATACATTTTTTATCGTAATCTTTTTGAACAGGATTTAGAATTAGCAAAAAAAAGTAACGAAAATCAATTTAAAAAAGCATCTCTTTTTGATTTACTGAACGCTTTCCAAAAATGCCTAACCCGACTGAAACAGGATAATTATGTTCACGTTGTCGAAGCAGAAAACGTTTCTATTGAAGAAAAATCTGAGCAAATTATTCAATCGTTAAAAAAATATAAACGACTGAGTTTCTTTGATTTTGTGCAAAACTCAAGCAAAATCCATATTGTCGTGGCTTTTCTATCCATTTTAAATTTAATAAAATTGAAGCAAATCATAATTGTTCAAAACGAACTTTTTGACGATATTTATATTCAGGAGTATGTTGAAACTGAGATAATGATTAGTGATTAGTGATTAGTGATTAGTGATTAGTGATTAGTGATTAGTGATTAATGATAAATGATTAGTGATAAATTTTTAATTGTTAGAAAATGTGGAATTGGTGAAATATATGTTTTTGTTTGTTAAACTTTTGCAACGCTGCGAGAAACTTTCAGAAAGTAAGAACAGTAAAGTCATACGAACAACATGTTAATACTATTACTGGAAAGATACCGATATTCCGATTCGAAATGAGGAATCTCAAGTTACGTGTTAGCAATGACATCTTTGTTTTAAACTTTACAAAAGCTAAGAAACTTTTGCAAAGTAAGA
>CAZCLJ010000162.1:0-10539 GCA_964499465.1 uncultured Hyphomicrobiales bacterium
TCGTTTCGGAATGACAAGAAATGTTTATTAGGTTTTCAATAAATTATTACACTAGGAAAGTCGAGTAAAAAGAATTAGAACCAGTAATAACTCACCTGAGCAAAAAAACCTTTTTTGTTATGGAAACCAGCTCCCAAACCGACATTATCCCAAAGCAGATACTGAAGTCCGCCACCAAAAGAAAAGCCAGAACTAGTTTCAGTTCCATACATATAAAGGTCGCTGAGTTTATTTTCAGAATTTCTCTTTCTTGCTAATACTGAATCTGCTTGAGTGTAATAGCCGATATTTCCGAAAACGGTAAAATAATCATCAATATCATAAAATAAGTATCCATCAAGCGACAATATAATTGATGGGTATTTTTCTTTTGAAGCAACATCTTCGGGCCTGATTCTTTCGTAAGTAATAAAATTAGGAATATCTTTGGCAAAGCCGGAAAGATTTAGCCCAAATCCGAAGAAAGAATAACGAAAACCAATACCTGCTCCGGTTCCGTTTGTGCCATATCCAATATCAAAGAAAAGCTGTTTGATTTTTTCCTGCTCCTCATAATTACCATAATAATCATCATCTTGTGAGAATGCACTATTCGATAAAACAATTACTAAAGACAGTAAAAGTATAAGATTGAATATTTTTTTCATTGCATAATCCTTTTTATTTATAAATATAAATTATTAAATTTCTAAAAAATAATATATTGGAAATTCTAAATATTAACATTTGGAGCTACTCTTACCAAAGACATCTTTAGGTTTATCTGTCATTCTGGACCCTCTTATAAAGCACATTTGCTTCATCGTGGGATTCAAATCGACATACAAAATTAATTGTAAGAACACATCACAATTAATAAAAATTCTCACTTAAATAGTTTTTAAAACTGTTGCAAGAAATTGTGCTAATGCTTTCTTTCGTGCAAAAATCTTTAAAATTATAAAGTAGGGGAATTAATTTTTTATCATAAAGAAAAATATCAATAAAATCTACCGGAATCTCAACTTTATCAAATTCAATTCCATTGATATTGTATAATTCAAAAAAAGGTAAAATTGTATCACAGAAAGTATCAACATTCAGATTTGCAGTATGTTCGTTATCAATACTTTCAACCAACTCCTGAAATTTGAAAATAGAATAACTCTTTTCTTCAGATTTATTAATTTCTTCTTTAAGAGCATTTATTAAGTATTGATAGTCAGAAAAGTAAAGAAGCAACCTTTTGATTTCATCAAATTGCTTATGTTTTTCCTTTTTGAAAATATAACTTACGATTGTGTCTCTTGGTTTTAACAGATAATTAATTTTAAATTTAACTGCACTTTCAGCAACTTCATAAAAAACTGCAATAGGGAAGCGGGAATTAAAAATGTATTCAAAGTCTAAATTAGAAAAAATTGCTTTAATTTGTTCAGTATTTGTATCAAAAAACTGATTTGCCTCCCGTGCTAAACCCTCCTGATATATCCACCAGGAAACCTCTGCAAGGAAAAAAGTTCTATAGCTTTTATCAATTTTTTTATTATTTAAAATATCAGTAAGATATATATAACTTGATGAAGTTGAAAACTCTTTCTTTATTTTAATTATTTCTCTATCAATGATTTGTTTGAACATATAATAAATATTTGTTTTAAAAATATTAATTTTTTTTAATATATATTATCAGAGCAATATAAAACTAAGTAAATCCAATTATTTTTGTAGTAAATAAACAATAGCAATAAAAATAAAAGGAATTAAACAGATAGCAAATATAAACAAAGTTATTCAAAAAAACAACGTATTTGTATTTTTAGAACTCCTGACCCCATAACAAGAATAAAGGAGGTAGGAGATTTGCCTCGCACCGAATAATTTCGTTCTAAATCTCCATAATAAATTATGGAGTTAGTCTAATTATTATAATAACTCCCAAATGAATTTGGGAGTTATATGTTTGCAATTTTGTGAAATTACATTTTTTAAATATAAGAACTATATTAATCGCGAAATAACAAACTACGCGGCATCAAGAATTCTGAATTAAAAAAAAGCCAGATTAAATTAAAATTAATCCGGCTTTTTTATTTAAAAATGTAAAATTATACTATTTAACAAATTGCTTTGCATAATATTTTGGAGTAAGTTTTTCGCCAGTGCATTTTTCGATTTTATCATTCCAAAAATATTTAGCACCAGGTGCAAAGAATGTATTAATTAGAAATTCGCCAACTTTTGGTTCATTAAAGAAGCTAACCATTTCAACATCGGGTTTATTTAATACTTTGTCTTTAATTGTAAAGTAAAGTTGAGAAGCAAGTAATTCGCCGAGGTGATAGTTATGATAATAGCAGGGACTTGTTGCAATATGAATTTTTGTTGCCCAATCGGGAGCATTTCTACCTTCGGGACGTTTAATCATTTGGTATTGCTCGACTAAATCCCACCATAATTTGTTTAAATCCTGGTCTGGATTTTCGTATAAACCTTTTTCAAAACGATACATAACTTGTGACCAGCGACTGAAAACAAGTTGTTGCAAACGAAAAATCTTACCACAGGTTTCGCTGATTTTTGCAACTTCTTCATCTTTAACGCCGAGCATATCTTTAATCCATGCAGGGTTAGAAGCAAACCTACCGAATATCATAGCAATAGCTTCAGTAGTGAAAGTGTGGGCTGGTGTGCGGAATGACCAAGGCATTTGAGCATCTAAATATTTGAAATATACGCCGTGACCAAATTCATGAAGCATTGTGTTCATCCATTTTTCTTCTGGTCTTACATTGCAAAGGACGCGGACATCTTTGTTTCTGTCAATATCGAAGCAGAAGGCATGCTGGCTTTTGCCCGGTCTTTCAAATAAATCGCTTCTACCGATAATATCATCAACTGGCATTCCTATGCTTGCATAATAATCCTGTGTTAATTTTACTAAATCTTTTCCTTTATAGTATTTATCTAAATCAACGCTGTAGATTTTTGGTGCTTCCTGAAAATATCTGTTTTGGTAATGCCATGGCATAAGTTTGTCGGGGGTTGTGTTGCATTGTTTTGCAATAACATCATTCATTTCAGTCATTAACTGCTTGAAACCATCTTTTGTTAAATTATCTAATTCATTGAAAAGATTAAGGATTTCGTCCGGGTCTTGTTCGCTTAAACGTAAGGACATATCCTGATAGTTTTTAAATCCGAGTTCTTTTGCTACTTCATTACGCATTTTGACTAATTTAACTAAGTCCTGAGCGACTAAATTACCAATTTCTTTGTGAGCAAGCCAGGTCTTTTCCAATTTTTTAGAATCTTTGCTTGTAATAAGAATACTTTCTATATCATTATCAGTTAGTTCTTTGCCATCAACTTTAGCACGGAAATTTTGGAAGCGTTTGCCGATGTCAGAGGAAAGGCGGGTAATTTCATTTAATTTAGCAGTATCAATCTGGCAACCTAAGAAAGCATTATAATCAAGTGTTAACATTCTGCTTAAAGTAGTATCCTGAATTAAATTTGATTCTTTGTATTGCTTAAGTTTAGCAAAAACATCTTTGTTGGATAAATAGCTGTTAAGAGCCATATCGGCTGTTTCAGATGCAGCAAAGTCTTCGTCTTTTCCGCTATTGTATGCAGTCCATGCTGCAAGTGATGAATTTTTATAAAGAACATTTAGAGTATCTTCAACTACTTTAATATAAGTTGAGAATTCTGCTTCCATCTTCTTAATCTCCTCCTGATTATTTGTTTCTTTTGGCTCTTGTTTGCCACAGGAACTTAATAAGACGATTAATGAAAAAAATACTGATAGTGAGAAACTTAGTTTTTGGCTTTTCATTTTTTTGCCTTTATTATATTTAACATATTTACTTACATTCTATTGCAAAATTAATAAAAAAATACTCTTTCTATAAAAAAGAATTTTTTTGAATTTTTTATTATCAACTCACCTTACTCTTTCTCCTCTTAAAAGGGCTAACGATTTTACACATCTTTAAAACTTGCTGATATTTCACTTATCTCCTAGTGTAATAATTTATTGAAAACCTAATAAACATTTCTTGTCATTCCGAAACGAAGTGAGGAATCTCAAGTTCTGTAGTAGCAGTGACTTGTGAGATTTCTCACTTCGTTTCGAAATGACACAATATAATAAGTCTTTTAACGAATTACAACACTAGGAATAAATTTCAATGACACTATCCTTTTTTTTACTTACTTTAAACAAGAACAAATATTTGTAAATAATCGTTAGCTCAAAAGGGAAAACGTAAGTTGAATAAATGACTAAAAAGCAAAATTGATTCTGGCATACGCTATTATGACGAGCATAGATTTCATTTGTAACATACTTAAATTATTTTATTTCCTAACCTTTCAAAAAAAATAAAATTAAATTGTCTTTACGATAATCTCTGTCAATTGTTACAAAAATTTATATTATTTTATACATTTAGCTTTTCTTGTCATGCTATCAACTTGCTGATGTTGGACATCTGGAAGAAAAATATTGATTTCAAATGTCCGGCACTTAAGAAAGTGTCGGACATTAAAGAAAAATAGCAACGTATTAGAAAATGAGAGATGTCCAACACTTTCCCAAGTGTTGGACATCTGGAAGAAAAATATTGATTTCAAATGTCCGACACTTAAGAAAGTGTCGGACATTAAAGAAAAATAGCAACGTATTAGAAAATGAGAGATGTCCAACACTTTCCCAAGTGTTGGACATCTGGAAGAAAAATATACAACTTTCTATTCGTATGAATTTTACTTAAATTCCAAAAAAATAAATAAAATAAAATATTTCTTGCTTTGTATTGTTTTATTTGATAATTTTGTATCGATAAAAAGTTATCGATATGAAAATATCGATAAAAGTAATAAATTAAAAATATTGGGAAAATAAGATGTCAGACAAACAATTAAGCAGCATACCTGAGCCAGTGCTTCGCAGATTAGTGCAGTACCATTATTTTTTAACGAAACATAAAGAATTAGAAAATCAACTAATATCCAGCACAACAATTGCAGAGCATCTTAATTTAGAATCAATACTTGTTAGGAAAGATTTGCAATATACCGGATTAACAGGGAAATCCAAAACAGGTTGGAATGTAAGTGAATTATTAGAAAAAATAGAAGAAATATTAGGTTGGAATAATTATCGGGATGTTTTTTTAGTTGGTGCCGGACGGCTTGGCAGCACTTTGCTTAATTATACCGGTTTTAAAAATTACGGGATTAATTTTATTGCTGCTTTTGATGTTGATAGCAATCTTATTGGAACAGAAATTAATGGAGTAAAAGTTCTCCCTATAAATAAACTTGCAAATTTAGCACAACGTATGCACATTCATATTGGGGTAATCACAGTTCCAGTAAACGAAGCACAAATGGCTGCCGATTTGCTCGTTGAAGGTGGAATAATGGCAATATGGAATTTTGCTCCTGTAAAACTCAATGTTCCTGATAATATTATCGTATCAAACTCACAAATGGCTCAAGAAATATCTATACTTGTAAATAAATTAACTTGTAAGCTTAAATTGAATCAAGAAAAATAAATTCACACTAAATAAATTTTTAAGGATAATTAGCTATGTGTAATAATACATGCAATGGGAATACTTTGCCTATTCGGAAATTTGAGAAAGTAATGGAAATTTTGGAACAATATTCCTTTTCACACTCAAAACTAATACCTATTTTGCAGGCAATTCAAGAAGAATACCGCTACCTGCCTGAAGAAGTGCTTACTTTTGTTGCTTCTTCTTTAGATGTATCGCCGGCTCACGTTTATGGTGTTGCTACTTTTTATGCTCACTTTACTCTTGAACCTAAGGGAAAATATATAATTAAAGTGTGCGACGGCACAGCTTGCCATGTTAAAAATTCAATTCCAATTATTGAAGCTGTTAAAGAAAAGCTAAAACTTGGCAATCGCACAACTACTGAGGATATGATGTTTACTTTAGAAATCGTTTCATGCTTGGGTGCATGCGGTTTAGCTCCTGTTGTTGTGATTAATGACGAGGTTCATGGTCAAATGAATCCCGCTAAAACTCTAATAGAAATAGATAAAATTATAGAATCCGAGAAGGAGGTAGCAAATGTTGAATAAATCAATAAATTTAGAAGCTATAAAAAATACTTATTTGGAAATTAGCAAAAAAGTTAAAAAAAGAATAACTATTTGCGCCGGAACGGGCTGTGTAGCTAATGGTTCATTAAAAGTATTTGCAGAATTTAAAAAAGAAATTGCTAATGCTGGTATTGATGTGATTCTTGAATTAAAAGATGAAAAGCATGATAGTAACAATATTCATTTATCTGAAAGCGGCTGCAGGGGCTTTTGTCAAATGGGTCCGCTCATTAATATCGAACCAGACGGTATTCTATATATGAAAGTAAAGCCACAAGATGTTCACGATATTGTTACTAAAACAATTCAAAACGGGGAATTAATTGAAAAACTTTTATATAAAGACCCTAAAAAAGGCAACTATTGCAAAGGCGATAATGAAATTGGTTTCTATAATAAACAACATAGAGTTGTGCTTAGCAGATGCGGACATATTGACCCTAACGATATTAATGAATACATCGCAAAAGACGGATATTTTGCAGCAAGACTTGCTTACTTAGATATGCTGCCGGAAGACATTTGCCAAACTATTACGTTATCAGGACTAAGAGGACGTGGCGGAGGTGGATTTACTACGGGTAGAAAATGGGAGTTTGCAAGAGTTCAGCCAAATGGAAAAAAATATATCATTTGTAATGGAGATGAAGGCGACCCCGGTGCATTTATGGACAGAAGTGTTATGGAAGGCAATCCCCATTCAGTGATTGAAGGTATGATGATTGCTGCAAAAGCAATTGGAGCAGACGAAGGTTATGTTTATGTTCGGACTGAATATCCCTTTGCTGTCCGAAGAATGAAAAAAGCTGTAGAGGACGCTTTAAACGTAGGATTACTTGGTGATAATATCTTTGGTTCCGGCTACACATTCAGAATTAATGTAATGGAAGGCGCTGGTGCTTTTGTTTGCGGAGAGGAAACTGCTCTTATGAGTTCTATTGAAGGCAAACGCGGAATGCCAATGCCCAAACCTCCTTTCCCTGCTCAATCCGGATTATTCGGCAAACCTACTGTTATTAATAATGTCGAAACTCTTGCTATGGTAGCTGGAATTATTCTTGATGGTCCAATGAAATTCAGAATGATTGGAACTGAAAAATCTCCCGGAACAAAAACATTTGCTTTAACCGGACATGTTGCAAATACTGGCTTAATTGAAGTGCCTTTCGGAACTACCTTGAGAGAAATAGTGTTTGATATTGGTGGTGGATTGATTACTGAAGATGGCAAACCTACTAATGAATGTTTTAAAGCCGTGCAAATTGGAGGTCCTTCCGGCGGTTGCCTTACTGAAAAACATTTAGATTTACCTTTGGAATTTGATTCTTTAATCAAAATTGGTGCTATGGTCGGTTCAGGTGGTCTGGTTGTTATGAATCAAGATACCTGTATGGTCCAAATTGCTCGCTATTTTATGCAGTTTACTCAAAACGAATCCTGTGGTAAGTGTGTTCCTTGCAGAGAAGGCACTAAGCAAATGTTAGCGTTGCTTGATGATATTATTGAAGGACGGGCTGATATGAAAACGCTGGAAACTTTAGAATCACTTGCTCATGCCGTTAAGCTCGGCTCCCTTTGTGGATTGGGGAAAACTGCACCTAATCCGGTATTATCCACTTTAGCAAATTTTCGTGAAGAGTATTATGCCCATATTGAGCAAAAAAGATGCCCTGCAAAAAAATGTAAAGCTCTTACTCCACCGGAAATTGACCCTGAGAAATGCGTGGGCTGTATGCTTTGCTTGAAACAATGTCCGGTTGGTGCTATTACTGGAGAACGAAAAGTTGCACATGTCATTGACGTTCAAAAATGTATTAGATGTGGTGCCTGCAAAACTGTATGTAGAAAAAATGCTATTATAGGAGTTTAATATGAAAAAGATGATAATTGACGGTAAAACCGTTTCATTTGACAAAGAAAGAAATGTTCTTGAAGTTATTCGAGCTGCTCAAATTGATATTCCGACTTTTTGCTATCATTCGGAACTGAGCGTTTATGGCTCTTGCCGCTTATGTATTTGCGAAATTGAAGGAAGAGGAATTCAAGCTACTTGCTCAATATTACCCGAAGATGGTATGGTCGTTAAAACAAATACTGCTCAAATTCGCGATATGAGAAGAATTTACATAGAATTGCTTTTAGCAAGTTATGACCATAATTGTCCAACCTGTGCTAAAAATTCTACCTGTAAGTTACAGGAAATTGCTCAAAGACTTGGTGTAAGAAATATAAGATTTAAAAAATCTGACAGAATTTTGCCATTAGATACATCTTCTCCATCAATAGTAAGAGACCCGAACAAATGCATCTTATGTGGCGACTGCGTCAGAGCTTGCTACGAAATTCAAGGTATTGGCGCTATTGATTTTACAAGAAGAGGTTCTAATGTTACAGTGCAACCGGCATTCGACAAAGATATATCAAAAGTAGATTGTGTAAATTGCGGACAATGCGCTAGAGTATGCCCAACTGGAGCTATTACTCCAAAATCCGACATCGAAAATGTATGGAAAGTTCTGGATTCTCCAAAGAAAAAAGTTGTTGTGCAAATTGCTCCTGCTGTTAGAGTTGCAATTGGAGAATCATTCGGCTTAGAACCCGGAACTATTCAAATTGGGCAAATTGTTTCTGCTATGAGGATATTAGGGTTCGATAAAATTTACGATACCGGTTTTAGTGCAGATTTAACAGTAATTGAAGAGGCAACTGAATTTATAGAAAGAAAAACAAGCGGAAAAAATCTACCTCAATTTACTTCCTGCTGCCCTGCCTGGGTAAAATATATTGAACAATATTACCCGGAGCTTCTTCCTAACTTATCGACTTGTCGTTCACCACAGCAAATGTTCGGTTCGGTTGCTAAAAGAATACTGCCAAAAGAATTAGATATTAATGTTGAAGATTTGGTAGTCGTATCTGTTATGCCTTGCACTGCAAAGAAATTTGAAGCAAGCCGCCCAGAGTTTGCTTCTCAAAGAGGAAGAGATGTTGATTATGTGATTACTACTCAGGAATTAGCTGCAATGATTAAAGAAGCTGGAATCCGATTTACTGAACTAATGCCAGATTCTCTTGATATGCCATTAGGTTTTAAAACAGGTGCAGGTATTATCTTTGGTGCAAGCGGTGGAGTAAGTGAAGCTGTCCTTAGATTTGCTTATGAAAAAATTAAAGGAAAGACTTTAGATTTTGTTGATTTTAGTGAAGTAAGAGGAAGTGAAGGAATTCGTTCTGCTGAAGTTAATATCAACAATACAAATATTAAAATTGCGATTGTTCATAGCTTGATTAATGCTAAACGTTTAATTGAAAAAATAAAAAGTGGGGAAGAGTATTATGATATCGTTGAAGTTATGGCTTGCCCCGGCGGTTGTATCGGTGGAGCAGGACAGCCAGTTTATTATGATGAAGACGTAAAATTAAAGAGAACTAAGGGCATTTATTCTGTTGATAAAATGATGCAATTACATAAATCACAGGAAAATCCATATATTAGCAAATTGTATGACAATACTCTTGGAGAAGTTGGTGGAAAATTAGCTCATGAACTTTTACATACTTCTTATTGCAAAAGAAAGAGAATTGAACTTGACGATATGACTGTTTCCGGTGGAATGGAAGCGAAAATTGATATTAGCGTTTGCTTGGGGACAAGTTGCTTTGTTCGGGGGTCGCAGACTTTATTAAAGAAAATAATGCACTACGTAAACGATAATAACTTGTTTAATTTAATCAAAGTAAAAGCTAATTTCTGTATGGAAAACTGCGATAACGGACCAAGTGTGGTTATTAACGGAAAATTAATCCATAAATGCACTTATGACAAGATTATTGAAGAAATAGAATTAAGATTGCCATTGCTTAAAGCAGTAGCAAATGATATTGAATTGCAAAATGAGAGCAATTAAATTAGTGAGTGTAATGTTAAAAATGACATCTTTTATTTTACAAAAGTATGTGTAATATAGAACAGCAGTAAGAAATCCCCCCTACCCCCCTTTTTCAAAGGGGGGACTTATTAGATTGTTCTTCTCCCCCCTTTGAAAAAGGGGGGTAGGGGGGATTTATATTACTCTATTTAAAATAATGCTTTATTTATTGATGTTATTTCTTTTTAAATAAAAGTCTTACTTTATATGGTGGTTGCCAATGACCAAAAAAGATGTCATTATAAGAGCAAAGACTTATTGATTGTCAATAAAAGGATTAATTTAGTTTTAAAAAATTTCACATTGTTTTTTCTTGAAACAGTTACTCATCTGAGTTTGTTGTTAATCAGATGAGTAATTTTATTTATTATGGAGAGTTCTAAAGATTGATAATCTGCCACCTCAAGATAAAAAAGAGTTATATTTAATTGGAGATGACATTTTTTTACACAGTCATTCTGAGGCGAATATAAACGAAGACGTTTA
>CAZCLJ010000163.1:0-10494 GCA_964499465.1 uncultured Hyphomicrobiales bacterium
TTGCGAAAGTTAAAAACCTAAACTATCTAAACCTTCTAATCTTTCTAAACCTTATACTATGTCATCTCCATTACCAATGACATCGCTACTTTTGTCCCACAAAACTTTACGAAAGTTAAGAAACTTTCGCAAAGTGCAAGAAAAAGCAACGTAGTTGCTTACTGTTTGTAGAAAAAGTATTTTGAGTTTGCAAAACTCCGTAGGAGTGTTCTGTTTGTAGTAAAGATGGGTCGCAACTACGTTGCTTTTCTTTTTTTTTATCATTATTTCTACAAACAGGATACTCCTACGGAGTTGAAAGAAAACAAAACTCTGTCCTCAATGAATACAATTGCTTTTAACTGATATAAACTTTCGTAAAGTTTCCCAACTTTGCGAAAGTTAAAAACCTAAACTATCTAAACCTTCTAATCTTTCTAAACCTTATACTATGTCATCTCCATTTAAATAAAGGGTTTGCTTTATCAGGGGGTTCGAAATGACAAGACTGCGAAATTGCAAACTACAAAGGGGGTCAAGAGTTCTTATACCAAACCGCTAACAATAATGGTAATATAATCTGTCATTCTGAAACGCAGCGAAGAATCTCACAACTTCTTGCCACTACAGACTTTGAGATTTCTCACTTCGTTTCGAAATGACAAGACTGCGAAATTGCAAACTACGAGGCATCAGGAGTTCTGAATCTTTCGAATGAGTTCCTTATCTTTGCGAAATTTTAAAAAATCTAAACTATCTAATCCTTCTAATCTTTCTAAACTTTAAGTCAACTCCATTGAAATAAAGGGTTTCCGTATTAAAAGAATACTACCTGAAAGCCCAATCCTATATACGAATCCATATCCTTATAAAAAAGGCCATGGAAACTTCTGCCGTCATAATAATACAAACTCACAAGCAGCCCAACTTTTTCAGATGTATGAAGCTTAAGACCTGCCTGAGCTGAGTTCATCGGTTTGTATTGCTCGTCAATTCCGATAAGCTTAAAATCATAACCGCATACAAGGGATAGCAAATTGCATAATCTTTTTTCATAGTCAAAGCCAAGTTCTGGATTAAAGGCACTGACATCTTTGGGTTGGGTCGAAAAAACGCAGTTTATTCCTACGTAAGGTCTTATTTCATCAATTTGATAAGCAACGATTAAATTAACAAACTCGCGGCTAAAAACGTAGGGTGGTTTAAAGAATATGGAATCCTTTGCATAGCCATCGGAAAGATGTGAAGATATGTGAGCTATACGCATGCGTCCGGAAAAATTTCCTTCAGAGAGCCAATTTAAATTAGCTCCGAAAAAGAAATCCGTAGTTTCAACCGGGAATTTAAAATTTCCTTCACTTCTCAGTCGGGTATAAGTAAAGAAATCTGCTCCAACGGAAAACTTATTTTGCTCAATATTGAAAACAAACAAGTCAATAGAGGTGCCAATGTCTAAACGCAGTTTCTCATCTGAAAGCTGATAAAATGAACCGATACGCGGCTCAAATACATTTGCAGTAAGCGGTTTAAAAAGCAGCGATTCCTGAGAAAAAATAATCGCCGGTAAAAATACTATTGCTAATATTGTTTTTTTTAGGTTCATAAGATTTAAAAGAAATAAGGTCTATTCAAATAAAGAATTAGAATTATTTAACTTGATATACAACTCATCATCAGTTTCACAAGCATTTAGAATTGCTTGAACTTTTTCAACAATATATTTGCTACCTAAATTAGATTCTATATAATAATTTGAGGATATTTTCATGGGACGAAGATAATTTGAATTAATATCTGATAACTTTAATAATCTACCTAAATCTGAATTTAAAAACATATGAGGTTCTCTTTCAAACATTATCTTTGTTACAATATAAAGTAAAGAGGACCAAGTTTGATTTGTATATTTTTCATTAAAAAATATAAAATATTCTATTTTATTATTGATGACTTCAGATGCATCTAAATCTAATATGTTCATTTCTTGAATGCCATTATTTTCAACTTCAATCTCTGGATAATACCATACTTTTTTAAATCTCTTAAAAATCCAATTAAGACGCAAATTTAAGTTTTCCATATTCCAAATATCAATATCAGCTAAAAATTTATCAATTTTTAAAGGACTAAACTTATAACCTTTTTCAGGTAAATCTCTTTTTTCAATAAATGGCTTATTACTTAATTCTTTATTAAAAGCAGATAATGTAAGATTAGCAACTGTATTAGTATATTTAATCATAGTTTCGAATTCATTTCCAAGCAAATTTCTCCATTCATTGCTGGGCTTTTGTGGAAAAATATGCTCAATAGTAACTTCTTGGTTGCCTTCAATATTAACTTTTATTTTTTCATTATGATTATTTAATCTTTCTAAAAAATATGTTCTGTTCTTAGATTGAATATTGTACATATCTTTTGTTTTAAGAACATTAAAAACTTCATCATCATTTGGAAAACGTCCATTTGCTTTTTTTGTCAATAAGCTTTTTTCTAAAGATTTTATATAATTTTCTTTTTCAATTTCTTTATAAATCACCATAAATATTTTATTTAAAGCATTTGATGGGATAGCACAAATAAATCTCCGCCAAATATATGATTGAATTAATTCTAATACTTTGATTAATGTTTCCTTATTAATACAATTATTTTTATAATCATTATAAACTTGAATCAATAAGGGATAAGAAACTGATATTTGAAGTTTGTTAATAAAATAAAGATGTTCTCTTATATTAATATCATTTTCAGAATCAGTATTAATAAGATAATAATATGACTCTGAATACTCTTTGATTTCTTTCAATAATTCTTCTAATTCATTTAGGTTTGAAAAAGAGTATTTATCTTTAAAAAATTCAAATACTTTATCTTGGTTAGGAATTGAATGAAATTTAAAAGTTAAAAAATCTCGAATAAACTCCGATAATTTTGTATTTTTTGTAATTTCTTCAGTTGTATTGATTTCAATTGGTGTCCAATATTGGTTATAAATTCTTTCCTGAATATTATTGTCCAGTCCCATTAATATATAATTTCAAATTAAATCTGCCTGGCTTAAATCTAAACCTGTTGAATTTAAACTTTGAAAAATCTCTTGAGGATCATCCTTACTTCTTTCTAAACCAACTTCGATAAAAACTAATTTCTTTAGTCCTTCTGTTATAAATAGAAAGTTATCAAAATTAATTTTATTATAAAAGAAATCATAATTTTCATAAATTCTTGAATATTCATCAGTAATAATATTTAAGTTCTCAATAATATTTTTAAGAGCAATATTATCATTATTTGAAGGTTTTAATTTTATCTTTTCTTCATTTTTTAGATCTTCATTAATTAAATATCTATTCATATATTGCCGTGCAATATCATTATGCCCGTATTCAAGTGCTTTTTTATATAAAACAGAATACAATATAGTCAAGGTAGTTAGCCTTTGTTGTCCATCAATAATTGTCAATACATTTGGCGTGGTAGTTATATTAGTTTTTATAAAAACAATACTACCAATGAAATAAGTTTCTTTATTATTGTTTTTTCCTGCATCAATAATATCTTTTAATAACTGTTTACAATGCTTTTCTTTCCAGTCATAGTTTCTTTGGTAAACTGGTATTGTAAATATAGTATCATGAGAACCTAAGAACTTTTGAATTGAATTTCTTAATACTTCCATATTATTGTTCCTAATGATTTATAAATTTTAAGTTATTGACTAGTGCCTTGTCAAGTGTATTATGACATTTAATTCTAAAATAGCAATTATCTTAAACAACGTAGTTGTGAAATGTATGTAATAACACTAAACTACTGTTACAAATTAACTCCATCGGAGTGAAATGTTCTTAAAAACAATATATTCTTTTAATAGCTAATATATTTCACTCCTACGGAGTTATGAGGTAATTGAGTTATTTAGTTACAGACATAACACAACTACGTTGTTAAGAATATATAATCACAAATATATTTCAAATAATACGCCATTATAACCTTGACAAGCCACTAGACTAATTCTACATAACTATCAATATCCTAAATTAAGTATTTTCTTTTTTTATAATTAAAAATACTTAGAAAATGTATGTATAATCTTTTCATATATAAATTACTTCTTCTAAAATATTTTTTTCTAATGCAGTTTTTAATTTGTTTTTTAAAGCAATATCTACTTTAATTCCAAGTAATTCAGTCAAATAATTTTCTAACTTAATTAAATCGAACAGAGTAAATTTTGCTTTTTTTTCATAATCAATCAGGATATCAATATCACTCTTTACTGTATTTTCATTTCTTACATAAGAGCCAAAAATACCAATTTCCTTGATATTGAAATTAAATCTGATGAACTCATTTTTCTCGTTGAGTTTATTCAATATTACGTTCAAATTTTGCATATTCTTTATGAATTTTTTTCAGATTTCTTTTATTTTCTCTTTAAAACCTTTTTCAAAAATATAATAATAAATTATAAAATCATATTTTTTGTAATATTATGATGTGAAGTTGGGTATAAATCAGGGCTGATATATCTCTTCATACCAAGTTGCTTTTAATCATAAAATATGTTTATTTTTCATTCCGATACAAAATGAGCAATCTCAAACTTTGTAGTAGCAATGGCTTGTGAGATTCCTCACTTCGTTGCCAATGACATCTTTGCTTTTGTCTGTCATTCTGAACGAAGTGAAAAATCTCAAACTCTGTGGTAGCAATGACTTGTGAGATTCTTCGCTGCGCTTCAGAATGACAGGGTAAATTAATGTCATCTCCATTTAAATGAAGCACTTGCTTTATCAGGGGGTTCGTAATGACACTCCAATTGTATCTATGAATGTAATTTAATATTAGAATAATTATTACTTATTAACATTTTCCAAGATTTTTATAGGTTCTCTTATTGTTCTTGATTTTGAAATAGTAATGAGCCGCATAAGAGACAAATCAGTTATTTCATTTCCTTTAGTAATTAATGGAACGCCTTTCTCATCAAGAATATCTTCGGCTAACATCATACCCAGTCTTAATTTACGGAATGGAACTGAAATAATCGAAAAACCTTCCCCAAGGTTTTTTAATTCAGTTTCTAGAACATTTATAACAGATACATCATATTCAATCCCGTAGGAATAAAGAATGTTAATTGCTTCTTTTTGAGATTTTCCGCTTTGAACCAAGAAGTCATATTCAATAAGCGTTTTAAGAATAGAAGAAAAGAGAAGGTCTTCTTCATTGCTATCTTTTTTCTTGAAAATGTTCCTAATTATTAAAGCTGCTTTTTCAAGTCGTGGAATGTTTTTAATTAAATTATGCCCTGTAATAGCTATTGATTGGAAAATATCAGTTTCTTCTTTGCTAAGGGCAATTCCTTTGAATTTTTTTTCAATAATTTCGCTTGGAATTGCAATAGAGCCAATTTGAGAAAGCATAGAAGCAATTTCCAAATCCCAGGTGTTTTGAATACCGAGCCGGTTTGCTATGTTTCTGGCAAATAAGCGAATTCGGTTTGCCTGGCTAAAAAGTGTGGGATTTGAAATAGCCAGCATATCAATCAATAGCTTCATACTACCTTTAAGAGTTTTTTCCAACAACTCTTTTTCGGAAGTAATCAAACGATATTGTTCGATTGCGGTATTAATCGTAGCTTCTAATTGTTCGTGAGGGCAGGGCTTCGAAAGGAATCTAAAGATTTTTCCTTCGTTAACTGCTTCGATAGCAGTTTGCAAATCTGCATATCCAGTGATAAGTACTCTCACTGTTTCCGGAGCAATTTCAGAAACAATTGAAAGCAGCTGAACTCCATTCATCTCCGGCATCTTGTAGTCAGTAACAACTACTGCAAATGGTTCACTTGATTTTATTGTCTCAATAGCTTCTTCAGCGCTAATTGTAGTAACAATAATAAATTGGTTTCTAAGCAATCTTCTATAGCTTGAAAGGACATTTTCTTCATCATCAACGAAAAGTACTCTTTTATTCATTTTTATCTAATTATTTTGAACAATTTTGACCCACTTATCTATATCTGAAATTATTTTTAAATCTTCTAAATATTTTAAATCAAATTCAGGGAAAAAAGAAAGAGAATTTGCGATATGAACGAAAGTAAGAATAGTAAACTCATCATTTTCAGTTTTTGATGGTTTATGATGATATGCAACAGCTTCTACAATTTCTTCAGGCAATCCCCAAATTCCGAGTAAATAAGCGCCTACTTCTGAATGAGAAGTTTGAAATAAGCGGTATTCTGCTTCCTGATAAGAAATTTTCTCAACGCTAATCAGTTCGATTATATCATTGTAATAATGAGGAATCTGCAATAATACCAATTTCCCTATATCGTGAAGAATTGAAGCAATATAAGCTCCTTCTGAAATTGTAATATTCTTTGAGTAATATTTAGAAATTTTCTTTGATATGTCGGCTACTTTTATGCTATGCAGCCATATATTATTAATGAAATTTTGATTTTCTTCCGGCATCTTGAACGAAGAAAAGATTTTGATGTAAAGTATTAATGATTTTATTATGTTAGCACCAAGAAAAGTAACTGCTTCAGTTGGGTTTGAAATTTTTCTTGACAATCCAAAAAAAGCAGAATTAACTATTTGAAGCACTTTTGCAGTTAAAGAAATATCCTGGCTTATCAATTCTCCAATTTTATGTAATGAAAAATCTGGGGAATTCATCTCTTTTTCTATTTGTAAATATATGTTTGGCAATGATGGTATGAAATCAATAGCATTAAGCACTTTCAGAATATTTTTATCTTGAAAGAAAGTTCTCATAGAGAAAGTACTTTCAATTTTTTTAATTAAAAATTCCGTTTCACAGGGTTTTGAAATGAATTGGTGAGTTGAATGAATGGCTTGAAGAGCGACTTGTTCGTCTGTATGGCCGGATAAGACAATTCGGATAATATCAGGGTATAATTCTTTTACTTTCTGCAGTAACTCAGCGCCATTCATAAGTGGCATTTTAATATCAACAACAATTACATCAATTACGTTGTTTTCTAAAATATTTAAAGCATCGAAGCCGGAGTTCGATAAATATATCTCCCATTCATTCTTTTTGTGATGAAGCATTCTTTGCATACTGCTAAGCACATTTTCATCATCATCGACGAATAATACTCTAAGTTCCATATATTTAATTATTTAAAGGTAAAAGAATTTCAAAAGTGGTTCCCGCCCCAACTTCTGAAGTAACAAATATTTTTCCATTATGTTTATTGACGATTATATCGTGAGAAATTGTGAGTCCTTGACCAGTTCCTTTACCAACTTCTTTTGTAGTGAAAAAAGGGTCAAATATTTTATTTAAATGTTCCGCTGCAATTCCTTTTCCATTATCATAAATACTGATTAAGCAATAATTCTTTTGGACTTTAGTAGAGATTTTTATTTCACCAATAAAGTTTGATATGTTTTTCTGTTTTTCTTCAATTGCATGACTGGAATTAATAATAAGATTTAATATCACCTGATTAATCTCATCAATAGAACAATAAACCTGCGGTAAATCCGGGTTCAAATCCAATTTCATTTCAGAGCAGTATTTCCAAACGTTTTTAGATAAAGTTACAGTTAGCTCAATTCCATTATTAATATCGTAGAACTGCTTTTCTTTTTGGCTCGGATGTGAGAAGTTTTTTATAGCAGAAATAATTTTATTTACTCTTTGGATACCATCTTGCATTTGTTCTATGGATTTGGGAATTTCTTCTATTAAATAATCTAAGTCCAATTCAACTTTTTTATTATTGATTACATCAAATAATTCAAGCTCTGCTTTACTCTTTGTAGAATTAACAATCTCATCTGTATAAAGAAAGAACTCTTTAATCGTATCAACAGTTGATTTTAAAAAAGAAGCATTATTTCCTATATATTGCATAGGAGTATTAATTTCGTGAGCAATTCCGGCTGCCAGCAATCCAATTGATTCCATTTTCTGAGAAAGAGCCAATTGATTTTCAATTTGTATTTTTTCTGTAATGTCCCTAAAAATAAAAACCAATCCACTAATTTTAAAATTAATATCTTTGATTTTTGAGAATTTAGCCAGAATAATCCTTTTGCTTCCATCGCTTCGTTCTATTATAATATTTTTTTCCTGTAGTTCATAAAATTCATTGTTGTGAAGAATTTGAACAATATCGCCAATTAATGAATATTTAATTTTTAGATTTAACACTTCAGTAATATATTGTCCGACTAAAGTAGCATTGTTTTCAGAAAAAACGCTATCAGCAGCATTATTCGACATAATGATTTTTCCGTCAATATGGACCGTGATGACCCCGTCAATAATCGAACCAATAGTAACTGCAAGTTCTTCTTTTTCCATCGCAAGAGCTTCTTCGGCTTTTTTTACTTTTATTCTCTGGTTTATGTTAGACAAGCCGAAACCGAGATAATTTGCTACATCTTTAAGTAAGGAAATTTCTTTCTCTGTGAAAGAGTTGTAATTTTCAGAAAAAATATTTAGTAGTCCATAGAACCTGCTATTAATGAGAATTGGCAAAGAAATCATTGATTTAAAATTTGATTTAATCAGTTCTTCCGGACATTTTGAAGATTCGTTAATGTAGTTATTGTATTCAACAGAAACATTTTTTATTGATTTCACGATAGTGCAATGGTTACAATTAGTAAATCCCCAATGATTTTTTGTAGCAATAAATATTTCTTCCGGCTCACCTGCAAAAACTATTGGTTTGAGCATATCAGGATTTATTTCTTCGGTGGTATTTGCATTGAGAAGACCAATCCAGGCAAGTTTGTATGAAGCAGTATTTACTATTATATTGCAAAACTCGTTCAAAAGTTCCATTTCATCATTTATCATAATGAGAGCTATATTACACTCATTAGTAATATTTAATGCTCTGTTCGATGAAATTAGCTTTGCTTCAGTATTTTTTCTTGCAGTAATGTCGCGGGCAATACTTAAAACAGCATCAACTTGATTATATTCAATGATTTTAGATTTAATTTCAAAAGGGATTTTTTTACCGGATTTAGTTATGTATTCAGTTTCGTAGGTAATTTGTCTGTATCTTATTAGTTCTTCTATTCTTTTAGAAATCTCCTCTTGAAATTCATCACTTTCGATATCCCGAAAAGACATATTTAGTAGCTCTTTTCTTGAAAATTCAAGAATATCTATAGCGACCTGATTAACATCAATAAAATTTCCCCAAAGTTCGTGGATAAAAATAGAATCACTTGCATTTTCAAAAAGCAATTTATATCTGTTTTCGGCTATTTTTAATATATTACTTGTTATTTTTCTATGTAAGCCGTTTGCGATTAACTCACTTAAAACCTTTAACAGTAAAATATCTTCATCTTTCCAGTATTTTCTCTTATTTACAGAATCAAATCCGATATAGCCAAGAAGAATGTTTTGAAAAACAACTGGCACAACCAATACTGATTGTATTTTCTGAGCAATTAGAATATCCCTTTCAGAGATTGCTTCATCAGGTAAATCTTCAACGTTATCAACACGTATTATTTCATAGTTTTCTAATTTTTCCATCCACCATGGAAAAAGTGATGATGGTAGGTCCTGCAAATCTTCAATGTGTGGTGTTGTTCCCTCTGAACACCATTCGTTTGAATTGGACATTTTCGTAATGTCTTTGGATAGCATAAAGACATAGCTACGGTCAATTTCAACGAATTTGCCGATTTTTTCCAAGGCATAATCAATAGCTTGGTCTAACTGCTGATAGCTAATTTTACCAAATTGAGATGAAATATCTGCAATTAAACGCTCAAATTCCAACCTGTATTCTATTTTCGATTCGGTGCTTTTTTGCCTCGTTACATCTTTGGCAAATCCCTCTAATGCTATTATTTTATTGTCTGCGTCTGTTAATGCTATTATTGTATTTTCTAACCATATAGTAATGCTATCTTTTCTCTGAGTTCTTATTATTTGAGTTTTTTGAGTTAAGAAATCATTAATATTTAATTTCTTCAAAATTTCGAAATCAACATTAAAAAAAAAGTTTAATCCAATATTTGGGTCTTTATATATTTCTTCTGAAGTATAACCGATTATTTCGGCTGATGAATTACTTATATATGAAAAATGAGTATCCGGATATAGTTCAATTCTATAAAACAATACATCTTTGACTTTACTTATTAGCTCAGTAAAATAATTATTAAAATAATTGTTTTCCATAATACTCCAACTTATTTCATTATTCTAAAATAATAAAATACTGGTAATAATAAAACAAATTTTATAAATAAAATAAGAAAAACAATTTAACTCACCTTCAGAACTCCTGATGCCTCGTAGTTTGCTATTTCGCATGCTTGTCATTTCGAACCCCCTGATAAAAGAAGACGTTTATTTTAAATGGAAATGACATAATTCTAAACTTTTGCAAAGTTGGTAAACTTTGCAAAAGTAGTAAATCTTCTTACTTCGTGAAAGTTTAATAGTGTTAAAAGCATTTGAACTCACCGTGGACTGAGTATGTTT
>CAZCLJ010000164.1:0-10247 GCA_964499465.1 uncultured Hyphomicrobiales bacterium
AAAAAAGGAACAGTGTCTTGAAAATTTATTCCGTAGGAATTATATATTTGTAACAAGAATATCCCTTGACTGTGCTTATCCCATATGGATTATATATTAAAAAAGCTATTATATATTTAATTCCTACGGAATAAAAAAACACTAAAAAAAGATTGTTACAAATATTTTATCCCTAACGGGATAAGTAGAATAGCAGCACGTTTCAAAGATGTGTATAATCGTTAGATACTAATTGATTGTTCATATTTTTAAAAGTTATACGAACAAAAAACTGATAGTATGACAAAAGATTAAGATGAGATAGAAGTCATGCTATCAACTTATTGATAGTATGACTGAAAAAATAAATAACATAGTTTAAGGAGTTAAGATGAATGATTTAATTATACCAAAATTAAGAAACGACATCGTTTTCGATTTTGTGGAAGATGAAGTAAATGGCAGGCATATTGTCTTATTCGACCCAATCGCTTACGCCGACAGACCCGTTTATCTGCCCGGCTTCTTTCTTGATATACTAAAATTGCTGAATGGCGAACTTTCTATAAATGAACTAAATAAAAGGGTTTCTGAAATATTAAACTTGGATTTTGATGATTCATTTTTCCTTGAACTGTTTAAGCATCTTGATGAATATTGCTTTCTCGAAACTCCACGCTTTTTCTGGCGGAAATACGATATGGATAAATATTTGGAATCCCCTAAACGAAATTACGTTTGCGGTGGCTCTACCTATCCACTTGAATACGCTCAACTTAAAGAATCGTTAGACAAACTTCTTGATTGCAAAGAAGCAACAAATACGAACCAAAATGCAAAAGCAATTATCGTTCCCCACATTGATTTTAACATCGGAGCGCAAGCAAATTCTACTTATGCTACTGCATATAACGCAATTAAAAATACAGATGCCGACCTTTTCGTCATATTCGGAACATCGCATTACGGAAATAGCGATTTGTTTATGCTGACGAAAAAGGATTTTGAGACGCCACTCGGACTGGTAGAAAATGATAAAGAGCTGATTAGCTTTATGCAACGCGATAGAATGCCCCGAATTACCATTGATGATTTATCGCACAGGAACGAACATTCTATTGAATTGCAGGCAGTTATATTAAAACATTTATTTGCAGATAAGGAATTTAAGATTTTACCCGTTCTTTGTGGCTCTTTTCATAACTTTATTAGAGATAATACGTTACCAAATAGCGAGCGGAAATTTGTAGATTTTATTGATAAATTGAAGCAGGCAATTGAAACATTAGGCAGAAAAGCAGTATTTATTGCAAGTGCAGATTTTGCTCACGTTGGAAGGAAATTCGGCGATAATTTCGATGCTACGCAAGTGCTTGAAAACGTTAAGAATGAAGATATGGATTTAATAAATCAATTAGAAAATTGCAATCACGATGCTTTTTTCAAACTGGTAACTGAAGTGAAAGACAAGAGAAAAATTTGCGGTTTGTCTCCCATTTATGCAATGCTTCAGACTGCAAGCCCAAGCAAAGGGCATTTCCTTAAATATGAACAATGGAACGAAATAGCAACGAAATCCGCTGTTTCATTTGCGAGTTTATCTTTTTATGAATAATCGGAGAGCTTTATGGCTAAAAATATAAGCAATAGTCAAATTGATGAAATAAATACAGTTCAAACCACTGAAAGAGTAAAAATCACTTATTTGAATAAGGAACGTGAAATTGAGCTTTCTTCAAAATTTGATTTCACTGGTTTTTCCAAGGAAAAAATTATTGAATGGTATAAATTGCTAAACCTTGGCAGACGGCTTGACGAGAAAGCAGCACTTTATCTGAAAATGGCAAAGGGCTGGTCTTATCACGCACCTTTTGCCGGGCATGATGGAATCCAACTCGCTCTCGGGCTTAGCTTCCGTCAAGGCAAAGACTTCCTTTTTCCATATTACAGAGATATGCTCACCTCACTTGCCGCTGGAATTACGGTTGAAGAAATTATATTAAACGGATTAAGCAAAGATACAGACGTAGCGGGTGGTGGACGGCATATGAGTAATCACTTTGCGAAGCCATCAATCCGTATTCAAAATGTTTCCTCCTGCACTGGCAATCATTCTCAGCACGTAGCAGGCACGGCACGTGCTATAAAGAAATTCAAAGGTGACGAAATTGCTATTTATTCAAGTGGTGAATCTGCCTGCTCTGAAGGTTACTTCTGGGAAGCACTGAATTGCGTTACTCTTGAAGTTCTTCCAGCACTTTTTGTTATTCAGAACAATAAATATGGAATATCCGTTCCACTTCACGAGCAGACAGCAAATCAGATTACATCAGAAAATTACATTGGATTCAAAAATTTAAAAATAATTAATTGCGATGGACGCGACCCATTCGATTCTTATCGGGCAATACAGGAAGCAATAAATTACATTCATTCTGGTCAAGGACCGGCATTTGTTCACGCTGATTGCGACAGGATTGGCTCTCATTCCAATTCAGACCCGCATACTCTTTACCGCACGCAGGAAGAAATAGATGACGCTGCACGTCGCGACCCAATGCTCCAGTTCCGCTATCATTTAATAAATCGTAATATCGCAACAGAAGAAGAATTACAAAAGATAGAAAATGAAAATAAAGAAATAATTTTCCAAGCTGCTGACAAAGCAGAAGCTGCTCCTGATGCCGATGGTAAATCATATACTAAATTCCTTTTGCCAGAGCCAATTGAAATAAAACCAGAGCAAAGCCAGTACAATGAACGAGAAGACAACAGGCATATTTCATACCTTGAAGCACTAAATACTACTTTGAAAGAAGAATTTCGTTTGAATTCAAACACTTTCCTTTGGGGACAGGACATTGCTTCAAAAAATAAAAACGGCGTTTTCAATGTATGCAAAGGAATGTTGCACGAATTTGGCAATGAACGCATTTTCAATTCACCAATCGCAGAAGACAACATAGTAGGAACAGCGAACGGCTTTTGCAGATACCGTGACGACGTCCGCGTTGTAATCGAAGGAGCTGAATTTGCCGATTATTTCTGGCCCGCAATGGAACAACTCGTTGAATGTTCTCACGATTACTGGCGAACAAAAGGGCAGTTTTCTCCAAATATTGTTATTAGATTAGCAAGCGGTGGAAATATCCAAGGTGGGCTTTACCACTCACAAAACCTTGAAGCAACTTTTGCAACTCTTCCTGGTATTAGAATTGTAACGCCTGCTTTTGCTGATGATGCTGTTGGGCTAATGCGGACTTCAATTCGTTCACGCGGAGTTACTATGTTTCTCGAACCAAAATTCTTATACAACTACAAAAATGCCGGCACTTCTGTTCCACCAAGGGATTTTCTTATTCCATTCGGAAAAGCGAAAGTAAGACGTGAAGGAAAAGATTTAACTATTATAAGCTATGGCACTGCTGTTCATTGGAGTTTACTTGCTGCTAAAGAACTCGAAAAAGATGGTTATTCTGTTGAAGTTGTTGATTTGCGCTCTCTGATTCCCTGGGATAAGGAAACAGTAGCAAATTCAGTAAAAAAGACGAACCGCGTTTTAATTGCCCACGAAGACAGATTAACTGGTGGTTTCGGCGGTGAAATTGCTGCTTTTATTGTATCAGAACTTTTTGAATATTTAGATGCACCTGTAAAAAGAGTTGGTTCAAAAGAAGTCCCAGTCGGGTTCGCAAAAAGTTACGAAAAAGAAACAATTTTGAACACTGAAGATGTTTTAAGGGAAGCTAAAATAATTATTAATTATTAATTATTAATGATATTTTTGAACTACTTCCCAAGTTGCACTTGGGAAGGAAGATTTCTTTTCAAGCAATGATGTTTTTGAACTACTTCCCAAGTTGCACTTGAGAAAGAAGATTTCTTTTCAAGCAATGATGTTTTTGAACTACTTCCCAAGTTGCACTTGGGAAGGAAGATTTCTTTTAAAGCAATGATATTTTTGAACTCCTTCCCAAGTTGCACTTGGGAAGGAAGATTTCTTTTAAAGCTATGCTTTACATTTTTTTTGAATGATGAGTAAAGCATAGCTTTTGTGAAAGATGCTTGCTCAAGTCCAAGTTGGGAATGAGTAATAAAGTATTGACTTTTTTTAAAAATAGTATAGGTTAGGGATTTTGATGATTAATAAAATGATTTTATTCCTATTTTTAATGCTTGTTTTTTCTTTAGATATAATAAGTTGTTATGAAAATCAATTAATACTTGGATTAAATTTTGAAAATTATAAGAATCAAAATCAAACTACATTATCAATATTTAAAAAAGAAGGATTAGAATATGAAGGTTTAGATGATATGTCAATATTTAAGATTTCAGTTGGTTTAAAAACTTTTAGTGATAACAATCCAGAATTCATTTATAATATTGCTATCGTCGATGGCGATAATTATTTTCCTGTTTTTTTTGAAAAAATTGATTTCAAATCAAGACCTCTAACTCCTGGAGTTCCGGTTTACTCACTTTGGAATTATTTACTTGGCGCTACTTTTCTGAATTTTGATAAAACTAATTATGAAAAATTTATTATAAACTGGATTAAATTTCGAGCAGGTTTTGGTTTTAATACTTATGAACTTGAAAAATATAATAAAAATAATTTTAATGGATTTCTTTCTGCCGGTATCGGTTTAAGTTCGATTGAATTAGGGAACTATAACTTTGAAAATATAATAAATAATACAAAATTATCATTGGGTTTTGAACCTGATGTAAAATTACAACTCGGTTTCTTCTATAACAGAGATTTATTTATCAAAACTTTTATCAATTATTCTTATTTCATTTCTGAACAATCATTTCCTAAACTCTGTTCTGGTATTAATTTAGATTATTCTTATTATATTCTGCTGCCTGACAGATGGTATCGAAATTATTTACAGTTTTCAGTTGGAGCAGATTTTAATAAGTACTATTTTGAAAATAGTAGCATAGATTTCTTTAAGCTTAACCTGAATTTTAAATATATTTTCCTTAATTTTAGTAATTTCTTATTTTATTGATTGATGAATTAACTTTTAAATTTGCCATATCTTGAAAACAGGTATCTTTCAACAATTTTTTGACTGTATTTCTGATTACTCGGAAATGACTTATCTTTATTTATAGAATGAAATCAAAGAAATTAAAATCTTACTTCCCAATTACAACTAGTGAAGGAGTAAAAACAAAGTATAATTATAAAGCATTGAGAGGAAACTCTAGTTCTGTGTTAGCAATGACTTGTGAGATTCCTCATTTCATTCCTGAATGACACATAAAATGTAATAATCATATTTGTATAAATAAAATATTAAGAAAGGTTTGGTGCTCTTAAATATGAGAAAAACTATCATTTTATTATACTTGTTAGCTAACTTAACGCTTTATTCTCAGTCTCCTTCAGAATTGCTTGAAGGAGCATATAAGAATAATTCATTAGATTCGCTTAAGCAGTTTTATTTAAACTGGAATGAGGAGATTCCGCCAGTATCAAATGAAGAACTTCAAAGTTTAAACGATACTATACGAAATGTATATGAAATTTTTAAGTTGCTTTATAAACCTTTTGATATTCGCAGTTTGGGCGCTAGCGACAGAGGAGATATTTATAAAAACGTAGATTTTTTATTAACTCAAAACGATATTAAATATGCTTTTGTTCAGAAAATAGTTACGGAAGAAGATATTGATAGCATAGTTGTTGATTATATAAATAAAAAAATTAAAGATGAAAAGAAAAAATCTGATTATTTAAAACGAGTTAATGGTAAGTTATCTGAATATGCTATGAAATTATGTAGACCAATTGATTTAGAAGCAAAAATGGAATATTTATTTGAAGAATCAATAACGAATTTCAGACCTCAAATAAGTTTTCCAGATAAGAAAATACTCTTTTTAACTTCAAAATATGAAGCAATTCTAAATGATTTTTTAGGCAACGAGCATTATCCCCAAGGTTCTAATGGTGTTATGAGCACCGCTTCACCAAAAAATGAAAGTAAAAAGAAGAAAGCATTTTTAGAAAATTTTATAAAAATATTTTATGGACATTGGGGTGGGTATTGGCAACTTTTATCTTATCCAGAAGTAAATGTAATTATATTTGATAAAAATATGCAATACGCTAAAGTTTATTTTCGTATAGTCTATGAAGGTGGTGAATCATATTTAAAAAATAACAACGGTAAATGGGAAATATTTTTATCAGAATTAAAATGGATTGAATAAAAAAAATTCAGAACTCTTGATGCCTAGTGTTGTAATTCGTTAAAAGACTTATTATATTGTGTCATTTCGAAACGAAGTGAGAAATCTCACAAGTCATTGCTACTACAGAATTTGAGATTCCTCACTTCGTTTCGGAATGACAAGAAATGTTTATTAGGTTTTCAATAAATTATTACACTAGTAGTTTCAGAACTTCTGACCCCATAACGAAAATAAAGGAGTTAGGAGATTTGCCTCGCACCGAATAATTGCGCATTAAGCAAAAATTCTTTTATTAGTTATTGGTCATTGGTTATTAGTATGTAACTATTAATGACGAATGACCAATAACGAATGACCTATTGGATATATTTACATTTAAATTTAACTTTTTATTAAAAAATAAGAAATTCCAAACTACGAGGCATCTGGAGTTCTGATATTAAAATCAGCAAAATGAAATAATACTTTAAGGAAGGAGTTCTGAAAATAACCACAAAAATCACAGTTCAAATTAAGCGGTGATTTGCATCATCGAACAGTTGATTTGTGCTTCCCAAGTACTTAGGCAATTCATTCCATCACTTAGATTCAGAACTTCTGACCCCTCGTAGTTTGCTATTTCGCTTGCTTGTCATTCTGAACGAAGTGAAGAATCCAGAGAGTAGTGGTTAAAAAAATTTTCTGGATTCATCACTTCGTTCAGAATGACTGTGTTAAATAATGTTATCTCCATTTAAATAAAGGTCTTGCATTATTTTGGGGTTCGGAATGACAATTTATATTGCTATTCTCAGTTTTGTATAAACAATCTAAACACTTCACAAATATTTTGTCAATTTTCAAATATATAGTTATTTTTGTAAGTTAAAGTTATTACGTAGAAAAAAATGATTTAATATAATTTATTATTTACTCAACTTTTCTGGAGAAAAAAATGGCAGAAAAAAAAGGGAAAAAAGACAAAAAGACTAACGCCAAATATGTATATTATTTTGGTGGTGGTCAAGCTGACGGTCAAGCCGAAATGAAAGCGCTTCTCGGTGGAAAAGGCGCCAATCTTGCCGAAATGGTGAATTTGGGATTGCCTGTTCCTGCTGGCTTTACGATTACAACAGAAGTATGCACATATTATTATGAAAATAACAACACATACCCAAAAACTTTAGCCAAGGAAGTAAAAGACGCATTGCATAAAGTAGAAAAAGATATGGGCGCAAAATTTGGTGACCCAACAAATCCACTACTCGTTTCAGTTCGCTCGGGCGCAAGAGCTTCAATGCCCGGTATGATGGATACAGTGCTTAACCTTGGTTTAAACGATATTACAATTCAAGGTTTAATTGAAAAATCGAACAATCCCCGCTTTGCTTATGATTCATATCGCCGCTTCGTTTCGATGTATGGAGATGTTGTTCTTGGTTTAAAACCACAAGGCAAAGATGACATCGACCCATTTGAAGAAATCTTGGAAGAGAAGAAGAAACAACGTGGAATTCAGTATGACGTTGATTTTACTGTTGATGATTTAAAAGAACTCGTTTCAGAATATAAAAAAGCAATTAAAGAAAAAACTGGTATGGATTTCCCCGAAGACCCGGAAGAACAGCTTTGGGGAGCTATCGGAGCAGTATTTGGCTCCTGGAACAACAACCGTGCTATTATTTATAGAAAATTGAATGGTATTCCGGATTGGTGGGGAACTGCAGTAAACATTCAATCAATGGTTTACGGAAATCTCGGCGAAACCAGTGGAACAGGCGTTGCATTTACCCGTGATGCTGCAACAGGTGAAAATTATTTCTATGGCGAATTCCTTATGAATGCCCAAGGTGAAGATGTTGTTGCCGGAACAAGAACTCCTCTACCAATTACTCAACTTGCTGAAAAAGATAAAAAATCTTATAACGGACTTTTAAGCATACGCCAGATTTTAGAGCAGCACTACAGAGATATGCTTGATGTAGAATTTACAATCCAAGATGGAAAACTCTATATGCTTCAATGCCGCGTTGGAAAACGCACCGCTTTCGCTTCAATGAAAATTGCCGTTGATATGGTTAAAGAAGGGCTTATTTCACCAAAAGAAGCTTTGATGAGAGTAGAACCAGACCAATTAAACCAACTCTTACGTCCGATTTTTGATTTGAACGAAAAGAAAAAAGCATTAGGAAACAAGCAGTTCATTGCAAAGGGCTTAAACGCTGGACCAGGTGCTGCTTGCGGTAAAGTAGTATTTAATGCAGAAGATGCTATTGAAGTTGCTAAAAAAGGCGAGCCGGTAATTCTTGTTAGAATTGAAACCTCACCCGAAGACATCGGCGGAATGAATGCTGCTGAAGGTATTTTAACTGCCCGTGGCGGTATGACTTCACACGCTGCTCTCGTTGCCCGCCAAATGGGTAAAGTTTGCGTTGCTGGTTGCGGTTCTTTAAATATTGATTATAAAGCCAGAACTCTTTCGGTTGAAGGCAAAGATTTAGTTGTTAAAGAAGGCGATTTCATCTCTATTGATGGTTCTACAGGTGAAGTGATTAATGGAAAAATCCCAACTCGTCCAAGCGAGGTTGTTCAGGTCCTTATTCAAAAGACTCTTGACGAAAAAGATGCCCCAACTTATCAAATTTATAAACAAATTATGAAATGGGCAGACCAGTTCCGCCGCTTAAATGTTCGCACTAATGCAGACCAGCCAGACCAAAGCCAAAATGCAGTTGCGTTTGGAGCAGAAGGTATCGGACTTTGCAGAACAGAACATATGTTCTTTGGCGAAGGTAAAATAGGACCTATGCGCGAAATGATTCTTTCCGATTCAGTTGAAGAACGCAGAAAAGCACTTGCAAAAATCCTCCCATTCCAAAGAGCAGATTTTGAAGGTATATTTTTAGCAATGGACGGAAGACCAGTTACAATCAGAACAATCGACCCACCACTTCACGAATTTTTACCACAGGACGAAGCCGGTCAAAAGGAAATTGCAAAACAATTAAATATTTCACTTTCTAAAATCAAAGAGCGTATTTCTGCTCTTCACGAATTTAACCCAATGCTCGGTTTCCGCGGATGCCGTCTTGGTATTTTCTATCCGGAAATTACTGAAATGCAGTCCCGCGCTATTTTTGAAGCAACTGTAAACGTTATTAAAAAAGGCACAAAAGTATTACCGGAAATTATGATTCCACTCGTTGGACACGTAAAAGAACTCAAATCACAGGAAGAAATCGTCCGCAAGGTTGCAAGTGAAGTAATGGAAGAAACCGGCGTGAAATTCGATTATTTAGTTGGAACAATGATTGAAATTCCACGTGGCGCCATAACTGCTGACCAAATTGCTGAAGTTGCTGAATTCTTCTCATTCGGAACAAACGATTTAACTCAAACTACTTTGGGTGTTAGCCGCGATGATGCAGGTCGTTTCCTTCCACTTTATGTCCAAAAAGAAATTTACGCAAGAGACCCATTTGAGGCAATTGACAGAGAAGGCGTTGGCTATTTGATGGAATTAGCAGTAATACAAGGAAGAGCAACTCGCAAGAAAATCAAACTCGGTATCTGCGGCGAACACGGCGGCGAACCATCATCAGTTGAATTCTGTCACCAACTTGGTTTGAACTACGTTTCCTGCTCACCTTTCAGAGTTCCTATTGCCCGTCTTGCTGCAGCACGTGCTGCAATAACAGAAGAACTACTTACAAAACCAGATAAAAAAGTTAAGAAAGAAAAGAAAGAGAAAAAAGGTAAAAAAGATAAAAAAGGCAAGAAGAAGAAAAAATAAATTCTTTTAGCTTTGTTTTTAGCTATCAGCCGAGAGTTTTCGGCTGATAGCTTTTAATTTCAGCATTCCTGATGCCTAGTGTAATAATTTATTGAAAACCTAATAAACATTTCTTGTCATTCCGAAACGAAGTGAGGAATCTCAAGTTCTGTAGTAGCAGTGACTTGTGAGATTTCTCACTTCGTTTCGAAATGACACAATATAATAAGTCTTTTAACGAATTACAACACTAGTGTAATAATTTATTGAAAACCTAATAAACATTTCTTGTCATTTCGAAACG
>CAZCLJ010000165.1:0-10241 GCA_964499465.1 uncultured Hyphomicrobiales bacterium
ATAATATTATATATTTACAACGATTTTATTGAATTTTTTGCTCGGAAGTTCCGTTATAAAGGACTAAAAACATTTAGCGATAAAGACCGCGTTGTAACTGTAAAAGGATTGGCAGAAATGGATATGACAGCAACTTCTGCTACTATCGCTTTAAAATTTTCTTTTTCGGGCGATAATTTACAAGATGTTATTAAGAAAACTGAAATTAAAAAAAACGCTATTGTTGATTATTTAACTAATAATGGATATAACAAAAATGATATTAATATCAATAATATAGGAGTAAGAGACAGGGAAAAATATTATGAAACCAAATGGATAGATGGAAAGCAAGTAGAGGTAAAAATTGACAGATATACTATTACACAGAGCTTGACAATACAATCGAAAGAAGTAAAAACAACGGAAGACAAAGCTTCTCAATTAGAATTGGATTTAGTTAGCAAGGATTTAACTTCAAACATAACCACAGATTATATTTTCCAGGAGCTAAACTCAATTAAACCGCAACTAATAGCAGAAAGCACAAAAAATGCCCGCATTGCAGGTGAGCAGTTTGCCAACGATTCGCAAGCAATGTTAGGTAAAATAAAAACTGCTTCTCAAGGTCAAATTTCTATCGTAGGCGAGCAGCGTTATTACTACGATGAAGAAGAAAGCGAAGCCAGCGAAAAACCCAAAGAACCTTACATTCAAACAGCCAGAGTAGTAAGCACAATTGTTTTCTTTTTAGAATAGAAAATGCCCATCAGTAAAGAATATTACAGGGCAGTAAATAATTCAAGATTTACTGTCCCTGCTTTCTTTTCTTTATCCAAAAAGCTACATTTCCTTATATCACCCACACCTAACAATTGGTCAAATACTTTTAATAAATCACAAATAGATAATTTATAGATAAACAATAGATAATTCGATTTTTTTCCTTATCTTTGTATGGATAATTTATAGATAATATATGGATAAATTTTTAAATAAATTGAATTTTGATTTTAAAACAAATCAGCAGATATTAAAACTGATAAGTTTTATTGATACATTTAAAGGTAAGTGGAATTTAGTTGAACAAAAAGAAAATACTTACTTAAAAGAACTTCGCAAAATAGCAACTATTGAATCAATTGGTTCTTCTACCCGGATTGAAGGTGCGCAACTGACAAATAATGAGATTAAAGAACTTCTTGAAAATACGGAAATAACCAAGCTTAAAACACGAGACCAACAGGAAGTAGTTGGGTATTTCGATGTTCTTGAAATTATTTATGAGAACTTTCGCGATATTTCAATATCAAAAAATTTTATACAACAGTTGCATCAAAGGTTATTGAAATACAGCACTAAAGATGACAGACATCGTGGAAAATATAAAAATCTTTCAAACAAGGTTGTAGCATACTATCCCGACGGCACTCAACAAACAATATTCAATACCACTGAACCTAACCTTGTTGAAAATGAAATGAATGATTTGATTGAATGGACAAATCAGCAATTGAAACTAAACGAGATTCATCCATTAGTAATTATTGGATTATTTATTTATGAATTCCTCTCAATTCACCCTTTTCAAGATGGCAACGGAAGATTGTCCAGATTATTGACAAATTTACTTTTGCTTCAAAACGATTATCAATTTGTTAAGTATATTTCATTTGAAAATTTGATAGAACAAAGGAAAAAATCATATTATGAAGCATTAATTTATGGTCAAAAGGATAGATACACCGATAATGAAAAAATAAATAGCTGGATTATTTTTTTTCTTTCTGCTCTGGCAACACTGATTCAAAGCTTAGAACAAAAATATGATGTTTTTAAATCCAAAGGTGCTTATCTAAACGAAAGACAAAAAAAGATTAAGGACTTTATCGAAAAAGAACAGCCAATTAAATTAAGTGATTTATCTAAAGTATTTACAGATATTTCGATACATTCTTTAAAAAAGGATTTACAATATTTAAAAACAGAGCAGGTAATTGATTCAATAGGTAAAAATCGTGGAACAGTATATATAATTAAAGAAAAATAAGTGTTTTTTCGAAGCATAGTAAAGTGCAAAGAAACAGTCGGTTATTCGATGGTTTTTGCAACTTTTAACTTTACTTCTATTTTAAAAGCAAATTTATATTATTTTCAGTTTCATCACCATAATAAAATATGGTGATATTCAAATTATTAGAATAACTCAATAATTTATTATGAAGATTAAAAGCGAAATTATTCTTTACGGGAGAAATCTACTAACTTCTTTATTTTCGTTATGTGGGCAGGAGTTCTGAATATAGTTTTTTCATAACCTGAAAAATATTTTTCTTGTTCCATACAACATAATTCACTTTTTCAAGTCATTTATATTAAATTTTTCATAATTTAGTAAAAAATTTTATGGAGTTATTATGAATTTTAAAAGTATTTTGTCATTAGTCATAGCCATAGTGCTATCAACAATAATATTAGTATTGCTATTGAAAGTAGTTTTTGGAGTAATTTCATTTCTTTGGCACTTTGCAATTATTATATTAATTGTTGCATTGCCCTTATACGTAATAATTAAGAAGAAGGTATTGAAATAATATGAAGAAAACTACACTAATCCTATTTATTGCAATACTTATTTCTACTTTAAAAATAAATGCTGCCGATAAAATCACTATAGATTTAGCCCGTTTGTTCAGTAAAGATATTTTTGAGTTGAACGGTCTCCCCTATCTGCAACCACTTGTAGAAACGATGAATGCAACTTCAAATTCACGCTTTTTTAATCAGGCATTTGTTCCTCAAAAAGTTGATAAGCCCTATTTTCGCTTTGGTATTCACGGAATGCTTGGATTCGTCCGTGATGATATGAAAACTTACAATCCTGCAATGCCGGCTGAAATGCTTAATTTTTCAAAATTAAACGATTATATTGATTATACTTTAATTCCACCAAGTATTAAATCAATTAAAGATACTACTGGCTTGATTTACTATGCTTTAAAATCAATACTTTACGATGGAATTAGCAGTGGTTCAATTATTTTACCTAAAGAAGCCGCTACTGTTTTAGGATTTAAGCAAGAAAAATTTAACCTACCTAATGACACCTTAGTAAATTTAATAGAACGCAACCCGGCTTATAAATTGCTTCCGAAAGAAATGCAGGATTCTGTATTAAATATAATAAAACAATTCCCGGAAACATTTTCTCTTCCTGAAGGAGCAAATTTATCTACTTTAATGGCAGCTGTTCCTCAATTTGAAATTGGTTCTTTGTATGGAACTGAACTGCTTATTCGCTTTATTCCTCCTGTAAATATGGGAAAAAATATCGGTGATTTTGCTTTTTGGGGCTTCGGTTTGAAACATAGCATTTCTCAATATTTTCTAAAAAATCCTAATGGAAATTGTAACGAAAGAGAAATTGATATAGCTTTTCAGGTAGTTTATCAGGGGACTCATTTAGAAAATACTGTCGGCGTTACAAATGCAGAACTCAAAGCAGATGCTACTTTCTGGAATTTCAATTTGCAGGCAAGTAAATCATTCGATTTCGGAATGGATATTTATACCGGACTTTCATACGAAACAGTAAATATTAATTCGGAATATAAATATTTACTTCCTCAGGAAACCCAAGCTCAACTTGGTATGTTAAGAACTGATGAAGATGAAAACGGACACATCATTCGTATTTATCCACCAGAGCCACCCGATTATCCCGGTGATACCAATCCGCAAACTGCTAAAATGAAATTCGATGACCAAAATGTTAAATTTACCATTGGTATTGCTAAGCAAATTGGACCAATCAATATTTTCGTTGATTACAATGTTAGTAAATTCAATATATTCACTGGCGGTATTGAGTATAGATTTTAATTTTAATTGTTATATTTGAAACTTCAGAACTCCAGCCACCATAACGAAAATAAAGGTGAGGAGATTTGCTTTGTATAAAACAATTACGCAGTTAGCCAATATCGTTCAATTAGTTATTGGTCATTAGTCATTGGTCATTAGTTTGTAACTACGAATAACGAATGACGATAACGAATGACCTATTAGAAATATTTACATTCAAATTTAACTTCTTATAATAAAAAATGCGAAATACCAAACTATGAGGCATCAGTAGTACTAAATTTCAACTCCCATCCATTGTTTACTTTTCCGGTTCCGGTGGATTGCTCAATAGTATTTGGGAAGGATTATCTGTGAATGCCTGCAGAGTGCGTTTCATCTGCTTGTTTGTTGATTTAAAACCAGTAATTAAATCGTTGAGATTGAACAAGGCATTTTCAAAGCGATATGAAATATTTTTAACCGCCTGATTTGTATTTATCATAACTGAATCGTATCGCATAGAAGCATTTGCAATCGTTTTTTCAATATCAACATCATCAATTTTTGAGTTCAATTCATCAGAGAAATTTTTCAAGGCAACTGAGGTTTTATATAATTCTTCGCTTGTATTGTTTAAATTTTCCCAAAAATTCGTATTGTTTGCATTGCTCATCAATAATTTTAAATCGCTGGAAGTAGTTTCTAAATTGCTGATAATTGAATATAATTTCTTATTTTTAAAAAAGTCAGTAGTAGTAGCAAGGAAATTTACAGTATTATTCGAAACGGAATCGAACTGAAATTTCATTATGTTGTTCATAATCTCGCGTGCTGCTATCTCAATTTCCTGGATTCCAGATGGGGAGGAGCGAATAACTGGGAAATCGGGCTTTATATTGGAAATATCCGGATACATTTTTGCAATTGTTGTATCGGTAGGGAAGTAGAGTTGAAGGAACTTTCCACCGGCAATACCAGCCATTTCTGCCTTAACACGCAAACTATCCGAAATTTCAATTTTTTTTCCGATTAGCATCGTTACCTGAATTAACCGACCGTCAGAAGCTACTTCAATTTTTCCAACAGTTCCCACCGGAACGCCAAGATATTTAACAGCAGAGCCGGGGTCTAAGCCCTCTACAGAGCCGTCAAAATATGTTAGATACTGAACATTTGTTTCGAGAAAACTGCTTGCACCGAGCCAGATGATTACTGAAATAATTAATATTGAACCAATGATTACAAAAATTCCTACCAGAAAGGAACTTGAACTTCTGCTTGCTTTTATTTTTTTCATTTGATTATCCTATTCTATTGAAAAAATTATAAACTATTTGGTTGGAGCGGTTATTCTTTAATTCTTCCGGAGTGCCTGTTGCAATTATACCACGAACAGATTTGTCGAGCATTATTATTCTGTCGGATATATTTAAAATACTTGCTAAATCGTGGGTTACAACTATCATTGTTGTTTTAAATGAGCGATTGATTTCTTTGATTAAATTATCTAATGCAGCTGAAGTCGTAGGGTCTAAACCGGAAGACGGCTCATCGAAACAAAGTATTGATGGGTCAAGAGTCATTGCGCGTGCAAGAGCAGCCCTTTTCTTCATACCACCACTAATTTCTGCCGGTAAAAAATCCTGAAAACCATCTAATCCAACGGAATTGAGTTTTATTTTTATTATGTCGTAAATTGTTTCATTGTCTAAATCTTTTATTGTTTCAAGCACCAAAGCTATGTTTTCTGCTATTGACATAGAAGCAATCAGTCCGCTTGACTGAAACAGCACACCATATTTTTTCATAATTTCGGTGCGTTCTTTGGGATTTGCAGTGGTTAAGTCTTTTCCATCTATTATTATGCTGCCGGAATATGGCTGTTCAATTCCAATAAGCTGCCTTAATAAGGTGCTTTTTCCGCAACCGCTCCCACCGACAATAACAAATATCTCTCCCGGAAAAATGTTAAAACTAACATCATCCAAAATTACTCTTTCGTTGTATGAAACTGTAAGATTTTTTACTTCTATTACTGGAAACATTTTTAATGATAAATGATTAGTGATTAATGATTAATTATTTAAATTTACTACTCAAATCTAATTTATTTTCCTTCCCTAGTGTAATATCTCTTTGAAAACCAGACTATAATTTTGTGTCATTCCGAAACGAAGTGAGGAATCTCAAGTTTCGTGGTGGCAATGACTTGTGAGATTTCTCACTTCGTTTCGAAATGACACAAAATAGTAAGTCTTTTAACGAAATACTACACTAGTTGCACTTGGGAAAGAGAAAACCTGTCATTTTGAATCCCCTTATAAAAAAGACCTTTATTTAAATGCAGATGACAAAACAAGTGTCATTCTGACGGATGTCAGAATCCATCTTGGTTTTTTCTAATGTGAATGGAAAAAGGAATATTTTAGTCATTTGTCATTAGTTGTTAGTAAAAACTACTAATGACTAATAACTAATGACTAATGACCTATAAAAACTATTTTAAAGATGGATTCTGACATCCGTAAGAATGACACTTTTAGTGATGTCATTTCCATTTAAATAAAAGTCTTCTTTTATCTTGTGCTTCAGAAAAATCTACAAACTCTTTCCTAATTCCTGCTTCCTAATTCCTATATTACAAAATAATATAAAAATTAAATTGCAAAATATCAATTTTATTATTAAATTACAAGAAAAGAAGCAAAAGATAATAATAAAAAAAGTGAAAAGATTCAATATATCTTGAATTTTTCACTTTTTTAAAATTAAGTATTCAACTTTCCTAGTTGATGTAAGTAATTGATATTATTATTAATATATAAATATTGTATATGTGTCATTCTGACGAATGTCAGAATCCATCTTAAAAATTACTACTTAAAAGATAGATTCTGACATTCGTCAGAATGACATGATAGTAGTAAATATTTTGTAAATTACTATAATTTAAAATAATTACATCAACAAGGAAAGTTGAGTTAAGTAAATAGGAATTATAATATTTTGACAGCAATTTGAAAATAGTTATTTACTGCTGCGATAACTTCATAATCTATATAAAAGGAATTTACAAATTCAGTAAATGCTTTAAATTCGTGAGTAGGAACGCCGAACTCATCAAAAATAATTATATCACCTTTCTTTAACAATTGCGCCATACTGGTTAAAACATATAGAGTAGAAGTGTATAAATCAGCATCTAAATGTATAACATTTCTTTTATCATTTTTAAAGTTTTTTAGGAATTCAGGTAAAGTATCCTGAAAAAGACCTTTTATAAATTCTACTCTTGAATCCTTTATATTTGGAAAAATACCACCGGGCGACATATCACCTTTTTTATATAAATGCCAGTCTTCAGGAAGACCTTCAAATGTATCAAAGCCATAAAACCTTGTAGCGCTGTCTTTATTGTTGTCAGTCCACCATTTAAAAGTTTTGCCGTAAGCAACACCGAATTCTAAATAATTAATTGCACCAACTAAATTTTCACTATCAAAAACACTTTTATACACATCAAATCTTTTATTTGACCCAAAGTTAAAAGTATAAAAATCATCGAATTTTGGCTTTTTAATTTGTTTTCTCCATTTTGAAAATTTAGATAAATATACTAAATTTAATAAAAAACCATTTAGAAAACCAAATAAAGAATGAAGGTTTAATTTTAAAAATATACCTTTAGTTTTTCTTATAAAAAATAATTTTACTTGCATATCTCAATTATTTGTTTTAAATTTTAAAATTAATAAAATGTATTATTAAATACTATGAAAACAGCAAAAATAATATTGATTCTAACATTTCTTGTTTGTTATTATAATAATTTATTTTCAGAAAGTAATTTACTTTATGAAAAATACAAATATAATAAAAATATAAAGAATGATGATAGAATTTTATCTGGTTTTAAAGAAGCAGATTGGATTACTTTTTTGGGAGGCAAGAATAATGATGTAATTAAATCAATAATTGTTGACGATGAAGACAATATCATTATAGCTGGACACACATCCAGTAGCGATTTAGCAATAACAAGCGATGCGTTTCAAAAAAATTTAAAAGGTGGTTATGATTTATTCATTTCTAAATTTGATAAAAATTATAAATTAATTTGGAGTACCTATTTAGGCGGTTCAGGTACCGAAATGATGTTGAGTATTTGCTTAGATAAAAACAATAATATTTGGCTAACTGGAGAATCTCAGTCTGGTAATTTTCCTGTAACTAATAATGCTTTTTCAAAAGTACATTCTGGTAACTCTGATGTAATTATTTCTGAATTAAGCAAAGACGGAAAGCTAGTTTATTCCACTTTTATTGGTGGTGGAGGTTATGACTGTGGTTCTTGTATAGTAGCAGACTCAAATTCAAATGTATATATAGTTGGAAGATCAATTAGTAATGATTTTCCAGTTTCTAGTAAAGCAATAAAGAAGACAAAAGGTGCATGGTATGCTGGAATTTTAATTAAAATTAATACTATAAATTATGATTTATATTCCACTTTCATTGGCTACAGTAATACTATTCATTATGAAAATATTTTTGCCGAAGGTATTGCAATAGACAAAAATGATAATATTATAGTTTGTGGATTTACAAACTTAGATTGTATTCCTATTATAAATAGTAAACTTCAAGCTGGTTTTAATGGTAAATTTGATGGCTATATTATTAAATTTGATAAAAATTTTAATATATTATGGAGTAGTTATTTTGGAGAAAAAGGAATAGATAGACTATTTAATGTTGGTTTAGATAGTGATGATAATATATATTTACTTGGTTATTCAACAAGCAATGACTTATCGTTATTAAATGAATTCCAGACCAAAAATAATGGAGATGTTGATGGTTTCTTACTTAAATTGTCTCCAGAAGGTTTAAAAGTGTGGTGTACTTATATTGGTGGTTCACGAAATGAAGGTAAAACAACAAATGATAATGATACTGATGTTTTTTATAGTTCTTTAAAAGTTGCTAATGAAAACATTTATACTACATTCAAAACGAACAGTTATAATATTTTAATAACTGGAGATTCTTTTCAGGAAAGTAATAAGGGAAATTATGATGTTTATTCGTTATCTCTAAATTTAGATGGTGTTCCGCTTAATTCAACATATATTGGAGGTATTAACGAAGACAATGCTTCAGATATTTTTGTTAAGGATTCTGTTCTTTACATTGTTGGCAGCACAAATAGCAATGATTTTCCAGTTACTTCAAATGCTTTTCAATTAAATAAAAAAAATTATACTGATGGATTTATTGCAAAATTCGGTATTGCTTTAAAAGACATCAACGCTCCTTATGTCCAGTCAATTAATGACTCCTGCGGTATTTTGAAAGAAATAATTGTTGAGGATACTGGTGCCATTATTTCTGGTATTGATACTTGTGCTGTTGAATACAATTTTAATTGCAATGTTGCTTTTGAAAGAATTAGCAAAAATGTAGCAAAATTTACTATTAGTTTGATTTATGAATCTGAAAAAGGCATCTATAGAATTTTAGTATTTGACAAAGAAAAGAACATAAGAATTATTGAAGGTGAGTTAGACCCTTCGCTTGGTGCTCCAATCAAATTTATTCCTGAAAAAAAGTTTGAAATGCCGAAAAATTATTATCCGCTTCAATTGGTTAAAGATTCAATAGGCATTTTCAATCAATCTGTTAATAATGTAATTATTAAAGATTTATACCTTTCAGTCAATACTAATTTTTCGATCCCTCAATCTCAATTTCCTTTGATTGTTCCTGCAAAACAAACAGTTCCATTAGAAATTTGCTTTTTTGCTGACAAATATTTTTCTTTTAATTACTTCGATACAATTACTTATAAAGGAAAGTGTGGTTCAGTGTACTTACCAGTTTCAATTGAGCTTGAGCCAACTATTTTCAGTGGAAATTCTAATAGCGATGTCAATATATATTTAGATGATAATATTAAGATTGATGCAACGATTAATCCACAGCCGGCATCTGAAGAAGTACAAATACGATTTAATCGAGCAATAAAAGATGAAATGAACTTCGATATTTATAACGTAATCGGATGCTTACTTGATTCAAAATCAATTAAGTTTAACGACGAAGATAGTTTTACATTATCATTATCTAATTATCTTTCTGGCGTATATTTTTTGTTAATCAAGTCAAGTAACTTATTAATAACAAAGAGAATGGTTATTGTGAAGTAAATTTTTCATCTCCATTTAAATAAAGGTCTTGCTTTATTAGGGGTTCGTAATGACATCTTTACGTTAACTCACCAAAACTTTACGAAAGTTAAGAAACTTTCGCAAAGTAAGAAGAAAAAGCAACGTAGTTGCTTCCTGTTTGTAGAAAAAGAATTTTGAGTTTGCAAAACTCCGTAGGAGTGGTCTGTTTGTAGTAAAGATAGGTCG
>CAZCLJ010000166.1:0-130 GCA_964499465.1 uncultured Hyphomicrobiales bacterium
TTCATTTTCGTTCATATTCTCTAATTCTTTATTCTTTTCTTTCTGATTCTTCATTCTATTTTCTATTCTCTATTTTCTTCATTTTCGTTCATATTCTCTAATTCTTTATTCTTTTCTTTCTGATTCTTCA
>CAZCLJ010000166.1:230-10198 GCA_964499465.1 uncultured Hyphomicrobiales bacterium
TTTTCGTTCATATTCTCTAATTCTTTATTCTTTTCTTACTGATTCTTCTTTCTGCTTTCTGTTTTCTGCTTTCTGTAACCGTACTCGGGGTGGGACTCGAACCCACACGGGATATGCTCCCACAGGATTTTAAGTCCTGTGCGTCTACCTGTTCCGCCACCCGAGCAAATACATTTACAAAAATACGATTTTTTTCCTTTTTGTGAAAGAAATTTTTTTTATTTTATAAAATATCTGATATTTTTTATATAAAATCTAAATAATTCAAGTCTAATATAAAAGTCTAGTAAAAAATATCTTTGTAATATTCTGAAAAATATGTAATTTTGTATTCTGTAACTGCGGAAGTGGTGAAATAGGCAGACACGCCATCTTGAGGGGGTGGTGCCGCGCAGGCGTGCGGGTTCAAGTCCCGCCTTCCGCACAAATAAAAAAGTCACTCTTTTTGAGTGGCTTTTTTTATTTTTTGAACCTACTCGAAAAAGTGGGATTACTGCAAAAGCGGATACCAGTAATACCAAACTGCTAACAATAATGGTAATATAATCTGTCATTCTGAACCCCTGATAAAGGAAGCCCTTTATTTAAATGGAGATTACATCGTTAGATGTGTCATTCTGACAACCGTCAGAATGACAAGCAAAGATGTCATTGGTAATCGCAGCGAAGAATCTCACAACTCCTTGCTACCACAGACATTGAGATTTCTCACTTCGTTTCGAAATGACATTATGATTTTGCACTATTAGTTAGCGATTTGGTATAAACTATGCTGGAGGTGGATTTCCGATTAATTGGAAATGACATATTATTGTTTTTAGAACAGACGCATTATATTTAGCCGACAGACAATTGCTGACTGCCTTTAGCTGTTAGCTTGCTATTATTTCAATTTAAATAGGAATTTACCACTTATATAAAGTGAATCTAAATATGGGCGAACTAAAAATATTGTTGTGTCTTTTCTAATTAACGTATAATTAATTATGTTATGTTTGGTATTATTATTCTCTTTGTTTTTCGACATAATAACTGATGGAACAAATATAGTGGTATCAATTCTCTTCACTTTATGGCGTAAACATACAATTTTAGAGAAGAAAAATGCCCAAAGCTGCTTTTCTTTACGGCTCCATCCAAAAGAAATATCAGAAATAGCATTAAAATCATTTGCAAAAATTGTTGTATCTCTATCGGGAGGAGCATTCACAATTTTGAATTTAGCAATATTTGAATCGCTGCTATTTAGTGAGTTTGGAATTCCATTTGCCAGAACCGAATCAATTCTTATATGTAATGAACGAAGACGAAGCGGGTAAAAATAATTATATTTAATTTGTTCTCTGTTAGTTAATGAAATTTTTAACCAAGTATTTAAATCAATTTGACTTGTATCCATAAATGCTTGATATTCTTTTACTTCAAAGTACCCCAGATGTCCATTTTCTTCAATTTTTGCATAAATTAATTCAAGTTCAACTTTAGCTGGTTCATCTATTGGTTTTTTTTTCTTTTCCCCTCCGTATTCATTGGGATTTTCACAAGAAATTAAAGCTATTCCAATTATTAATGCAATTAATATTTTTTTATATTTTAACATATTTTATAGTTAATTAATTAAAAATTGTAAGACATACCAACAGTTAGTCCAATTTTTTTAGTCGAATAGTTCCTTTGTTGATTTCTATAAAGCAAAGCACTTCCTTCTAAACCGATGAAGCCACCTAAACCGCTCTTCGTTATATATTGTCCGCCAATAACAAGTTTTCCAAGTGGTCCGTATTTAGTAGTTCCAAGAAAAATCTGAGTAAATGGTTCAACTCCACCCAGAAAATCCAATCCAGAGAACTCAGTTCGGTAAATTAAACCTACGCAAGCTAATGTAGGATTCTGCTCAATTGTGTATTCGTAACCATCTTCTTCATTGTCGAACACTTGTGGAAATGATTCCTGCCCTACTTCAATTCCGAATTTATGATGTTTTGAAAATGATATAAGCCCTGCAATACTCATATTTGTAAAGAAAATATGATTCTGAGATTCTATATTTGTCGATGGAAAAGAATAACTGTTTAAGGTTCTGAACATTATACAATAATGAGTAAAATCGCTTTCATTTTCAATATCTTCTAAATATTTATCGTTAAAAACTGGCAACAATGGAGTTAAATTATTAGGTAAATTGTCAAAAGTCGTATTTTTTCTGAACATACTGCTATTCTCATTAAGTAAAATATCTGGTTTAGCTGCTATTACTTCCTTATTTAGATTTTCTTTTGGTATGTCAGTAGTTTGTGTTAATATTAAAGGAGTATCTGAAAATTCATTTTTTGAAACAATAAGATTTCCAGTATTTTTTGATGTTAAATTTTTGTTAAAAATTGAAGTTTGCTTCTTAATTGGTTTGTTTTGGTCGATAGAATTTATTTCAGCAATTTTTTCATTTTCTTTATTTTGATTGTTTTCAGTAAGATAATTCATTGTTCTCGGATAATTATTTTTACTGATAAGCGATTGATTTTGTTTGCTAAGCTCATCAATTTGAGAACCATAATAATTTTGTAATAAAAGAAATGTGATTAAAATACTTGCAACAGAAGTAATTAGTGGAACAAAAACCTTTCTTAAAGCAGCATTTTTAGCAACATTAGCAACTGGATTAGCTCCAGATACACCTGTATCATTAGTTAATACAGAAGAAAAGCCGAGTGAAGAAAACAATGCTGTAGTTGTATTTAATGGAGTTGAAAATGCTTCATTATCGTGTTTGATTGTATCTTTAATTTTCATCATATCACGAAATTCACTTCTTAACTCGTCATTATTCGCTAATTCAGAAAAGACATTTGCTTCACTGCTTTGCTCTAATTCTCCATCTAAAAGTTGATTGAGTAATTCAGAGTATTTTTCGTCTGGTATTGTGTTCATAACTTTATCTTTTATAATTTCTGTTCTGATTAAGAGAATTTAGAAAATTCTTCCATATATGGTTTTAAAATTGTCCGTATTTTGTCTTTTGCTCTAAAAATTCTAACTTTAACAGTTCCAAGGGAAAGATTGGTCATCTCAGCTATTTCTATATAGCTCAAACCCTGGTATTCTCTGAGGATAAGGACATCTTTGTATTCTGCTGGTAGTTCATCAATTGCCTGTTTGATTAAATCAAGCATTTCTTCTTTGTCTTGTCTGCTTTTTGTCGATATGTTTAGTGTGTCGTCAATCTCAATTGTCCTTTTTTGATTACGCTTTGAATTAATACACAAATTTCTGGCAATTTTTATAATAAATCCATAGACATTTGTCATCTCACGTTCTTGCTGTGCCGCTTCATAAAACTTTTTGAACGTATCCTGAAAAATATCCTCCGCTTCCTCTTTGTATCCTACAAATCTTCTGCAATATGCATATATTCTGCTTGAATACCGTGAATACAACTCTTTGAATGCTTCAGGCGATTCTTTTTTATCTTTTTTTAGAAGATTAAAAAGTTCTATATCGCTTAAATCTTCAAAATTTTTATTTTTCTTTACAAATAACATTAAATATTACAAAATGTTACAAGAAGTTTTAAAAAAATATTCTTTTTTTAATATATTCTTAATACTGCAATATAAATAAAATATCTGATTATTTTTTGACAATATTTAATAATTGTTTCAGAACTCCTGACTCCATAACGAAAATAAAAGAGTTAGGAGATTTGCCTCGTAAAGAACAATTGCGCAAATTATAACAAAAAGTATGTCATTCTGAACGAAGTGAAGAATCTCAAACTCTGTGGTAGCAATGAGTTGTGAGATTCTTCACTTCGTTTCAGAATGACAAGCAAGCGAAATAGCAAACTACGAGGCATCAGGAGTTCTGTACTTTGCGAAAGTTTAAAATCAATTAAAGCATTTTGATAATAATGGACAGTGTATTGTTTTCTTTCAGCTCCTATGGAGTTTTGCAAACTCAGAACTCCTGACCCCTCGTAGTTTGCTAATTCGTAGTCTTGTCATTTCGAAACGAAGTGAGAAATCTCTCAAGTCATTGCTAATACAGAGTTTGAGATTCCTCACTTCGTTTCGGAATGACAGCTTTTCTGGATAATTTGCGCAATTATTCTTTACGAGGCAAATCTCCTAACTCCTTTATTTTCGTTATGGGGTCTGGAGTTCTGAAACTTAAAATCCTTTTTCTATAAACAGGAAGCAACTACGTTGCTTTTTCTTAATACTTTTCGAAAGTTTTTTAACATTAGTAAAGTTTTGTAAGGAAAAATAAAGATGTCATTGGTCATTAGTTGTTAGTAAAAATACTAATGGCTAATAACTAATGACCTATAAAAAGCTATTTTTAAGATGGATTCTGACATTCGTCAGAATGACAGGGTAAAATATTTCATCTCCATTTTAAATAAGGTCTTACATCGATTTTGGGATTAGATATGACAAATAACCATATTTTATTATTAAAAGCAACTTGGTATTAAATAATTTGAGTCAAAAAAACTAATTTTTTATTTCCCAGTAGATATCTTCACGCAATTTCTCAATCCATTTTCTGAACAATTTTTCTTGTTTATTTAGAGTTGCGTATTGCTCAAGGTCCTGATAATCTTCCTTTAAATCTGCTTTATGGGCTGGAATTGTTCTTTTCTTATAAATAATATGATAAGACAATTTTGGTTCTGAGTTATAAGGAATTGGTTCAGTAATAGCCCCGTCCGGGATTGTGTTTAGAGCATCTAAGAAGTTTTTAGGAATATAATTTAACGGCAATTTACCGATTAGTCCGCCGAATCCCTTGGTTTCAGTTTCATCTGAAAACTGTTTTGCAAGTAATTCAAAATCACCAGTCTTTTCAAATTCCTTTTTTATAGCATTTAAATAACTTTTGACAGAATCAATATCCGCTTCCGAAGGTCCAAATTTTAATAATATGTGTTGAGAATGTAGTGAATCTTTATTTTTGTCAATAGTTCTGATGATATGGAATCCGAAAGGAGTTTCCACTGGGTCAGAAATTTTCCCAAGTTGCAAAGTAAAAGCAGCTTGCTCAAATTCTTTAATGAACTTACCTTTTTCAATCCAGCCGAGGTCACCACCATAAGCGGCGGTTCCGGGGTCTTTGCTGTATCTTTTTGCAAAATCTGCGAAATCGCCACCATTTTGGATTGAATCTTTGATTCTCATTCCAAGTTCATAAGTTGATTTTTTAATATCATTGCCGATATTTACGTTTTTTACAATATGAAATAGTTCAATTTTTTCCGGTACTTCAGGCATTTCAGATAAAAATTCATTGTAGTAATCTTCAACATCTTTTGGAGAAGCTTTTATGCTTCCAAATTCTTTTTCGCGGATTTTCTCGACCATTATTTGCTTTTTTAAATCGTCGAAATACTCTGCCTGCAATCTTGTAATAGACATTCCATAAACATCTTCAATTCGTTTTGTAGAGCCGTAGTGCTTGACAAGGTTGCTAATATGATAATCCCAACGCTGTTTTACTTCTTCATCTGATACTTCAATCGAATCTTCAAAAGCTTTTGCTACGATTAACTTTTGATTAATCATATCGTTTAAAACCGTGTTGAATACTTCTTTGTCGTCCGGATTGATTTTTGGGTCCTGTTGGACAAGGAACGCAATTTGTCCGATTACATCGGAGTGCATTATCATTTCATTACCAACAACAGCAACTATTTTGTCTAAAACCTGCTGGCAATTTAATTTACTATTAGCAAAAGAAATTGCCAGTAAAGTAATTATAAAAAATGTTCGGAATATTGCAGCCAAGTTTTTCATTATTTATTTGAACTTTTTAATTGTTTAATAACTGAACTGATTTTTTTATTATCAATATTTACTTTGAATTTGGTTCTTAATTGCTGAAGCCATTTTTCAGTAAGTTGCTTTTGTAAAATGTCTTGTACTTCTGGTGCAAAATCGGGTATTGCTTCGTCAAATGTTTTCTGGCGTGGTCCTTCAAATTTATTTACTTTAATTATAGAGTAGCCGCGTTCGAAAGGTCTTGGTGGTAATACTTCTCCAACTACAGGTTTTAACGTATCAACCATTTGAGCTATTTTACTGTCTTTAGTATAGCAAAGTCCCCAATTACCTTTCTTTTCTCTGTAGCCAGCCCTTTGTGTGTGTTGTTCAGCTAAAAGTTCAAAATCCTGAGTATTTTTTGCTAATTTATAAACTTCCTGAGCAGCAGAATCTGTTAGCATATAAATTTCAGTCAGGTCGTAAGCAGCAGTTGTTTTATACTTACTCTTAGTCGAATCATAATACGTCTTTGCTAAAGTTGTATCGAATTTCAATTTATCCCATACTTCGATTGCTTCTACTTTAAAAAGAAGAATGCCATCTCTGAATTCTTGCATTAAAGCAGCAAAATCCGGATAATCTCGTTCCAATTCTGAAGCAATTTTTTTAAATAATGGCTCTTCTACGATTTTATTTATTCCGCGTTTGAATCCTTGCTCGTTTAAGGAAAGTCCTCTTAATTCATTTTTTGTTTTAGTTGTTTCTACAAAATTTTTAATGGAAGTATTTTGATTTAAGAAGGAAAAAAGTGGTTTCTCAAGCATTTCAGCAGGAATCTTTCCTACCCAGGCAGTGTCAAGATTTGTCTTTGTAGTATCAAGGTTTGAAATTAATTCTGAAAGAACGTTTTCGTTTATTTTCAAACCATAAGCATTTTTTAATGAATCAAGCAAAACTTTCTTGTCTAATTCTAAATAGATTCTCTTGTAAAGTTTTTTAATGTCTTCTTTTTCTTTAGTTTCGTCTGGGAATTTAGTTGAATCGCGGATAATGATATGAATGCCATAATCGGTATAAACTTTGCCGGAATAAGTGCCATCGTGTAAATCATACAAAGCATCAACGAATTCAGGGACGAGGATTCTTCCAGACTCAGTAAAGCCGGTAGAACGTGAATACCATTCACCAAAATCGCCACCATTTTTAGCACTTTGTGGGTCTTCAGAATTTTCCATTGCAAGCTTTGAGAAAGAAACACCTTGTTTTATTAAATTTAGCAAGCTGTCTGCTTTATCTGAAACTGAAGAAGAATCAGTTTGAAAAGCATCAGAGAGGAGGATATGACGGGCTTTTACTAAAAGGCGTGGTTCATCTTTTAAAAGTTTAATTATTATATAACCGAATTTAATGTTTATTGGTTCGGGGTAAACTTCACCGGCTTTTAATGAATAGACTGCATCTTCAATTTGCTTTTGAATATTTCCAGAAGTAATAAAATTATGAACAATTCCGCCTTTGCGAGCTGTTTCTTTATCATCAGAAGAATCCTGGGCTAATTTGAAGAAGTTAGTACCATTTTTCAACATATTCAGCATATTATATGCTTTATTGTAAGCAATAATTGTATCGGCAGTTGCAGGTTTGTGAGTAATCACAATTATGGCGATTTGCTTTTCAGATTCTCTTAGTTTAAGCATTTTTTGAATAGCCGGCTCAGTAAGTTTTTTTTCATAATAGAAAGATTCAGCTAATATTTTCTTATTGGCGTCAATATCCTGAATTATGCTTGAATCTTGATTAAAACCTCTGTTTAATGCATCTTGAACTTTTAAGCGATAATTTACATAAAGCTCAATAAAATCCAATAAACTATCCTGAGAAATATTATAAAGTTCTAAATCGCGCCTGTTGATATTTTTCTTAAATGCTTTTTCGATATCGGCATAAGTAATCTTTTCGTTACCTATTGTTGCTAATACCTGATGCTTTGCATCATTTTTGCCTTCAGCTTTTTTTGCTTTTGATTTTTGTGCATTTGAAACGCTTGCAGATAATAGAATTATTAAAGAAAAAGCTAAGATTCTTACAATTCCGTTCATTATTTTTCCCTTATATATACTTTTAATATTATTGAACAAAATAAAAACGTTAAAATAAAAAAAAAATTGTAAATTTTCATTGTTTTTTAACTTTTATATTTTTTATTGAGACCATTGTTATATCATCAGATTGAGATGTATCCTTAGAAAACTCTTTAAGCTTCTCTGATATTTTTAATAGAATTTCTTCAGATTTCCATTCCTTAATATTCCTCAATACATCAATCAGATTTTCTTCGCCAAATTCTTCTTTTTCAGCATTTAATGCTTCTGTTACCCCATCGGTGTATAAAAGCAATAAATCATCATAATTGATAACAATATCACCTTCGGTATAGGGGAAAGTATTATCGCTTATTCCAAGAATTATTCCTCCTTCTGAAAGATACTCAATTGTGCCGTTTTTTCTAAGAAGGATTGGTGGATTGTGTCCGGCGTTGAGATAATGGAAATTATTGCTGTGAAAATTTAATATACCGCAAAAAAAAGTAACGAATTTATCTGGACTGGTATTTTGATATACAATGGAATTCAAGCGTTCTACAAGTTCTTTCAAACTGAAATGCAAGGGAGCAAGCACTTTTAAGGCAGCTTGAACGTTAGCCATCAGCAAAGCTGCCGGCATTCCTTTGCCAGATACATCTGCTATTGCAATTAAAATCTCACTGCTTGAAATTGGGATATAATCAAAATAGTCTCCTCCAACGTGTCTTGAAGGGTAGCTACACCCGACAATATCGAAATTATCTATTTCCGGATTTTTATCTGGTAATAAATTCTTTTGTATGTCTAAGGCAAGCTGCAGTTCTTTTTCTAATTGCTTTTTCTCAAGTTCCTGCTCAAAAAGTCGCTCATTTTCTAAAGCAGACATTGCAGTATTGCCTAAAACTTCAATAAATTGCAGATTTTCCTCAGTAAAATTTTCATTGCTCATTTTTTTACCAACTATAAGCACTCCTTTTGTAGTTCCCTGAACAATAAGAGGGGATACAATTTTTGCATCAATTCTTTCTAAGATTTCATCAATTTCTTTCTCGCCCGAGATTTGAATTAATTCAGTTTGATTAAACTGAAAAAAATGGTTAATTACTAATTCTGGAAGTGGTTTATCAAAACGATTGATGATGACATCTTTTTTCCCTTTGTCATTGATTAAAACAATCAAAAATCTGCTCACCATAAGCTGTCCCATTAAACGATAGGAAAGCATACGCAAAATATGATTTCTTGAAAGTAGGGTGCTAAAATCCTTACTCATTTCGAACATCGAAGTTAAAAGGAGATTTCTATGCTCAACGCTGTTTTTGGCTTCTATGAGTGATTGACTGTTACTTATGTTTTGCAATGCAATTGATGTTACTGAAGCTACAATTTTAGCATAATAGATTTCATCTTTTTGTAGGTTCTTATGGTCGAGAGAATCGCCTAAATATATGATTGCTAATAATTTTTCCTGATAAATTATTGGGAGGCAATGCATATAACCAGATTCTACCAGTTGCTTTTCAATTTTTTTTGTCTTTTTTAAAGTATGGAACTCATTAAACATTAAAAACGGAATTTCGTTAGTATTGGCTTTGCCTTTGATTATTAATGGTTTAAAATTATTGTTATTGTCCGGTAAAAGCACAATTCCTCTTATAATCTTTAATTTTCCCATTACTGAAAGCAATGCAGTATTTAAAACTCTTTCCTCGTTTTGCAGTCCAATTAGTTTTGCACTTAAATCAATTATTGAATCTAATTTGATTGTTATTCTTTTTCTTTTGCTCATTTATTTCTCATTAAATAATAAATGAATTATAAACATTATATAAAGTTTTCAAATATACAAATTACTTGTCATTTTTCAATATGGTAAAAAGTTAATTGATAGATTTAATTATTTCTTTATTTGAACTCCTTCCCAAGTTGCACTTGGGAAGGAGGATTTCTTTTCAAGCAGTGCTTTGCATTTTTTTTTGACAAAAGAGTTAAAGCATAGCTTTTGTGACAGTTACATTCCCAAGTGCAACTTGGGAATGAGTTATAATGAATTTACTTTATATTTAGAATAATATTGGCTATAAGATAAAAAGTTAATTGATAGATTTAATTATTTCTTTATTTG
>CAZCLJ010000167.1:0-10186 GCA_964499465.1 uncultured Hyphomicrobiales bacterium
TATTGAAAAAATTGAAAATCTCTATTACGTAAATTTGGGAGAGTTAGAGATTAAAAATAACGTAATTTCAAAAAAGTGCAAACATATAACTCCTAAATAAATTTAGGAGTTATTCTAATAATTAGAGTAACTCCCAAATTTATTTGGGAGATTAACTGCGCAATTGTTCTTTACGAGTCAAATCTCCTAACTCCTTTATTTTCGTTATGGGGTAAGGAGTTCTGAAGTTAATAATACCAAAGTATTTGAATTTTAAAGATAAAGATGTCCTACATCTGCAAGATGTAGGACATCTTGTTTAAGAAGTTTTGCAGAATAAAAGTAAAGATGTCATTGGCAATCCAATGAAAAAGAAAGACTTTCATCAGGAGATTCTGAATGAAATTTTTAGCACTTTAGTTATATAACCCACCTTACGCAATTTTTCTTTTGAGAAATGAAAAAGTGTAGTGTTGATAAATTTTTAATCCACTTTTCTTATTCCCCTCTTGAGAGGGGAAGGGGTGTGTTCTTCGTTTTTCATACTTAATCAATTCTGTTCTAAACTGTGATTGTTGTAATTAGAACTGTTCTTTTAATAATAAATTCATTACAATCACATAAATCATAGTTTAAAGAATTACTTTTTGTTCCCAGATTCATAATTGGAAAAAGGAAAAAGAACACACCCCTGCCCCTCTCAAGAGGGGAATGCGTAAGGTGAGTTATATAATATTCTTTAATTCCTGCAAAAAAAGTTCAAGTGAATCTTTCCAGAATGGTATTTTTATTCCAAAAGTTGTTTTAACCTTTTCTTTTGATAAATACGAATTATAAGGTCTTTTAACTTTTGATGGATATTCTGAACTTGGCACTGGCAAAATCTGAATATTTCTTTTGGTTATTTCATATTGTTTTGCATAATTATAGATTTTTTCAGCAAAATCGAACCAAGAAATTTTATCTTCACAGGAAAAGTGAAAAACGCCATATTGTTCTGAGTTTTGCTCAATAATAAATAAAACAAATTCAGCTAAATCAGCAGCAAAAGTTGGACTACCGAACTGGTCGCTGACAACATTTAGAGTATCTTTATTTTCAAACTGTTTTAAAATTGCAAAAAGGAAATTACTTTTGTAAAAACCGATTAACCAGGAAATCCGAATAATGAAATATTCCTTAAAAATTTCCTGAATTAAATGCTCACCTTTCAATTTCGTTAAACCATATATATTTTGTGGGTCTGGCTCATCTTCTTCAAAGTAAAGGGATTGCTTTTCACCATCGAACACGTAATCAGTAGAAATATGAATAAGTTTAGCATTTTTTTCCTTAGCAATAATAGCTAAATTTCTTGGACCATCAGCATTTATTTTAAAAGCTAAATCAATTTCTTCCTCTGCCTTTTCTACGTTTGTATATGCAGAACAGTTGATAATCCATTCAATTTCTTTTCCGTCAACAAATTCTCTCAATTTGCCAATACTTGATATATCAACATCAAGGTCTGTTGCGATGAAACTTAAATTCTTTTGTTGCAAGGCATTTTGCATTTCAATGCCCAGCATTCCTTTATTTCCTACTAACCAAATCATATAGTAATATCTTTTTCTTTTTTAATAAAAAATATTTTTTGAATACATTCAATTCCAATAACAAGTCCAAGTATAAACAGAAAAGCAGCACTTACAGCAAGAATCCAGTTCTGTTTTGGAACATAAATATAAAAAACCTGATAAATAAAAGCAATTTCAGTTATTAGCAGCATAAAAATAGCAGGGATTACTGTGTACCATTTCGGAGCTTTAAACCCAACGAAATAAATTGTAACAATAAATAAAGCAATAGCAGCAATTAGCTGATTACTTGTTCCAAAAATTGCCCAAATCACATTGTAGCTACCAGTAGCTGCGATGATATATGCTAAAATCAAACCAACCAAAGTTGCTGTATGTTTATTCTTAAAAAAACCGCCAAGTTTATCGCCAAAAGTTTCCTGGACGATATATCTAGCAAGACGTGCTGATGTATCAAGCGAAGTCAGAATAAAAGCATTAATCATTAAAATACCAAAAGAAAGCCCAAGATAAAATGGAATACCGAACTTTTCAATTGTAAGCCCAATAGCATGACCGAACACTATATTAGAACTTTTTTCTAAAAGTCCGAAGAATCCGTTCCAGGTAGTAGCACTTTCTTTATCCCAAATCAAAACACTTGATACCATACATAAAACCAAGACAGCAAGAATTGCTTCAGTAAGCATAGCACCATAGCTGATTAATTTCCCGTCTCCTGTTTTTTTTAATTGCTTTGATGAAGTACCGCTCGCTACTAAAGAGTGGAAACCAGAAACAGCTCCACAGGCAATAGTTATAAACAGCATTGGAAAGAGTGGTCCGCTTTTACTGTCAAAAGATACAAAGGCAGGTGCATTAATTGTTGGCTGAAAAATCAAAACGCCGGCTACTCCGATTGCTAAACCAAATAAAAGTATATACATAGACAAATAATCACGTGGCTGGAGCAGAATCCATACTGGCAATATTGATGCTAACCAACTATATAAAATTATAATAAACAGCCAAACCTGGTAATCTAAATAAATTGGTAAGTATTCACCTGAAATTATTAAGCCAATAACTGCAATAAGTGCTATAATTGTATAAATCAGAACATTTCTGTTTTTTCTTATACAAAAGATTCCAAACAATGTAGCAACGACAATTAACCCGATTGTAGGCACAGCAATGTCTGGCATATTGATAAGGGTGCGAGCAGTTAAATCAGCAAAAACAGCTTCTACAAGCACTAAAGTAAACCAAACAAATACTGTAAAAATCATACCTGCTTTTTTTGAAATTACATGGGTGCTTATTTCAACAATAGATTTTCCCTTGTTTTTCAGAGAAATCATTAAAGCAGCATAATCATGAACTGCACCAATAAAAACAGAACCAAGCACAATCCAAATTAAAGCTGGAAGCCAGCCGAAAACAGCAAAAGCAAGTATGGGACCAACTATTGGACCAGCACCAGCAATTGAAGAAAAATGATGACCGAACAAAATAGATTTTTTTGTTGGAACAAAGTCTTTCCCATCGTTGATTTCATTGGAAGGTGTAATAAAGGAGTCATCAGTTCTTATTACTTTATTTTTTATTTTATTTCCATACCAGATGTAAGCAAAAACAAGCCAAGCGATACTAAAAAGAAGAATATAAGCTGCATTCATTTAATTTATGTTCATAAAACAACATACTAATTTATTTACAAACTTAATGAAAAAAATTATAAGATATTTCTAAAAAAAATAAAAAAATATTTGTGTATATCAGGAAAAATGCTTAATTTTGTATTCTTGAATTGCTCAAGGGCCCATAGCTCAGCTGGGAGAGCGCTTGAATGGCATTCAAGAGGTCAGGAGTTCGATCCTCCTTGGGTCCACTTGTTCTTAGAAAAATGGGGTCGTAGCTCAGTTTGGTTAGAGCGCCAGTCTGTCACACTGGAGGCCGCGAGTTCGAGCCTCGTCGGCCCCGCTGCTTTTTACATAAAACACTCCAAAATAAAAATACCCGTTGTTTAATTACAACGGGTATTTTTTTTATAAATAGGAAGTTCTAAAATTTGTCATTAGGAGGATAGTTATGTATCTCAGAAAACAAGCACTTTTTTAAAATTATGTCAACTCCATTAAAAAAAAACTTTCAGAAAAACTTTATCTTATTTCCTTGTAAAATTTAGAGAATCTTTCAATAATTTGGTCTCGGATTTTTCTGTAAAATTCTAATTTCTCTTCTTCAGTCCCTTCAGCATCAGCAGGGTCTTCAAAGCCGATATGCAATTTATTTTTAACTTTACCAGTAAAAACCGGACAAATTTGCCGTGCAGAATCGCAAACAGTAATTACATAATCAAATTCTTCATTTACAAAATCATTTACGTTTTGGGGAACGCGTCCCTCTAGCGATAGACCAAGTTCTTTTATTACTTTTACTGCTCGTGGGCTTACTTCTTTCTCCGGTTTTGTCCCAGCTGAAATAACGTATAAAGATTTATCGAAAGATTGCAAAATTGCCTCCGCCATCTGACTGAGGCAGGAGTTTCCGGTGCAAATTATAAGTATTTTTTTCATTGGGCTAGAACTTAAGTTTTTATGCAATGTTTTCAGATATTATTATATTACTGATGGTATTTATATTTTAGGATTACCAAAAAGTCATTGGTCATTAGTATTTTACTAACAACTAATGACTAATGACCAATAAACTATTTTCAAATTGATTCTGTCATCCGTCAGCATTACGCTTTTAGTAATGTCATCTCCATTATAATAAAGTTCTTAATTCATCTTGGAATTCAGAAAGCCAATAAAACCAATTAACAATTAATAATTAACAATTAATAATTAATAATTAATAATTAATAATTATATCAAGTGGTTATCTTGTTTTTTATCTTTTTCTTTCTTTTGGTATAAAACTGCTTTTATAAAACTAATAAATAGCGGATGACCTGTTACGGCACGTGATTTTAACTCAGGGTGGAATTGGACTCCAACAAACCAAGGGTGGTCTTTTAGCTCAATGATTTCAACTAAAGTTCCATCTGGCGAAATTCCGCTTAAAGTCATACCGTTTTTTTCTAAAATTTCGCGATATTCATTATTAACTTCATATCTGTGGCGGTGGCGCTCAGAAATCTCAGTTTTTTCGTAAGCTTTGAAAGCATTAGTATTTTCTTTGATAACGCAGGGATAAGCACCGAGGCGCATCGTTCCGCCTTTGTCTTTCACGTTCTTTTGAGATTCCATTAAGTCAATAACTCTATGCTCAGCATTTTTATTCATTTCAGAAGAATGAGCATCAGTTAATCCACATACATTACGGGCAAATTCAACTACAGCACATTGCAAGCCAAGACAGATACCGAAAAACGGTATATTATTTTCACGAATATATTTGATTGCAGTAATTTTTCCTTCAATACCTCTGTTGCCAAAGCCGGGACCTACCAGCACACCATCGCAATGATGAAGTTTTTTTACAACGTTATCTTCAGTTATTTCTTCTGCATTTATTAAATCCACTTCAACTTTAGTGTTATTGATTGAACCACTATGAACGAACGCTTCGAGTATGCTTTTATAGGAATCGGCATATTTGGTATATTTTCCAACTAAAGCAATGTGGACTTTGTGCTTAGGGCTTTTTATTTTCTGAACGAAATTTTTCCATGTTTCAATTTCAGTTTCTCTGTTAGGAAGATTTAATTTTCTTAAAACGATTTCTGCTAAACCGCTTTTAGCAAGCATAAGAGGAACTTCGTAAATAGTATTTTCGGCATCAAGGACATCAATAACAGATTTTTCTTCAACATTACAAAACAGAGCGATTTTTGCTCTTTCATCTTTTGATAATTTATACTCAGAGCGACATAACAAAATATCTGGTTTAATCCCGTATTCCATTAATGTTTTTACTGAGTGCTGAGTTGGTTTTGTTTTCAGTTCACCGCTTGTTTTAATATAAGGAATATAAGTTAAATGAATATTAATAGTGTTTCCTGCACCTCTTTCCCAAGAACACTGTCGGGCGGCTTCGAGAAATGGGAGTGATTCGATATCGCCGACAGTGCCGCCAATTTCAAACATAATAAAATCATACTGACCATCGTAATATGCCATTCTTCGCTTTATTTCGTCAGTAATATGCGGAATCACCTGAACAGTTTTTCCGAGATAAAAGCCGCTACGCTCTTTTTGAATCACTTCGAAATAAACCTGTCCGGTTGTAGTGTTATTATGCTTGGAAAGAGAAATGTCTAAAAATCTTTCGTAATGTCCTAAATCCAAATCCGTTTCGGTGCCGTCGTCAGTAACATAGACCTCTCCGTGCTGGAAAGGATTCATAGTGCCGGGGTCAACGTTAATATAGGGGTCAAGTTTCATTGAAGTAACCGACCAGCCCTGTTTTTTAAGCAGTAATCCGAGTGAAGCTGATGCAATCCCCTTGCCTAATGAGGACAACACTCCACCGGTTATGAAAATAAACTTAGTTTTTTTCTTTGGCTCTTCGCTTTTTTCTATATTATTAATTTCCATTTTTTAAAAATAAATTATATATTTGTAAAATTAATAGTTACAAACTTACCTTAATTTTGATAACTAAATGATATTACAATTTAATAATAAAATTTGATATGAAAAATTTTTTAATCGGTTTTTTAATTATTTTAATTACTATTGTTGCCTGTAACCGCAAGGAAAATGAAACAGCTACAAACGAAATAACTTTTTGGCATTTTCAAAGTGAACCGAATCAAAAGAAAGCATTAATGGAAATTATTGCAGAATTTGAAAAAGAAAATGACTGCAAAATTAAAACAACTGAATTAAGTTGGAACGACGGAAAAACGAAATTATTTGCAGCTTTCAATGCAAATACTGCTCCCGATGCAATTGAACTCGGCTCAGACTGGATAGCACAGTTTTCTTCTACTCAGGGAAAAAGTGGAAGTATCCTTTTGCCCCTTGATACAAGTGAATTTAATATAAACCAATACGTTGAATTTTCAAAAGCCCCAAGTTTATGGAAAGGAAAGCAATATGCCCTTCCATGGACAGTAGATACCCGAGTCTTGTTTTATAATAAAGATTTGCTAAAAAAGGTAAAAGGAACAGACCTCCCTCCTACTTCAATTGATGAATTGCTGAGTTTGTCTGAAGCAATTAATAATCCAGAACAGAGTATTTATGGTTTTGGAACAAACGGCTCAGACCCGCATCGTTTATACAAAAAAATTCTTTATTTCGTATGGACTTATGGCGGAAATGTTTTTAATCTGGAAGGGAAGCCAGTATTTTTTTCAAATGAAACAGTAAAAGCGTATGAAGTATATAAGGAACTTTCGAATTTCGGTTTAATAGAAACTCAGCGACAACTAGATTCATACTTTGCTCAGGGTAAAGTTGGATTTTGGCTCTCCGGTGGTTGGCTAATTGACAAAATAGCAAGAGAAAATCCAGCATTAAATTATGGAGTAGCATTAGTTCCGGGAATAAACGGGCAAGTTGGCACATCTTTTGCGGGAGGCGAGTATTTAGCTATAAATTCAAACACAAAAAAGAATGATTTAGCGAAAAAATTTATTAAGTTTTTAAGCAAGGGTGAAAATACATTAAAATATTGCGAAAAAGTCCGCGAAGCTGGCTTTCCAGCTGATAAAGATTTTTATAACAACCCGATGTATGACACTATAAAGTTCAAAAAAGTATTTGCAGAACAGTTAAATTATGCAAAAATGACTCCGGTTGAACCAAATTGGTTGGATATTGAAGAAATTATTGAAAATGCTGCTGTTGAGGCATTGCTTTCTAAAAAATCCAGCTATGAAGCAGTGCTTCAAGCTCAAAAACAAATTGAAAATATTATAAATAAACAATGATGTTATAGATTATAAAAATTTTTTCCTTATATTTGCTAATTGAAAGAATTTAAATTACTTAAAAAGAAATGAAGAAAATATTAGTTATTGATGACGCTGAATTTATTTTAGAAACTACAGCTACAATTTTAAAATTTGAAGGATACGAGATAAGGACTGCTACTGATGGTGACAAAGGAATACAATCTGCATTAGAAGATACACCGGATTTAATTTTATGTGACATCTCAATGCCTATCGTTGATGGTTATGAAGTTTTAGACAGAATACGTTCAAATCCAGCAACTGCAACAACTCCTTTCATTTTTCTAACTGCTTTTACTGAGAAATCTGAACTAAGAAAAGGAATGGAAAAAGGAGCTGATGATTTTATAGTAAAACCATACACACGCGAAGAACTTGTTAATGCAATAGATGCTCAATGGAACAAGCATCAGCTATTTGAACAGCAGGTAAAAGTAAAAGTCGATGAAGTAGGACGAAACGTTACTTACGCTTTACCTCACGAATTCAGAACTGTTTTAAATGAGGTTATTGGTACTGCAAAATATTTAAAGTCAACTGCCGAACAAATTACTTCTTCTGAAATTGAAGAGTTTGCTGATGATATTATTTTCTCTTCTAACCGACTTCTTAAAATTACTGAAAACTTCCTTGCTTATGTTAGAATTGAATCTCTTGCTTCTGACCCCGAAAAAGTCAGGCAAATGAGAATGCTTTTAACTGAAGAACCAGTAGCAATGATTGAGGATATAGCATACTTAAAAGCAGAAAAATTCAATAGAGTTGATGACCTTTTCATTGACGAAAAAGTCAATAAAATTGCAGTTGAAATCTCTACTGAAAATTTCCATAAGGTTACTGATGAACTTTTAGAAAATGCTTTCAAATTCTCAAATCAAATGAGTAAAATACGCATTAAAACATATACTAAAGACAAGCAACTTTTCATTTCAATTTCAGACCAGGGTCGCGGAATGACAAAAGAACAAATAAACGGTATTGCCGCTCTCGCCCAGTTCGAGCGAACTATTTATGAACAGCAGGGGGTCGGTTTAGGGCTTGTCATTGCAAAAAGAATCGTTGAATTGCACGGTGGCGATTTCTTCATTGAAAGCAGCGAAGGAGTTGGAACTACTATTACTTTTTCATTATTCTTCAAAAATGTTTAAATTTATTCTCTTCTAAAGTTTTAATACTTTAGGTGAGAATAACTTTATTGACTCACCTTACGCAATACTATTTTGAGAGGGTCCTAACGATGATACACAAATATTTGTTCCTATATTAAGGAGCAAAAGAAAGTGTTAGCGTCTTTGAAATTTATTCCGTAGGAATTATATATTTGTAACAATAATAAACCTTGACTGTGCTTATCCCGTAGGGATTATATATTAAAAAAACCAATTAAATATTTAATTCCTACGGAATAAAAAAAAACTTTAAAAAAACATTGTTACAAATATTTTATCCCTACGGGATAAGTAGAATTGCAGCCCTTTTTAAAGATGTGTATAATCCTTAGCTTGAGAGGGGAATAAGACAAGTGGATTAACCTGTATTATTCATAAATTTAAGGAAAATTTTCAGTAGTAATTGATAATAAATGTTTTGCTAATAATACTGTAAAAAACTACGTTTTTTCCGGTAATTTTTATAAATTCTAATTTCGTTACTGAATCTATTCATCCGATGACTGGGAAGTCATCTGATGAATTATTCAGGTTAAACTCTAACTCTCCCAAATTTACGTATTACTTTATTTATTTTTTTAATAAATATAGATTAGTAGCAGTTTATCTTGAATTTTATAACAAATAATCTATTACGTATTTATGGTTTAAGGATTTTACGCTCTTTATTGGAAATTAACTCCCAAATAAATTTGGGAGTTAATCTAAGAATTAGAGTATCACCATAATTTATTATGGTGATTTGACTAGCAGTAAGAAAAATGTATGCGTTTTTTTACTAAATAAATCTTTCAATTACGTAAAATTGGGAGAGTTAGAGGTTAAATAATTTATCTACACTTTATCATTTCTCAAAAGAGGAATTGCGTAAGGTGAGTTATTAAATAAACTTTAAGCATTATGAATACAAAAATACCTACAAGAGAAGAAGCATTATCTCTTTTATTAAAATACAATCAAAGCGAATCTTTGCTCAACCATGCTAAATCTGTTGAAGCTGTTATGCGTTATTTTGCAAAACTTGGCAGCGAAGATGAAGAAAAATGGGGAATTATCGGATTAGTCCACGACTTAGATTATGAAAAGTTCCCTCAAGAGCATTGCAGGAAAACAGAAGAAATATTGAATGAAAATAACTGGGACAGCGAATTTATTCGTGCTGTAATATCGCATGGCTATGGATGCGTAAATGATATTGAACCTATAACCCGACTTGAAAAAACGCTATATGCTATTGACGAATTGACGGGATTAATCACTGCCTGTGCTTTGGTTCGTCCTTCAAAAAGCGTAATGGATTTGGAAGTAAAAAGCGTAAAGAAAAAATGGAAAGATAAATCATTCGCTGCCGGTGCAAATCGTGAAATAATATTAAAAGGTGCTGAAATGCTCGGAATGGAAATTGATGATTTGATTAAGTATTCCATTGAAGGAATGAAATTAGTCGCAAAAGAAATCGGCTTGTAATGTATATTCAGAACTCCTTACCCCTCGTAGTTTGCTATTTCGTATGCTTGTCATTCCGAACCCCCTTATAAAAGAAGACCTTTATTTTAATAGTGATGACA
>CAZCLJ010000168.1:0-10140 GCA_964499465.1 uncultured Hyphomicrobiales bacterium
TCTTTTCTATATTATTTATATATTACAAACACTTATGACAACTAGGAAAGTTGAGATTATAACAAAAAGTATGTCATTCTGATCGCAGCGAAGAATCTATATAATAGTGGTTTAAGGTATATTTTTTGGATTATTTGCTACGCTCTGAATTACATTAAAAATTTAATTATTAGAACTCATTTTTTATTATATTTATATTCTTTTTATTTCTTTCTGTCGTGTTTAACCCAAATAAGTTCAGAAGTGTTGTATCCAATCTCCTGAGCGATTTTCAGGTATTTATTTTTTATTTCATCTGGTATAGTAGTATCGCGCGATAAAATCCATAAATAATCAAGACTTTGTCCAGCAACAAGTGCATATCTATATTCTTCATCAATAGCAATTACATTGTAACCGGAATAAAATGGTCCGAAAAATGATACTTTAAGCATTGCAATGTTTTCTTCACCAACAAACTTTGCTTTACCAATTGCTTCGGTCCATTTTCCTTTTTTTGTATTATATCCCTGATTAACAACCTTAATTGTTCCGTCATCATTCAAAGAATACTCAGCAGTAGTGTTGTCTAAATCCCTTTCATATTTAAAATCCAACCTTGCAATCTCATACCATTTACCCAGATATTTTTCTTTGTAAAATGGTTTGACAGCAACTGCTCCTTCAGGTATGCTATTAGAACAAGACCAAAGACCTGTTATCATAAGTCCTGTTAATAGTATATTTATTATTTTAATTTTCACTTTTTTCTATAATTTGTTTATAAATGATGATAAATCTATTCACTTTCTGTTTAATAACATATTAAAATTCATTGATTTCATCTGCTGTCAGTCCGGTATATTTTTTTATTTTTTCAATTGGTTCATTATCTAAAAGCATTCTCTTTGCAATTTCTTTCTTTTCTTCAATTCTGCCTTCTTCTTTTGATGTATCTAATGAATTCTTTAAATCTCTGTAATGCATCAAACTGTCTTCATAATCCTTATATTCTTCTTTTGAAAATTTTGCAATTTCATTATTTGGATTGATATATTTTTCGCGAAATTCAGTCATTTTTACACCTCTTTAAATTCTTTGCAAATATATGAAAATATTATAAATAATAGAATTTATAAAAAAACTACCTTTATGCTTTCAATTCATTTATTTCTTCAGTAGTCAGCCCAGTATATTTTATTATTTTTTTAATAGGTTCATTATCTAACAGCATATTCTTTGCAATTTCAATTTGTTTATTTTTTTCGCCTTCAATTCTGCCTTCTTCTTTTGATGTATCCAATGAATTTTTTAAATCTCTGTAATGCTTCAAACTGTCTTCGTAATGCATATATTCTTCCTTGGTAAATTTTGCAATTTCTGCTGCTGCAAATAACTGCATAAATATACTTTCACGCAACTTTTCGGGAACCCTGTCTAATTTATGCAAATTCTTCAAGACATATAGCCACTTTTCAAATCTGGTCTGCAATTCTTCAATTTCTTTATTAAATTTCGGCATCTCCAGATAAACGAAAGTCAATTTATCGTAAAATACCTTTTTAGTTTCAACATCAGATAATTTTACATCATAACGGAATTTGTCCAGACTTTCTTTTTCTTCATCAAAAATAAAATCAAGAATCGAAATCATATAAACTTTTTTAAGTTCAAAATTCCACTCGCTACCTCTTTCGGCTTGTTCTCTAACAGGAAAAGTTGAGTAATAAACGGTTCTGTCTTTGAAAAACTTTTGCTTGGTTTTCTGAAGTTCAACGATGAATTTTTCACCATTTTCGCTGGCGCAGTATAAATCAAAAACTGCTCTTCTATCTACTTCGCCGGTTCCAAGGTTTTCATTTTTCAGATATGTAAGTTCAGTTATTCGTCCTTGCTCTTCTTTTAAAAGTTCGTTTAAAAAATCCATTAGAAGCGGTTTGTTCGGCTCTTCACCAAACAACCTTTTGAAGCCGTAATCTGTAAATGGATTGATATATTTTTCCCGAAATTCTGTCATTTTGCACCTCATTAAATTCTTTGCAAATATACAAAATTCAAATTAGCACTACTAATATTTCAAACAAAATATTTTATTGAAATTAAAGAAATATTAAGCATATTTGTATTTTTTAATCATAAATAATAGTTGAAATAAATTATGATTACACCTAATTATGCTTTTGAAGAAGAACTTTTTCATAAATACTTAAGAGATGCAGACTCAGTAAGTCCGGAATGGCAAAATTATTTCAAAAATAAGAGCAAGCTTTTAGATGTTCCAACATCAGAAAAAAAAAGCGATACTAAAAGTGAGCAGAAATTTACTTTATCGGAAACAGATGATTTGCAGCCACTAAACTCAATGCAAACCCGTATTTCGAGCAATATGGAAGAAAGCTTGGAAATTCCGACTGCTACTTCATTTCGCGAAATGCCGGTCAAAGCTCTTGATGAAAACAGGAGAGTTATCAATAAATACCTTCAAAAGCTAAAACGTCCACGCATTTCTTTTACTCACCTTCTTGCATGGGCAGTAGTTAAAGCTCTAATCAAATATCCTTCTTTAAATGCTGCTTATGTTGTTCTGGACGGAAAACCGCACAGAATCCAGCATAAATCCATAAATATCGGGCTTGCTGTGGACATAACCCGTAACGATGGCAGCCGAATGCTGCTTGTTCCCAATGTTAAAAATGCACAAAATATGAATTTTTCCGAATTTATTGATGAATATGATAAATTAATAAATAAAGCAAAGAAAAACAGCATTGGTCCAGATGATATGTTTGGCACTACTGTAACACTCACAAATCCCGGAATGATTGGAACAACCTGCTCTTCACCACGTCTGATGAAAGGGCAAGGTTTGATTATCGCTACTGGCTCTATTGATTATCCAGTTGAGTTTCAGGCAGTAAGACCAGACGTGCTTACTTCTCTTGCTGTTTCTAAAGTTGTTACTATCACAAGCACTTACGACCACAGAATAATACAAGGTGCGGAATCAGCAGAATTCCTTGCGTATTTGAGCAAACTCCTACTTGGTGCTGATTTATTTTACGACCAGATTTTTGCTATACTGCGTATTCCATTTGAACCAATTCGTTGGGCAAGCGACATCACAACTTCGCGCAATAAGTTTTATGACGAGCAGGCAGCTATTGAAAAGGGCGCCCATGTTATGCTAATGATAAATGCATACAGGGTGCGTGGTCATCTGCTCGCAAATATAAATCCTCTGGGGTTTGAATCTTACTACTATCCGGAACTAGACCCTGCTCATTATGGTTTTACGATTTGGGATTTAGACAGGTATTTTCATTCTGACGATGCCTGGAGCCAAAATGATTTGCCTTTGCGCAATATAATTGAAATTTTACGCGAAACCTATTGCAGTTCTACCGGCTATGAGTTTATGCACATTCAAAATCCCGAGAAAAAAGAATGGATAAAAAGCAAATTGGAACTTCCAAAAAACGCTTATAAATATTCAAACGAAGAGAAAATTTCGTTTTTAAAGAAATTGATTGATGCTGAAGAATTTGAGAATTTCCTGCATACAAAGTTTATTGGTTCTAAACGCTTTTCTCTTGAAGGCAGCGAATCTGTAGTCGTTATGCTTGATAAGCTGTTTCAACTTGCTGCAGATAGTAAGCATATTGCAATAGCTCTGGGAATGTCTCACCGCGGGCGACTAAACGTCCTTGCAAACAATATCGGCAAGGATTTACAAAAAATGTTCGCTGAATTTGACGGCGAAATCGACCCGGTCAATTACTTTGGCTCCGGCGATGTGAAATATCACTTGGGAGCTAAAGCCACTTTCACTTCTGCAAAAAACAACAATATTCAAATTGTATTATCTGCAAATCCGAGCCACCTTGAACTCGTTAATCCAGTCGTTGAAGGAATAGCACGTGCAATTGATAATCAAAATCTGGATTCCACTTATTCGAAATGCTTGCCTGTTCTTGTTCACGGAGATGCAGCATTCGCCGGTCAAGGCATAGTTGCTGAAACACTTAATCTTTCTGCCCTCGAAGGATACCGCACTGGCGGAACAATCCACATAATTATCAACAATCAAATCGGTTTTACTACTACTGCACAAGATGCACGCTCTACTGTTTATTCCACAGACATTGCCAAAATGATTCAAGTGCCAATCATTCACGTCAATGGGCATGACATCGAATCCGTTGTTAGTGCTGCAATTTTTGCCTTTGAATACAGAAATCAATTTCATAATGACGTTATTATTGATGTGCTGTGTTACAGGAAATATGGACATAACGAAGCAGACGAGCCGTCATACACACAGCCATTGCTTTATAAGAAAATAAAAAATATACCACCCGTTTCTCAAATCTTTAATGATGAATTAGTTAAAGAAAAAATTATTGAAGAAGATTATTCAAAAAATTACATTTATTCTGTTCAGGAAAAACTGAATGAAATATTCAACAAAAGAAAATCAAAAGACATAGATTTTTCAGCTTTATACAATAAAAATTTAGAATTTGACTTCAATATAAAAACCTCTGTTGATGAAAAAGTATTAAGAGATATTGGGGAAAAAATTGTTTATATACCTGAGCAAATCAATGTCCATCAAAAAGTGAAGCAACTTTATTCACGCAGAGCTACAATGCTAGATTCTCCTGTTCCGGCTATTGATTGGGGAATGGGCGAGCTGCTTGCTTATGGTTCGATTTTACTTGAACGACCTGAAATACGCTTTTCTGGTGAAGATTCGCGCAGAGGCACTTTCAGCCACCGCCATTCTGTAATTGTTGATGTTAAAAATGAAGAAATATATATACCATTAAATCATATTGCAAAAGAGCAAGGAATCTTCCGTATTTTCGACAGTCCACTTTCTGAACTTGCTGTTCTTGGATTTGAATATGGCTACAGCACTATTTCTCAAGATGGTTTGACGATTTGGGAAGCTCAGTTTGGTGATTTTGCAAATATGGCTCAACCGATTATTGACCAATACATCGTTTGTGGTGAGGTAAAATGGGGACAAACGTCAAATCTGGTGCTACTTCTTCCTCATAGCTACGAAGGACAGGGAGCAGAACATTCAAGTGCAAGGTTAGAGCGCTATCTCCAACTTTGCGCCGACAATAACTTAATTGTTGCAAATTTAACTATGCCAGCCCAATTTTTCCATATTTTACGCAGACAAATTCTGCTTGAAAAGAAAAAGCCACTTATTATTATGTCACCCAAAAGCATTTTAAGGCATCAGTTGGCTGTTTCTTCAGTCAGCGATTTCACTCAAAAGGATTTTGAGGCGATTTTAGATGATGAGCATATTACTGATTTTAATAAAGTTACAAAATTGCTTTTCTGCTCTGGAAAAATTTACTATGATTTACTTCTGTCAAGAGGAAAAGCAGAAAATATTGCAATAATCAGAATAGAGCAACTTTATCCCTTTGATAAAAATGGCTTTAAAAATATTATTCAAAAATACTCAAACGTAAAAGAATATATCTGGGTGCAGGAAGAACCGCAAAACCAGGGTGCTTGGAATTTTATTAATCCAATTTTAAGCGATTTGCTTAATACAAAAATTTCATATATTGGCAGAAAGCAAAACCCATCAACTGCAACCGGCTCTTACAAAGTCCACAATTTTGAACAGGAACAGATTTTAAAAGAAGCTATAGGGGGAGTTGAAAAGTAGAAAATATTTGAATACTACTTCCAATTTGCACATATGAAGGAAATTTCAACTTTCATAAAATTTAATTTACACATAGATTATAAAAATTTAAATTGTAGAAATAATGTTACCAAAAAACGAACATATAAACTATTGGATTGATTCATCTGATGAAGACTGGAAAACTGTACTGTCTTTATTTAAAGCACAAAGATTTGTTCATTGTTTATTTTTTGCACATTTATCTATTGAAAAGATTTGTAAAGCTTTATGGGTTAAATATAATGAAGCAAATATACCTCCAAAAATTCATAACCTTGTTAAATTATTAAATGAAACAAATCAAGAATATGATAATGAAGATTTAGTGTTTTTACACGAATTTAATGATTTCCAGTTAGAAGGTCGATATCCAGATTATTTATTTAGAATTAATAAAATATGTACATTTGAATATACGTCAAAAATATTAAAGAGAATTAAAGAAATAAAACTATGCTTAATCAAGAAATTGCAATAAAGAAAGTAAAATCTTTTGCCGAAGAGATAGCACAAAAAGGAATTAAATTAGATAAAGTAATTCTTTTTGGTTCTTATTCGATTAATCGACAGAAAGAAAATTCAGATATTGATGTTGCTTTAGTTTCAGTTATGTTCTCTGGTTTTGGATTTGAAGACAGAAGACTTTTTTCTGATATTAACATTAAAAAAGAATACATTGATATTGAAACTAAAACCTATTCTACTGAATATTTTGAAGAAAGCGACCCTTTTATTGAAGAAATTAAAAGAACTGGAATAGAAGTTGAGTAAATTGAAAATATTCCGTAATTTCAGTACACCTGATACAATAACGGGAAAAGGAGTTAGGAAATTTGCTCCGTAAAGAACAATCTTCTAACTCCTTTATTTTTGTTATGGGGTCAGGAGTTCTGAATATTGCAAACATCAGAACTCCTGATGCCTCGTAGTTTGCTATTTCGCATATTTTATAATAAGAAGTTAAATTTGAATTTAAATATTTTCAATAGGTCATTAGTTATTAGTCATTCGTTATCAGTAGTTACAAACTAATGACCAATGACTAATGACCAATAACTAATAGAATGATATTTTCTAACTGCGAAATGATTGTTTACGAGCCAATTCTCCTAACTCCTTTATTTTCGTTATAGGGTCAGGAGTTCTGAATTTATTATGGTGATAAAAAGCGAAATTATTCTTTACTAAGCAATTTTATTAAATCCTTTATTTACAATAAGATATTTGGATTACTGAAATCACATCAAAAAAACTTTTCTTTAATCTTAATAAAAAATTTATTAAATTATTTAAAAAATTACAACATTTTCGAGTTGTTAATTCAAGCAATATAAAGCAGGAATAATTCTAATTGAAAATAAATGAATTAAACACTATAAGGACAAGAAAATGCCTAAAAATTTTATTTACCTTTTATTTATTTTAATCGTAATAATTTCATCTTGTTCAATGCCCGGAATTGAGATTAAAGAAAGTGTTGAACAACTTAAAGAAATTGCAAAAACTGACCCTAATGACTGCGTTCATAGCTACAATCTTGGTGTAAAGTATTTGTCAACAGGGGAGGCAGATAGCGCAATGATTGAGTTTGATAAAGCAATTAAGCTTAATCCTCATTTTTCTTTAGCATATTTTGGAAATTATTGTGCGGAAGCTTCTAAAGAACCAAGGTCTTTCGGAAACTTAATTGATGCAAATGTTTCTGATAAAGAAAGTGAAATTTTTTTTGATACTTCAAAAACTGCATTGAGAAAAGCATTTGTTTATGACCCTTATTTCGATTGGAAAGTTTATGCTATAATCCTGAAACCACAGGCAACAATGAACTTTATTGAAGGAATTTTATTTAATTACATTTACAAAGGTATTCAGCTATTTATTTTTGAGCAATATGATGAATCAATTAAAGAATTAACTGAAGCATTGGAAATTGTTCCTAATTATTACAGATTAAAATTTTTCCGCGGATTGTCTTTCTCAAAAACCAAGCAATTCGATAGTGCTTTATGCGATTTTAAAGATATAATTGATAGCGTTGAAACTCAAAATAAAGAAGATGTTTCATATAGATTTCTGAATCCTGCAGATTATTATTACATTATTGGCTATACCTATTTGCAATTGGATTCGCTTTCTCAGGCAGAGGAATACTTCCAAAAAACAATTATGAACGAAATGAGCTATTATATGGCTCATTTCCAGCTATCAAATATTTATAATAAACGAAAGCAGTTCGAAGAAGCTGCAACTGAACTTGATGCAGCTATTTTGCTCGAACCCAACGATGCTGTTATGCACTATAATAAAGCTGTTTTTTTGGCACAAATGAAAAAGACAGAACAGGCAATTCAGTCCTATAAAAAATCCATTGAAATAAATCCTTATTATACAAAATCTTATTTCAATCTTGCTTTGATTTATGAGAGCAAGGGAAAGAAAAATGAAGCAATTGATTGTTATAAAAAATTTATTCAGTATTCTCCGAAAAAATTCAAAGATTATATTTCTCAAGCTGAAAATAAAATTCAAAAACTTACTGTAAAATAATGAAGGATAAAATATGAAAAGATTTGTATTGATTCTGTTAGTTTTGTTACCTTTCTCACTTTTTTCACAAAAAGATAAATATTATGAAAGTATAATGCTTTTTTCAAATGTTTTAAATCATATAAAAGTAAATTATCTCGAAGATAAAGATGCAAATGAATTGATTGAAGCCGCTATAGAAGATGGAATTTTTAAAAAATTAGACCCACATACTCACTATTTTAGGCCCCAAAAGTATGAAGATTATAAAAAATATATGGAAGGTAAATTTTACGAAACTGGAATTAAAGTTGAAATAATTAATGACAAATGTATCGTGAGTTCTATTGTTCCTGAATCTCCGGCATATTTTTCAGAAATTGCTGCCGGCGATATTATTCTTAGTATTGACGATGTTTCAGTTAAAGAAAAATCTGTCCCTGAAATTGAACTTATGCTATGCGATGATGACGATACTGAAGTAAAGATTGAATTACAAAATCAAAATCTGAATGAATATCTGGTTACATTAGAAAGAGCTATTCCATCAACTACTACGATTAATGATTTTTTAGTTTTCAACTCGGTTTATGGATATATTAAAATTAACGAATTTGAAGTAAATACTGGAAAAGAATTTAGGGAAATATATAATAAATTAGAAAATGACGGAATGGAAAAACTAATTATTGACCTAAGAGGAAATGGTGGTGGAACTGGTGTTTCAGCTTATGATATTGTTAGTTGCTTTTTACCGGAAGATAAACTTATTGTTTATAATGAAGGAAGAAAAAAAGATTTATGCGATTCAATTTTTACATCTGGTGATGATTTAAGCGAAGAAATTCCAATTATTATTCTTATTGACAGAGGAACAGCAAGTGCATCTGAAGTTGTAACCTGTGCTTTACAAGACCACGATAGGGCATTGGTAGTAGGAACAAACAGTTTTGGTAAGGGACTTGGTATGATGTGGTATTACTTAAGCAATGGTGGTGCTATTCTTATGACCTGTATGAAATATTATACTCCTACCGGCAGATTCATTCAACGAGATTATAAAAATAAAAGCTTTGAAGATTACAGAAATGAAGTAAATAATTTTGATTCTTCAAAATACGCTTCTTTGCCTGAAGGTGCTACTATGAATGGTAGAAAAATTAAAGTTGGTGGCGGACTTTTTCCCGATGTCTTTATTGATGAAAAGCATATTGATGATGATGATTTATTTTTAATTAAATCAACCGGTTTAGTCAATAAATTTGCCGATGAATATATTAATTCAAATAAAGAAAATTTAAAAAAATACGATATTAATAAATTTAAAAGTGAATTTTCTTTAAACGATGAAATTATAAATGGTTTATGGAATAATATTTTACAGCGGAAAAATAAAAAATACGATTTGAAGCCCGAAACAAAGGAGTATTTAAATTATGTTATTAAATATGAAATAGCAAGAAAGATTTGGAACAAAGAAACAGCACTGCTAATTAAACTTAAAGAAGATATTCAGTTTCTCAAGGCAGTTGAATCTTTTAATGATTTAGACAAAATGCTAAAACCTTGATTTCAGATATACAGATGCCAAGTGTAATAATTTGTCGAGTAGGAAGCTATATTTACCAACTTAGACTCCATCATAGTCTGTGTCTGCGTTTCCGCTTATGTGTCTAAATATATGTATGTCGTATCAATAAATATGCTCCCCCTCACAGAACCGTGCTTGAAGTTTTCCCTCACACGGCTCTTCGTATATATTCTGCTCGGCTATTGCCTTGCTTATTTGCAATAATTTCGTTGACGTAACTGATTGTTGGAATTCTAAGATTCTATTACGTTTCCTTATTGCAGTGCATATATACGTCAGTCCCTTCGAGCCACACTTCCTTGTGTGTCTTTATGCTTTCACATAA
>CAZCLJ010000169.1:0-10117 GCA_964499465.1 uncultured Hyphomicrobiales bacterium
ATTATCAATTATCAATTATCAATTATCAATTATCAATTATCAATTATCAATTATTAAATGATTTTTTTGCAAACAGATTTGCCTTGCATAAAGAGTAAAAGGTAATCTCTGCTGCCAGCTTTTGAATCTGTTCCGCTCATATTAAATCCACCGAATGGCTGAACTCCAACTAATGCACCAGTGCATTTACGGTTAATATAAAGATTGCCGGCATGGAATTCGTTTCTTGCTCTTGCAAGTTTTTCCTCGTTTTTAGAGAAAATAGCACCGGTTAAACCAAAAATTGTTCCATTAACAATATTTAAACCATCTTCAAAATCTTCAGCTTTAATAACAGCAAGCAGAGGACCAAAAACTTCTTCCTGAGCCAATCTGTCATTTGGTTTGATATCGCCAATAATCGTTGGTTCGATAAAGTAGCCATTCAAGCCATCAACCTTTTTTCCACCAAATAAAAGTTTTCCTTCTTTTTTGCCAATTTCAATATAATTTAAGACATTCTGCTCTGATTTAGCATTAACAACCGGTCCCATATAAACGTTGTCCATTGGATTACCAATTTTTAAATCTTTTGCTTTATCAAGAAGTTTTGTAACGAATTCATCATATACTTTTTTATCAACAATAACTCTTGAACATGCGGAACATTTTTGTCCCTGAAACCCAAATGCAGAAATCAAAGTTGCTTGTGCGGCAGCATCGACATCGGCTTCTGAATCAACTAAGATAGCATCTTTTCCACCCATTTCAGCAATCACTCTCTTAATCCAGATTTGTCCTTCAGATTTAACAGCTGCTTTTTCATTAATTCTCAAACCAACTTCCATTGAGCCGGTAAATGAGATGAAACGTGTTTTTGGATGCTCAACGAGATAATCGCCAGCTTCAGCACCACTTGCTACACAGAAATTCAATACTCCCTCTGGTAAGCCAACGCTTTTCATAATTTCAGTGAAGAGCCAGCCCATCATTGGAGAATCTGAAGATGGTTTTAAAACGACAGTATTTCCTGCAACTATTGAAGCAGAGGTCATTCCAACTAAAATAGCAAATGGGAAGTTCCAGGGTGGAATAACCAATCCAACTCCCAATGGAATATAGAAGTATTCATTTTCTTCACCGGGATATTGCACTAATGGCTGTTTTTCAGAATAACGTAACATTTCTCTACCGTAGAACTCTAAGAAGTCAATAGCTTCGCAAGTGTCGGCATCGGCTTCGAGGTAATTTTTTCCTACTTCAGAAATCATCCATGCATTTATTTCCATTCTTCTTCTTCTTACTTCATCAGCTGCTTTAAAAAGGTAATTTGCTCTTTCTACTGCAGGGACTTTTTTCCAGCTTTCGAAAGCTTTTACTGCTGCCTGCATCGCTGCTTCTGCTTCATCTTTACCGGCTTTTTGAAAAACTCCTATTGTTTCTTCTGGATTTGCCGGGTTGATTGATTTTGTCTTCTTCTGTGTAAATACTTCTTTTCCCCCGATTATATTTGGATATTCTTTGCCAAATCTGGCACGGACATCCATTATTGCTTGCTTTTGCTTATCGAATATTGCACTATCCGAGAAGTTAAAATAAACTTCATTTGAGAATTCTTTCATTTTACACCTTTAATTATTTAAAAAAGAATTTAAGTTTTAAACTATTCATTCACAAAAACTTAAAATTAAGAAATTTTCTCCGATTAAAAAAATGAAAAGATATATAAGGATTTGCTTAAAGTCGTTTATAGAAATTGTAACTGTAACCGTCATAACAAGTCGAAGCAAATCCTATGCTTTTATATTTATTCCTGAGATAAACCAATGAATATTCAAAACCAATTCCAAAACTTCCCATACTGTGATGGTTGCAATCCATCTGAATTACTTTCGTTAAGATATTATGATTTACTTTTGCATTTAAGGAAAAATCTTCGGAATATAAGTGCCAATCTAAATTTTCATCAAATTTTAAATTATATTTCTTTATTAAAGATGAGTGCATTAAAAAGCAGCAACAATCGACAGTATCTACTAAAACTGGTTTTTTCAAAAATTTCCCAACTTTTACTATTTCTCCTTTTTGTAATTCTCCTATTTCCCCAACTGTATATGCCCGGCGTGCTATTGCTATTCTCATTTTTCTAAGACGTTTAATATCAAATCTTAAAAATATCATTAAATTCTTTTTACTTGTTGCTCCAATTGGTCCCCAAATGGAATTTTTATCTAAATCTTTAAGATTTAAAGAAATATCTTCCTTAAACTCTAAATCCTGATGACAAAAAACAACCCAGCAATCATCTTTTAAATCATTTTCTATGTAATAATTAAATCTTTTTGTGATTGGTATGTTTTCCTCACAATTATTGTAATTAACCAATTTATATTTATTTACAAAATTATTATTAGTAAAAAATTGATTATACTGCTCAAAATTTCTTACAACTGTTACAAAATCAATATTCATAAAATCTTTATCAAAAATTTTTGTTCTAATTTTTTTAAAATTAAATTAAATTTTTAAAACTACAAAAGCATAATTGCAGAATTTCAGCCCCCTTGTATCTTTTTATTGTGCAACCATTAGTGTTCTGATATAAAAAATAAAGATTGATAACATATAACTCCCAAATAAATTTGGGAGTTATTCTAACAATTATAGTAACTCCATAATTTATTATGGAGATTAAAAGCGCAACTGTTCTTTATGAGTCAAATCTTCTAAATCCTTTGTTTTCGTTATAAAGTCTGGAGTTCTGAGTTTAAAGAATTACTTCTTATTTCCAAATCCAATAATGGAAAAAAGAAAAAGAACACCCCTTTGCCACTAACAAGAGAGGAATGCGTAAGGTGAATTACTTAAATTCAGTTAAAAACTTTAAAAACGACCAATGCTCTATTCCTTTGTAATCTCCTCCTGCAAATTCATCCATCGAAACTACCATTTTAATGCAATTATCTTCAATACTTAATAAATTTCCAAATTCCCGCTGATGGGTTTTCTCATCTATAATTAAATATGCAACCTGAATGTAATACATTTTACCATCTTTCTCTGCAACAAAATCAATTTCCTTATCCGCTAATTTGCCAACTAACACTTCAAACCGCATTGATTTAAGATGATGATATACTAAATTTTCAAGCACTTTATTTATATCTTTCTGCTGAAATGGGATGATACTATGCCTAATGCCCAAATCCTCAAAATAAAACTTATCTCCAATTTCAAAAATCTTTTTCCCATTTATTTCGGTGCGTTTTACTCTGTCAACAAAAAATACTGATTCCAAATAATTTAAATATTCAAGAATACTTTTAGGTAATAGATTGATATTCTGTAACTTCAAGTAATCACTGATTTTCTTTGCTGATACTATGCTTCCAATATTATCAGCTAAAAATCTAATTAAATCCTGAAGAAAAGCAACATTCCTGATTTTATAACGTGCTACCACATCACGCAAAATTATAGAATCGAACATATTTTTCAAATATTCATAATAAACACGGCTTTCATCTTTCAAATTAATAAGATGAGGCATACCACCATAAAGTATATATTTTTGCAAGCTATCATTATTTGCTTCTAATTTGTGAAACTGCAAAAATTCTATAAAAGAAAGTGAATAAATCCTTATTTGAATATATCGTCCTGCTATTAATGTGGCAAGCTCGCCAGAAAGCAAAGTGGCATTGCTTCCAGTGCAGTAAATATCATATTTACCAGTATTTTGAAAATGTCTTAATGCTTTTTCATAATTTTCTATTTCCTGTATTTCATCTATAAACAAAGCCAGCTTTTCTTTTTCACTGCCTTGCAATTCTACGTATTGTATTAAATCTGCATAGTTTTTAATGCTATCAAAAGCAAAATCTTCTTTATCAATGTAAATAATTTCAATATTTTCATTTTGCTTTCTTATTTCTTCCATCAGTTGATAAAGAATATAGCTTTTCCCAACTCTACGTTGACCAATCAACACTTTAATCAGTGAATTTCCAATATATGGCTCAATTTGTTTAAAATATCCTTCTCTGTATATATAATTTTTAATCATATTGTTTTCCCTATAAGTAAAACTTTATGCAAATATATATAATTTTTTTCTTATAAGAAAAGAAAATATTCAAAATAAAATGAAAAAGCTTAGAACACCAGATGCCTCGTAGAAAATTCTCATTTTTTGTGGGTTACCAATGACATGGATATATCTTACTCCTAAAACTTTACAAAAGTTAAGAAACTTTCGCAAAGTGTAAGAAAAAGCAACGTAGTTGCTTCCTGTTTGTAGAATAAAGTATATTGAACGTGCAAAACTCCGTAGGAGTGTTCTGTTTGTAATAAAGATAGGTCGCAACTACGTTGCTTTTCCTCTTTTCTTCATTATTTCTACAAACTGGACACTCCTGCGGAGTTGAAAGAAAACAAATCTCTGTTAAGGGTGATTACAAATACTTTTAACTGATTTTAAACTTTCGCAAAGTAAGAAGAAAAATACTTTTGTAAAGTTTCTTAACTTTGCAAAAGTTAGAAAACTAAACTATCTAAACCTTCTAATCTTTCTAAACTATATGTCATCTCCATTAAAATAAAGGTCTTCCTTTATCTGGGGGTTACCAATGACATCTTTTCGTGTCGTTCTGGCGTATGTCAGAATCCATCTTGGTTTTCCCTAAAGAGAATGGACAAAGAAATATTTTAGTCATTAGTCATTGGTCATTAGTCATTGGTCATTAGTTGTTAGTAAAATACGAATGACTAATAACGAATGACTAATGACCTATAAAAACTATTTTTAAGATGGATTCTGACATCCGTCAGCATTACACTTTTACTTATGTCATCTCCATTAAAATAAAGGTCTTCCTTTATCTGGGGGTTCGAAATGACATTTTGATATTGCACTTCTTGTTTTCGATTTGGTATAAAATATTATGATAGGTCTGGATTTCAAATACCAACAAAAAAAACGCAAAATGAATCTATAGAAGGACAAAAACTATAGATTCTTTTGCGTTTAGTGAGAATCTAAAGAAGGACAAATCTTTAGATTCTACTTTTCTTGCATTTTTCATTACTGAAAGAATGCGGGCATTAGCACACTTCGTGATTTAACTATTCTATCATACATTATTAAAATCTTTATACGTAATAGTCTACATTCCTATCAGAATTTTCAACCATTGTCGGACCGTTATTTGCATTTCTGTTTGACTTCATAGAATCCATCATACTCTTAAAAAGAGTTTTTTGGTCGTCAGTCAGAACTGAAGAAATTTCATTATTCATACTTTCCATTTTGCTGTCAATTTTGGATTTCATAGCTTCAAAATTAGCTGTATCTTTTGCTTCTGACTTTGAAGTATCATTAGCCATTTCTTCTTCCATTTCGTCAAGATACTCTTGAATAATAGATTTGATTTCTTCTTCCTGCTCTGAAGTTAAATTCAATTCTTCAGATAGCTTAGAAACCATATCGTCTGCACTTGGTTTTGGTGGCGGTGAACCACTTGGTTTCATCTGGCTAAATTGCATTTCTGCAGTTGAGCCGCTACTTGTTACGCTTGATGTTGTCATTGGAACCTCCTGTTCAATTAACTATTATTTATTATATATGGTAATCCATATTTTATTTTTCTTTAATAAAATTTTTTAATAAAATCAGAATTTCTCTCTGAATTTATTAGATAAAACATATTCTTTAAATTCACATCTTCAGTACTCCAGACCCCATAACGAGAATAAAGGAGTTAGGAGATTTATCTCGTAAAGAATAATTGCGCAGTTAATCTCCCAAATAAATTTGGGAGTTACTCTAATTATTAGAATAACTCCTAAATTTATTTAGGAGTTATAAGTTTGCAATTTTTGAAATTACATTATTTTTAATATCAGAACTATGTTAATTGCGAAATACCAAACTACGAGGCATCAGGAGTTCTGATCTTAAAACGTGCTGCTTTTATTTGCTTTTCAATATATAATCCCTAACGGGATAACCACAGTAAAGGATTATTTTTGTTACAAATATATAATTCCTACGGAATAATTTTCAAAGAAACTAAATTTATTTCTGCTACGCTACGAATGAACCACATTGGCTTTTTATGCACGTAACAATATGTTTAACATATATTTACGCAGGTAGATATTCCATATCTTGTAGATATGGAATATCTATTCTCTAAAGTCTGAAAGAATATTTTTGTCATGCTATCAACTTGTTGATAGTATGACTTTTGCTCCTTATTAAGTTCATTTCCAATAAAGTGAATATCTTCGTTTATATTCGCCTCAGAATGACAATTTTAAAAATTGCCTTATATTATTTACATTTATTTTCTAATCACCTTTAAAATCTCTGAAATGATTTTCTGGTGGTCGTCTTCTGTCTTTATGAACAAATATCTCACTAAAAAGTTTTTTTAGCTTAACGTTTTGGTCTTTATTAAAAATACTCTTTAATTTTATAAAATGCTCAAAATTAATTTTTTCCATTTCGGAGTGTAATCTTTCAAAATCAGTAAAAAGAATTTCTATTTTACTGCTATCGTAATTCTCACTAAATATCTCGTCAAATACCTGATTTCTCTTTAAATTTATTTCTTTCATTTTGTTGTCGAAATTATTAAAATGCTCATCCATAACTTTATTGAACATTTCTTTTTGCTTGTCGTCCATATCAATTTCTTTAATAATAAATTCTTTTAAATGAGATTTGTCTGGTTTCATCTCATTATTTGGCTTAAATGGAGGTGGCATTTTTTTGTCAAAAAAAATTCCTGAAGTAATTGTTATCAGAATAATATTTAAAACAATCAGGACTATTACTGCCCAAAATAAATACTTGTTTTTTGAATATATGTCCATATTAATTTAAGAAGTTACAAATGGAATAATAATTTGCTATACTATTTAAATATTCATTTCTGCTAATCAATTCAATGTTATTTGGCGAACTTGCAAAAAGCACAACAAAAGTAACAGTAATAAAAGCTAAAATCACAATCAAACTGCAAAATCCATAGATAATAATTTTGTTATTATTTTTACTATTTTTTATTTTATTCAAAATTTTTTCTTCAAAAAAAGGACTTGTCTGAATATTAAATTCATTAATCCTTTCTAATGCTTTGTCAACTATGTTAAATTCTTCATTCATTTTCACCTCTAAAAATAAGACGATATTTTTAAATTAAACATACGCTTTTTCTAAAATTTTTTTAAGATTTTTTTTTGCCCGAATCATTAATGCCTCAACAGCACCAAGAGATAATTCCATAATATCTGAAGTTTCTTTATAACTTAAATTGTCAAGTTTAATTAAAGTTAAGGCAATCCTTTGGTTTTCCGGCAATTGCTTTAATGCTTTAATTATAATTATGTTAAATTCTTCAGATTCGAAGTCCTTTTGTGGATTTTCAGAACTTTGTAGTTTTCTACCAATATTTATAAATTCTTTCGAAAAAATACTTATAAAATCTGAAATATGTTCTTTTCTCTTTTTAGCTCTTAAAAAGTCAATACACTTATTAATAGTAATTCTATAAATCCAGGTGCTTAATTTGGATTTAAAATTAAATTTCTTAATGGATTTATAAACTTCAATAAATACTTCCTGAGCTATATCTTCGGCGTCTTCGTAATTTTGGACAAATCTATAACAAACATTCAGCACCCTTTCCTTATTTTGCCTAATCATAAGAAAGAACGCATTTTCATCGCCAGCGAGTATTTGTTCAACTAAATTTATCTCATCCATATCAAATTTAATATATTATAAATTAGACGAACATTTTCTTTTAAACATACGCTTAATGCTATATTTTTAATTTTTAAATTTTTTTTAAAAATATTTTTAAAATTAAATAATTTTTCTTGCTTTTAAACTATTTATTTATTTAATTGTAATTGAATGAATAAAAATATGAAAGAATTAATTTATGTTATTCATTTCCAAAATATTGTTTAAATTCAATAAATTCAATAAAAATCAATTATTGCTATTTATCCTCTTTTCCTTTACATTTCTAAATATTTTATATTCCAAGGGCAGTGAAACAGATTTATACGAATTAAGTTTCCAGGAATTGTCTAAAATCAAGATTAGCTCTGCATCTAAAGTTTCTGAAAATATTAATGAAATCCAATCTACTGTTTATATTGTAACAAAAGAAAAAATCAAAGCAAAAGGATATATGAGTATTGATGAGGTTCTTGCGGAAATTCCCGGTTTTCAGTTCAGAAATATTCAGGGATTTAACAGCTATATTTTTCAAAGAGGAATACCAAATCAGAACAATTTAATTCTGTTGCTAATTGATGGTGTGCAAATCAATGAATTAAACTCCGGCGGTTTCTATGGCGGTTTTCAGTATAATCTTTCAAATGCTGAAAGAATAGAAATTATCGCAGGTCCCGCTTCTATGGTATATGGAACTAATGCTGTTACCGGCATTATCAACATTATCACAAAAAGTGCTTTAACTAATCAATTTGAAATTAATGCTAGCGCTGGCACTTTCAATACAATTAATGCCGATTTTAATTATAGTTATACAAACGAGAACAAAGATTTCGGTATTAGAGTAGCTGCTATGGCTAAACATACTGATAAAACCTATTTGAAAGGTGAAGCCGGCGACAACAACTGGACTGATTTATTGGATAATTTTGAAAAGGATTATTCTGTTGATTTAAAAGTGAACTGGGAAAATTTTACATTAGGAACTAATTATATAAACAAGAAATCTTCAATGGCTACCAATGAGAAATCCGTTGGGACAAATTATAAGGATTTCGGAACGCTGTGGAATATTCTGTTTATAAATAATTACTTAAAATATAACAATAAATTTTCCGATGTTTTGGAATTAAATTCAACTTTATATAATAGAAACGCAACTGTTCTTGATAATTCAATTTATTATATTTTTGATACTGCCCAGGTCGGTTGCTATCGTCCAAATAACTTAACAGGTATTGAAAACATTGTTCATTATAACGTAGCTGATTTCCTTTCAGTTATAGGTGGTTTAACATTTGAATATGAACAATTAGCAAAAAACTTTTCTTATTCGTATAGTAATTCGATGTATGAAAAGCCCGAAGCACCTGACAAGCCGGAAATGGAAAATAATTATTTAACGAGCATTTTCATTGAACCAAAAATAAATATTTCAAATTCTTTCTTTTTGTCTTCTGGGCTTAGATACGATAATAGCAGTGTTTATGACCAGGTGCTTACTCCAAGTGTGGGTATTTCTTATAATTATTCAAATCAGAGGATTCGCCTTTCTTATTCTGAAGCATTTCGCGCACCAAAGCCATGGGATTATAATAATGGTTTAGGGAATCCCGGACTTGAGCCGGAAAGAATGAGGGCTTTTGAAGCTGCTCTAAATCTCTCTATTGCAGATAACTATAAATTTGATATTATTGCTTATAAAAATAATTTTAAAAATGCTATTACAAAGGACTATATTGGCGATAGTTACAGATGGACAAATGAAGGTGAAATCAATACTCTTGGCTTTGAGCTATGTTTAAAAGCTGCTTATGAGAATTTTAGTTATTCTTTAAACTATTCATTTACTGACAGCAAAAATCAAGATGACGAATACATTCCTGAAATAAGCAAACACACTGCAAATGCAAGTTTTACTTATCATTTTCACGAAGGAATGAGTTTAAACTTACGTGCAAATTATGTCGGAGAAAGAGAAAATCCTGTTTTAATTATTTCAACTAATAGCAAAACAATTGACCAGTTTATAATTTTTCACTCAACTCTCTCATTTATGACTTTAAAAGGATTCTCGGTTCAGTTGATAGCCAGAAACTTATTAGATACAAAATATTATCATACATCGAACAGACCAGCAAGCAGATTTAAGCAGGCAGAACGAACTTTATTATTATCAGTAAGCTATTCATATAACGAATAAATAGGGATTGGAAAAATAAGTCATACGAACAGCAAGTTGATAGCATGACAGTCAAAAGTAAAGATGTCATTGATAACCAACAAATTAAAGCAAGTGCATGATTTAAATGATAATGACATTATTTAATACAGTCATTCTGAACGAAGTGAAGAATCCAGAAATTTTTTTTAACCACTACTCTC
>CAZCLJ010000170.1:0-10041 GCA_964499465.1 uncultured Hyphomicrobiales bacterium
GTGAAATCATTGTGTTCTTTGTGGTTATTTCTTTTAACACAAAGGGCACAAAGTATTTCACTAAGAACACAAATAAGAATATTTTAAAAGCAATACTTCTCAACTTCTGAACTCCAGCCCCCATATTGAGAATAAAGGAGTTAAGAGATATGCCTTGTAAATAACAATTAAGCAAATCATACCAAATAGCTGTCATTTCGAAACGAAGTGAAGAATCTCAAACACTGTGGTAGCAAGGAGTTGTGAGATTTCTCACTTCAGAATGACAAGAATGCGAAATATCAAACTACGAGGCATTAGGAGTTCTGAATTTAGTCATTGGTCATTAGTTGTTAGTAAAAATACTAATAATGAATGACTAATGACCTATAAAATACTATTTTTAAGATGGATTCTGAAATCCGTCAGAATGACACTTTTAGTGAAGTCTTTTCTTTTTAAAAATTCTTATTCCATTTTTGTGATTTGAAATAACACTTTGTTAGCTTAGTTACTAAAAAGCTAAAAAAATTAGCAAAGTTTTATTATTTTTGAAAAAAACAAATATGCAAAGGAAAGAAATATGTCAAAAATTTTATACTGCAAAGAAATAGCAGAAGCAATTAAGCAAGAAATCAAGCTAAACACAGAAAAGTTAGTATCCGAGGAAGGAATTATTCCCGGATTGGCAATTTTGCTTGTTGGGGAAAATCCCGGCTCAAAAGTTTACGTTAATTCCAAAGAGAGAACCTGCAAAGAACTTGGTTTTTATTCTGTTGTAAGAAGAGAACAGGAAAATTTTTCAGAAGAAGAAGTATTAAAAGTAGTTAGCGAGTGGAATAAAGATGATAAAATCCACGGAATCCTTGTTCAGCTTCCTCTTCCCAAGCATATTGACGAGCAAAAAGTAATTAAAGCAATTTTGCCACAAAAAGATGTTGACGGCTTCCATCCAGAAAATACCGGACGTTTGGTAATCGGTTTGGATAGTCTTCTCCCTTGCACTCCAGCTGGAATAATGGAAGTGATTAAAAGAGAAAAAATAGAGACAAAAGGAAAGCATGTCGTTGTTGTTGGACGCAGTAACATTGTAGGAAAACCCATCACCAATTTGCTTTATCAAAAGAATGAAAATGCAAATGCAATTGTAACAATTTGTCATACTGCTGCAAAAGATTTAAAATACTATACACGTCAGGCAGATATATTAGTAGCTGCTATGGGAGCGCCGGAGCTAATCACTGCTGACTATTTGAAAGACGGCGTTGTTATTATTGACGTTGGTTATAACAGGGTTGAAGATGCAAATGACCCAAAGGGATACAGAATAGCTGGAGATGTGCATTTTGAGTCTGCGAAAGAAAAAGCATCAATTATTACTCCAGTTCCGGGCGGAGTTGGACTTATGACAATTGCTATGCTGATGTTAAACACTTATAAAGCTGCAAGTGGTGAAATCAAATATTAATACATATTCAGAACTCAATGTTATCTATGAAGATGACGATATTATCGTAATAAACAAGCCGGCTGGACTTCTAAGCATTCCGGAACGTTATGATAAATTCACTAACAGCATTTTTAGTATTTTAAAAAAACAATTTGAGACAATATTCACTGTTCACCGCTTGGATAGAGATACGAGCGGAATAATAGTGTTTGCAAAAAATGCAGAATCGCACTCTAATTTGAATACTCAATTTGAAAAAAGGGAAGTAAAAAAGATTTATCACTGCGTAATCGCTGGTAGTTTTAATAAAGAAAATCTGCTCGTTGATATTCCTCTTTTGCCAGACCCAGCAAGAAAAGGTGCTATGGTCCCTTCTGCACGAGGGAAAGAATCTTTTACAGAAATCAAACTGCTTGAAAAATATACCCGTGCTTCTTTAGTTGAAGTTAATTTAATCACTGGACGCCATCATCAGATTAGAGCCCACTGCGCTGCAATTGGCTACCCTTTATTAATAGATGAACTTTACGGCAATAATACTGAATTTTTTGTTTCCGCTATTAAAAAAAGATATAAAGTAAAAAAAGGTGATGAAGAAAAAGCTCTAATATCAAGGATTACTATGCACGCTTACACTATTGAGTTTAAGCATCCAAAAACAAACGAAATTGTAAGTTTTCTGGCAGATTATCCAAAAGACTTTCAGGCACTAATACAGATTTTAAGAAAGTATGCCAGCGTAAGAAATTGGTTTTAAAGCATTTAAAAGCCAGATGTCCTACATCTGCGAGATGTAGGACATCTTTCTTCTTACAGTCATACAAGCAATAAGTTGTTCGCATGACTTTCTTTCTTGTCATGCGAACAACTTGCTGTTCGTATGAATTTGACTTGTTTTCTTTCAATCTCGTAAAGTTTCCCGGGCTTTGCGAAAGTTTTGAGTTTTTATAGGAAACAGGCATGCCTGTTTCCTATAGTTAATATTTTCTATCTCACTACCACAAAACTCTTCGTTACCCTTCCCGCTTGATTTATAATAGAACAATGATATAAACCACCTGGTAAATTTGCTGTTGAAATAGTTATTTTACTTTTTCCAATTATTTCTGTTGGTTCAATCCTTTTTACCTCCATTCCGAGTGAGTTAAAGATTGAGATTGAATTAATATTTTGCTCTTCAGGAATGGAAAGAGTGATTTGATTTGTTGCTGGATTTGGAAAGATTTGGAAATCGGTGCTTTCGGAAAAGGGGAGAGCATCTTCGACGGCTGTTTCGGTGCAGGAGTAATGTAATAATATACCAGAATCCCCAATAGCCCAGCCATTGTCTTTGCTATTAAAATAAAATATTAAACTTTGGTTTGTTCCAGTATTATAATTTACCCAAGAATCGCCTCCATCAGTAGTTTTAAATATAGAACCAAGTTTAGTAGAGTAAACATACCCGTTTAATTCATCAAAAAATTTAATTCCATTGAAATTGGTGCTGTCAAACTTCTTTTCCCAGCTTTCACCTTGGTTTGTTGTTTTGTAATGAGATTTAAAAGTTAATGGCAATCCAATACCCGCTAAAGCCCAGCAAGTGCTGTCATTAATAAAACTTTTGACAGAATATGTTTCATTTGAATCTAATTGAATTCTATTCCAACTTTCACCTCCATCAGTTGTTTTTAGTATTCCACCTTTACTGCCAACTAAAATATTATTTTCATCTATAAATGAATAATTCGTAATTGTTAAATTAGAGTCTAAATTTATAGATTTCCAATCATCACCACCATTGGTAGTTACATACAATCCTTTATACTTGGTTTTGTTAGTAATAAAAGAACTAAAATTTTCATCATTGAATTCCAAACTTGATATATAAGTATCTTTAAAATATTTTGGGTAATCCCAATTTATTCCACCATCTGTTGTTTTGTATAGATAACTGTCATAGTCTTTCTTTTCATTATCATAAGTGAAATAATGTGCCCAAAATAAATTTTCATTAAGAAAACAAAAAACCATAGAATTATTAAATTCATATAATTCAAACCAATCCGCTCCGCCATTAGTTGTTTTATAGAGAATAGTATTATAATTATAGCCAGCATTTTGAACTACAGAAAAAATGCCGGTATTTTCATCAAAAAAATTATAGTAATAAATACTTTTATTTTTGAAAAACTTTGTTAGTTCAAACCAACTTTTTCCAGCATTAATTGTCTTAAAAATCAAACCATCTTCACTAATAAGCCAGCCGGTATTTTCATTAATGAATTGAATTTTATTTAGATTCTCATTTATCCCTATACCTTTGTGTTGATTTTCCCATGTATATCCATTATCGGTAGTGCGCTTTATCACCCCATAATTCCCAACCCCAATTACAAATCCATTTTCAAAAATATCAATACTATTGATTTCTTTGTCAAAACTACCGGAATATTCTGCTTTCCATTTCTCACCACCGTTTGTGGTGCTGTAAATAAAATATTTACCCCAAATGTAGCCATTGTTTTCATCGAAAAATTTAAAATATGAAATATCATAAACAGCATCGTTAATCAAAACCCAGTTTTCGCCTCCGTCGGTTGTTTTGAATAAACCAATTGATGAATTGAGCCAGCCGGTTTGATTATTTATAAAATACATTTTTTGATAATCTGCTTCCAGAATATTTTCAATTCTGCTCCAGGTATTGCCGGCATCACTTGTTTTCATCAAATACTCTTTTTTTGAAGTATCGGTTTGGATGATAATAGCTTCGTTTTGGTTTATATAAAAAATTGACGATAATTTGTCATCGTTTCCGATTCTGGTGCTGTCCCAAGTTTCGCCACCATCGCTTGTTTTCAAAAGAATTTTATCAGGAAGAAATGTAATATAACCATTTAAATAATCGAAAAATTTCATTGTTCCCGAGTATTTTCTTGGAATGTACTTCTGTATCCAGTTTTTTCCACCATCAGTTGTTTGCAGCAATAAATTATTTTGGGCTAAAATAAAAACATTGTTTTCATCAATGATACTTATATCATAAAGATAGTTTGTAGTTCCACTGTTAAGCACTTGCCAGTTAATTCCGCCATCAGTTGATTTCATAATAGTGCCATAGCTGCCGCTTATATACACAACTTTTTTGCTTGCAAATTGAATATTATTTAAATTATTTCCCTGTGGAAGAGGATTTACCCATTTCCAACCACAATCTTCTGCTATAGCGAGATTTGAGATTATTAGAATAAAAAGAATGATTTTTTTCATATTTTCTCCGTTTAAGGTTTATAGTTTATGGTTTTCGGTTTATGGTTTATGGTTTTCGGTTAATGGTTATTAAGTTATTAGGTTATTGGTTTAGTAAACTTTCGCAAAGTTGGGAAACTCGTGCGAAAGTATAATGGCTAGAAGTCCTACATCTCGGAGATGTAGGACTTCTTTATTTCAGTCATGCTATCAACAAGTTGTTCGCATGACTTCTTTCCCTTAAGTAAAAAAGAACTTTGGTGTAGCTGCTTTTCTTGAACTCCGTAGGAGTGTTCCGTTTGTAGAAAAAATTATAAAAAAAAGAAAAAGCAACGTAGTTGCGACCTTTTCTTGCAACAAACAGGACACTCCTACGGAGTTATGCTCAAATTAAAACACATTTTTCTACAAACAGGTTGCAACTTCGTTGCTTTTTCTTTCACTTTGCGATTCGCAAAGTTTTATTGTGAGATTCTTTGCTGTCGCTCAGAATGACGGTTTAAAGATGGATTCTGACATACGTCAGAATGACAAAGAAAAAATTAACAATTATTAAAGTCCTACGAGTATCAGGCGTGTTTTGTTGCTTTTACCCGCACTAACGGTTAATATATATGCTCCGCCGGGTAAATCCGATACTGAGAAGTTTACTCTGGCACTCATATTGTAACTATCGTAATCAAAATTTTCTGTAATATCCTTAACTTTTTCACCTACTGAATTATACATACTGATTTTACATTCATTGCTTACAGTTCGTTCGATAAAAAATTCCAACGTAACATTTTGAATAGCAGGGTTCGGATATAGTTTTCTAATATAAACATCTGGCAGATTATTCGCTTCTATTGCCGGCATTTCTTCTACGGCTGTAGTGCTGTCCGGATTGAAAACATACATTCCGTAACAATATGTTCCAACTGGATTTTTTGCTGAAATCCAAATATTACCATATTTATCCGCTTCTATATCGTTTTTATGGCAATTCTTATCTTCTGCATTGCTGAACAGAGGCACCTGATAGCAGGTCCAATTTCCTGCTGTATCTAATTTATAAAGCGATTGAGTTTGATAACCGGTTACCCAAATATTATCCGAGCTATCAATACACATATAGTAATAATCAAAATTTTTTGTTAAAAATCTTTCTAATTTTTGCATATAGTCGAAAGATTCGTAATGCTCGCCATCATATTTATAGAGCATTATGTCTTTATTTAAAGCATAAATATTATTTTTACTATCGACAACAATTTTATCAAAACGACCATATCCATTTGGGAAATCCCAAATACTAATCTTTTTGATTATTTGCTCATCTTCTACAATGTATAATGTATCAACAAAAGAAAAAATTACCCTGTTAAGTTTATCAAAATTTATAAACCAAAGTTTTGTAGGAAATAATGCTGATACTTTAAAATTGTATAATGTTATAAAAGTACTATCCAGAAATTTACAAATACTGTAATTATGATATGGTTCAATATTAAAATTAGTATTATATATAAAAGACCAAATATTTCCATCTTTGTCAACTTTTAAGTCATAAATACTTTCAATATTGCTATAATCATTCATCGTAGTATTAAAAACCTGCTTATAAAGAACTGCTGAATCTTTATAAATTGAAATAATACTGTTATAATTTAATATTGCCCAAATTTTTCCATTATCATCTATATTTATATAATCAATATTTTTTAAGTCATAATCTTTGAAATTATACTTTCCTTCGAGCATTTCGCATAAATCTTCTTTTGTTATAAAAGAACTTTCTTGTGTCTTTTGATTGTATATCATTATTAAACCATTATAATCGGAGCGGGCAATTAGGATGCTATCGTTATGAACAGAAATATCATTTGCATTCAGTTTCTCATATTCACCAGTATATTGAGCAATAGGCATAAAGGAATCGTTATACATCAACTCCCATGTTTGGGAGAGAAGTTCACTTGTAAATAAGATTAAAAAGAGTATGATTATTTTTTTCATAGTAGCTCCGTGCTTGGTTTATGGTTTATGGTTTATGGTTTATGGTTATTAAGTTATTAAGTTATTAAGTTATTGGGTTATTGGGTTATTGGGTTATTAGGTTATTGGGTTATTAGGTTATTAGGTTATTAGGTTATTGGGTTATTGGGTTATTGGGTTATTAGGTTATTAGGTTATTGGGTTATTGGGTTATAAACCATAAACCATAAACCATAAACAAATAATGACTCACTTAAGCCAAGATATTTTTTCCTTATTTTTTAAACCAAAAGCAAATTAAAACATTTTTCAATAAAAAACAAACAAAAATTTTATTTTTTTTTGATAAAAATGTTTTTGAACATATATCTGAAATGGAATATATCCTAACTTTATTATTGGCTGCTAAAACAGATTGGTAGTGGTTTTTTAAGTATGAATAAAACAAAAGATTTGCAAAAAAGTAGATTTTTTCAGTCATACAAGGAACAAGTTGTTTGCATGACTTTACATTATGTATCAAATTTTCATTTCTTTATCCCGATAGGGATTGAATATTTGTAACATACAAGCTACTTTTCTGCTGTTATCCCGTAGGGATTAAATAGTAATATTGTATATATAATCCCTATCGGGATAAGAACAGGAGTGGCTTTCTCTTGTTACAAATATATAATCCCTATCGGGATATTTTTTTAGATGGACTCCACTTAGAAAAGTGAAGTCCATCTTTTTTTTGCAGATGTGCTACAGAGGTATATCTTTTTTAATTTCTTTTGTCTTTGAACCGTGATTAATCTGATTTAATGATTACCTGATAATTTTTTTCTTTATTAATCAAGAAATCCTTTAATCTTTCTAATCAAGGTTCTGACTTTTTTTGTCATGCTATCAGCTTGCTGCTCGTATGACTTTGTTTTGTTTCTTTCACTTTCGTAAAGTTTCTTCACTTTGCGAAAGTTTTAATGTTAGCAATGACTTGTGAGATTCCTCACTTCGTATCGGAATGACAGTTATTTTCTTGTAATGCTATCAGTTTGCTGTTCGTATGACTTTGTTTTTTTTTTACTTTCGTAAAGTTTCTTCACTTTGCGAAAGTTTTAATGTTAGCAATGACTTGTGAGATTCCTCACTTCGTATCGGAATGACAGTTATTTTCTTGTAATGCTATCAGTTTGCTGTTCGTATGACTTTGTTTTTTTTTTACTTTCGTAAAGTTTCTTCACTTTGCGAAAGTTTTAATGTTAGAATTCCAAAGCTTTGCTAACTAAACAATTTCTTTTGATTGATAATCCCTTTGTATTTTACATTATCATCATAAAATTCTACGATTTTCGGGTCAACTATTATGTCCCTTTTTCGTATCGGGTTATTAAGAGTAATACCTTCTAAAGTCCGGCAGCGACTTAAAGCAACATAGACCTGTCCGTGGGCAAACGCACCTGTTCCTACATCAACTATTATATTATCAAAGGTTTTCCCCTGACTTTTGTGAATAGTAATGGCATAAGAAAGCTGCAAGGGGAACTGGGTAAAAGCAGCAGTGGTTTTTTCCTCAATTTCATTAGTCGTTTCATTCATAACATACTCGACTTCATTCCAACTTTCCCGCTTGATTTCGTGGCTTTTCCCGTTAATGCTTACTGTTATTGAATCCTTTTCGAGCTTTTCAACTTTTCCGATGCTTCCGTTAAACCATCTTTTTTCAGAATCGTTTCGAAGCAGCATTACCTGAGCATCTTTTTTTAATTCCAAAATATATGGAGCGGGCAGCTTGTCTTCCAGCAAATTTTCTGCTTCCTCTTTCAACTTCGCATATTTACCTGAGAGCGTGCCGGTATATGTAAATTTATCGTTTTTTAAGTTACTTAACTTACTGTAATTTACATTCCTTGCAACGTTCCGTCTGGCTGTTAAAAATATTGAGCTGTTAGTATTTCCTATGCTTTGGTTGTATCTGGAATTTAAAAACTCCATATCTTCGGAAGCGACTTCATTCCTTCTAATTTTATTAAGCAAAGTTATAAATTCCTGATGCTCAGAAGATTGTCTGAAAATTTTAGTAAGTTCTTTAAAATGATAATCGAAATCATTAAAGACCGGTGCATTGAAAAAGTATTGGCCGCCATACGTATCAAAAATATACTCCCTTGCTGATTCTGCTAAAACTGGTGGAAGCTGGAACAAATCGCCAATAAAAACCATTTGAACTCCACCAAAGGGCTCGTTAAGCCGGTTGCGGTTTCTCCTTAATGAAATGTCAATTCCATGCATTAAATCCGCCCGAACCATTGAAACCTCATCAATAATCAGCATCTGCATACTTTTAAACAAATTTGTTCTTTTATCTGGCTTTATGCTACTCGGATTGATGATTGACGGTGGGAAGCGGAAAAAAGAATGAATTGTCTGTCCGCTCACATTCAAAGCTGCAATGCCGGTAGGCGCAAGAACGATTTTATTTTTCTTTACGTTTTTTATGAAATAGTTTAGTAATGTGGATTTTCCTGTTCCAGCTTTTCCGGTAATGAAAATATTATCATTGGTATTATTCAAAATGTCAATAATTTCCTTGAACTCATCTGTCAGTTCATATTTGGAATTGTCAATTTCATTTATTTCATTTGGAACTAATGTTTTTTTCGATTTTTTTGACATAATAAAGGATAAAAAAATACATAATCATATATTTGCAATTTAGCAAAATATCAGGAGAAATTTAGGTGTTTTTTGTTTTCAGTCATACGAGCAACAATTTGTTCGCATGACAAGAAGTATAAGAAAGCAATGCTATCAATGAAGTTGATAGCATTGCTGGAAACCAGAAAATTTTCTCCTTCCCAAGTTCAACTTGGGAAGGAGGATAATAAACTTAGAAATAGTAGGAAAAAGGTGTGCCTCTTTCCTACTGTTAAAAAGTATGACGAAATATTGTTCTTAATAATAAAAATGAATATTTTCAATTATGCAATGTAAATTTACATATTCAAAAATTTCATAATTTCATATACTAAGAATGCAGGCCAGAAAATAGCTTTAATTATTCCTAACAAACCTACCCAAAACGATGTGGCAGTTGATACAAAGTAGATAACTGCTCCAATAAACCCTAAACCATAAACGGCATTTGAGCAACTGGATTTGCTGAAATTGTTTCCCATATTTACTCCAAAAAAATATTACAGATATTCAAAAATAACAAATTATTTGTAATTCTTTCAATTCAATACGAATATTTTTTAGATTAGTTGTTTTTTAAAAATATCATAAAATTATACTAAGTTGAATTCATAGAAAGGATTAAAGTGTCATTTCGAACCCCCAGATAAAGTAAGAACTTTATTTAAAAGAAGATGACATCACTTAACACAGTCATTCTGAACGAAGTGAAGAATCCAGAAAAA
>CAZCLJ010000171.1:0-9956 GCA_964499465.1 uncultured Hyphomicrobiales bacterium
AATGCAAACTATACCGCCAGGGATTGAATTATTGTATCGTGTTTTGAACTATGATATATCTGATTTTTATGATTAAGAGATGATTTTCTTTCTCATCATCTTCATCAAATAAATCACAAAAATCACAGTTCAAAGACAATCATATAATCAAATCCCTGTCGGGATAAACGGTTTCGTTGTTTGATTTTTCTACAATAATCAAATCCCTGTCGGGATAGAAGAAGAAAAGATGTTCCACACTTTAAAAGTGTGGAACATCTATGCAAAAATTTCTTAATCATCTTCATCATATAAATCACAAAAATCACAGTTCAAAGACAAACAAATAATCTAAACCCTGGCGGAATAAAAGAAAAAATCTACTATCATAATGCAATTTTTCAAGAAATAGTATAAAATATGCTTGCGAAAGAACAGAAAATACTTGCAACAGAACTGAAAACGTTCACAACCGAACGGAAAATGTCCGCAAGAGATAAGAAAACGTCCGCAAGAGATAAGAAAACGTTCGCAAGAGATAAGAAAATGTCCGCAAGAGATAAGAAAATGTCCGCAAGAGATAAGAAAATGTCCGCAAGAGATAAGAAAATATCCGCAAGAGATAAGAAAACGTTCGCAAGAGATAAGAAAACGTTCGCAAGAGATAAGAAAACGTCCGCAAGAGATAAGAAAACGTTATCAAAAGGATTTGATGATAATTATTTTTATAATTATTTATAATACTATAAAAAGTTATAAATTATTTTTTATTTTATAATATAATTTTGTTATTTTGTAATTATTATAATGTGTTCTTGATAGAGTTTTTTCGTCTTTGAAATAATAATATTATTTTTTGTGTAAAATTCCTATAAATTTTTTTTTGAAAAAGTTGTTTTTTATTATATAATTAATGTTTTTTCATAATTTTTGGAGTTTATATTTATGACAGAAGATGAAATGAGAAAAAGTTTCAATATGTCGAAAGCTGATTTATGTATGTTTGCCTCGGTTTTGGCAAATACATTAACCAGAGACATAGCGGATTTAACCCCTTTTGGCGTTACCACAGCAAAAATTGCTGAATTTAAAGCACTCGGGGACGATTACGAAGTTTTTCCCAGCGACGATTATTTGGTCGGAACAATGATGATTGCCACTGTCGAAAAAAATGCAAAGATGGAAGAAGTGAAAGAAGCGATTCGTCAACTTGCAGCAAGGGTTGAGGCAAAATGGGGCATTGACTCCGGGCAGTATAAACGTCTTGGAATTGCAGGTATGGCAAATTTTACCGACAGAACCTTGCTTTCTGCTGCAAGAGGTATTCATCTTGCAATGACAAGTTATCTCAGCGACCTTGCAGGTTACGTTTTGACGCAGGTAATTTTAGATGATTTCAGTGATTTGTGCGATTCCTTTGAAACCGCAATAGCAGCTCAAAAGGATGCAATTATGCAAAGGGATATCAAAACCAAGGAGAGAACTGAAATGGGCAATCAGCTACATTCCTTGGTTTCTGCCTATTGCAATTTTGGGAAGATTTTATACGAAAGAACAGACCCAGCCCGCTACAATGACTATATAATGTATCCCGTTACAGGTGCTGCTTTACAGCTACCAGCCAATTTCTTTTTCAATTTTATGAACCTCACTTTTTATTGGGACGTGGTGAGCCACGCCACAAGTTACCAGTTGGAAAAGAAAGAAGGCGAGGGTTATGTGGAAATTTATTCTGGAAGCGAAACGAGTTTCCATTATGTCCCAGCTGACGGACAGGGATTTTACCGCGTTAGGGCACGCAATATGAATGGCTTCGGTCCTGCAACCGAAGACCTCGAACAATGGTATTATGCCGTGCTTCCTCCGGCTTCCAATCTGCAAATTAGCGATACCGAAATTGAGCCGGGAAAATACAATTTAACTTGGGATGCAGTTCCAACAGCAACAGAATACAGTGTTTACCGTTCAGTAGTAGAAAATGGACAGCCCGCAGGGGATTATTCCCTTCAAGGCAAAACCGCTGAAGCAAGTTTCGTCATAAGCGTAGAAAGTGGCAAGCGTAATTATTTTCGCGTCAATACTAAAAATTTGACGCAGTATGCTCAACCGAGTAGTCCAATTTGGATTGAAGTTTAATGGTAGTCGGTAGTCAGTAGTCGGTAGTCAGTAGTCGGTAGTCAGTAGTCGGTTTATGGTTTATGGTGATTAAGTCATTCGTTATTCGTCATTTGTCATTCGTAAAAGAATAATACCAATGACTAATAACTCAATAACCCAATAACCGATAACCATAAATTATAAACTATAAACCGACAGCTGTTCTCTGGTTTCCTCACTTCGTTTCTGAATGTCAAAAGAAAATAAATTAATAGAACATTATTAAGTATTAGCTCTCCCCTATTTTTAATGGACTTCATCTGAAGATGGAGTCCATTTTTTTAATTTTGAAAGAATGGAAAAATTTGGTAAATTTGAAAAAGAATTAATACTTATAAATTAGGAAAATGAAAGAAAATACTCAAATAAAGGTAAATAATAAGGTCTTGATTTGGGCAAGAGAAACTTAAGCTTTGTCACATAATCTTGTTTCAAAAAAAACTGGAATTTCTTCAAAACGAATTTTAGAGTTAGAAGAAGGTGAAGATTTACCTACAATTGATGAGTTAAAAGAATTTTCTAAATTATATAAACGAACTTTAGCTACACTACTTCTTAACGAACCACCAACAGAAAAACCAATACCAAAAGACAGAAGAACAGTTGATTCGAAAATAATTGGAAATTTCCACCCAAAAACGATTTTGGCTATACGCAAAGCTCGTGCTATGGCAAATTCATTCATCGAACTTAGAAATGAATTTGGATTTTCGATTAATAAATTAAATTTCTTTGCTTCAATTCAAGAGGATCCAAAAAATGTAGCATACGAATTGCATAAACTTTTAAATCTAAGTGAAATACGCAATATGTCAAACATAGACCTTGCGTTAGAAGGATATATTGAAAAAATTGAGTCATTAGGAGTGTTAGTTTTTCAATTAAGTTTAACACAGGATAATTTAAGAGGTTTTTCGATTATTGATGAAGCAATGCATATAATTGGAATAAAACGAGGAGGCGAACCAACTACTTCAAAAATATTTACTTTATTTCATGAATTAGGGCATATTTTATTAAATGATGATGGATTATGCGATTTATCAGAATTTACCAACATAGAAATTGAAAAATGGTGTAATGCTTTTGCTGCAGAAATACTTATTCCTACTACAGAATTACTTCAAATAGAAAAAGTTATTGAGCAAAAACAAAACGCTCAAAATATCTGGAAAACAAAAGATTTAGTTGAAAGAATATAATCGTTTTTTAATTTTGAAAGAATGGAAAAATTTGGTAAATTTATAGAAAGAATAATTGAAAATTTTTTAAAAGAATTGAATTAATAAACACTATAAAAATATACACTTACTTTTTATAAAAAATAATTTAATTAAAAAAATGATTTCAAGAAGTGATTTAAGAAAAAGAGCTATAGCAAAACTTAAAGATGCTGATATTTTATATCAAAATAATAGATATGACGGTGCAGTTTATTTAAGTGGATATGTTATGGAATTATTGTTAAAAGCAAGAACTTGTAGAACATTGAATTGGTCTGATTTCCCCGAATCTAATAGAGAGTTTGAGAATTATAAAAGTTTTAAAACTCATAACTTAGATATCTTACTTAAATTATCTGGCATTGAATCAAAAATAAAAAATTTTCATTTTGTCGATTGGAGTAATGTAAATCAGTGGAATCCGGAAATGAGATATAGTGCAATTGGTTCAGTAACTCAATTACAAGCAAAAGATATGCTCAGTTCTATTAAAAATTTAATGAAAGTTATAAAATGAAAGAATATATAAATAAAATAATTAGTATTGAAAAAAGTTTGTCAATTGAATTGGGTAAATTTAATTTATTTGCACTGTTTGAAAGAGAAGATATAAATGATAAATGGGATATTTTAATCAGTATGGATATACCTTTAAATAAAAAGAATGAGGTAATTGAAAGAATCCATAATGAATTTTTAAAAGAATTACCTAATAATTTTATTATTAATATATCTAGAATTGTTTTCCTTGAAACTATAAACCCTATTGTTCAAAATCTTAATAATATAGCAAATGTTGAGCATGGAATTATTGAAATTAAAGATTTAATTATTAATAATCTAAAAATCAAAAACGCTTTAATAATTTCATCGCAAAAAATAGAGAAGAAGCGGAATTTTTTCAAGTAATATTTCACCAAGTTTTTTCTTAAAATAATGTAATTTTGTAAATAAATTAATTTTAATTATATAATTTTTAACACTATGAATAGAGTAAATTTAGCTTATTACGAAAAAGAAGATTATGATTATTTTCTTAGTATAATTGATGATAGAGAAAATCTTCATGATACTTGGGAAGAATGGTATAAAGCTTTTATGAAACTGAAACGAACTCTGGTTTCACATGGATTGATTGTAAAAAAAGTTAAAATTGACTTAAATGAATTAGTTGCTTATTGCAAAGAGAATAACGTTAAAAACGATGGCAAAGCTCGCTCTCAGTTTGTTTCATTAAAAAAATAATTTTAAAATATGGCTTACTTTACTGATGACGGGGTTGAACTCAATCCGAATTTATATCCAAAGCCGCAATTGTGCTTGTCTTGTAAAAAAGATGATTGCGATGATGAAGAAGAAGAGATTTTATGCAATTTAAATCGCTTGGGACAACTTGATGAAGAAGAATTTGAATGCTTTGCTTACGAGAATAAATATGAATAACATCATAACTCCTGATTCCTCGTAGTTTGTTATTTCGCAGTCTTGTCATTTCGAAACGAAGTGAGAAATCTCACAACTCATTGCTACCACAGACTTTGAGATTCCTCACTTCGTTTCGGAATGACACATTTTCCGGGTAATTTGCGAAATTGTTATTTACGAGGCAACTCTTCTAAATCCTTAATTTTAGTTATGGAGTCAGGAGTTCTGAACTTGGCAATACTTCTCATTCACAAATAAAACTTTGGATATGAAATTACACAACTCTTCTGAAAAACTCATTTTATTTTGCTGTTTCTGATTTATTTCTTAATTTACTTTCTTAAAAAATGTTAGCTATTTATTATTTTATAATATGAAATTTACATTTGAAAATCTTGGTTATATTGATAAAGGTGAAATAACTCCGGGCAATCTTACGATTATAGCAGGGAATAACAACATCGGGAAAACCTACATCAACTATGCTATTTTCGGTTTCCTATCTTCTGTTTTGCTGAATCCTATTATTAAAATTGACGATTCAACACTAAGCGATTTGAAAACTTATGGTAAAACGCGCATTGACCTGCAAAATTTCATTAACAATTTCCCCTTGATTTTAAAGGAAATTTCTGAAAATTATAAAAACGTAATTAATGACATTTTCAGCGTTGATAAAGAAGTTTTCAAGGATATGAAATTTAATTTTGAACTCAATCAATTCGATTACGATTTAACAGAAAGAATTGAATCAACAATTAAAATTTCCAAACAGGATACAATTACTTTATTTAAAGAGGAAAATACTTTTGATTTGGATATACTTTTAAAAGCCGAAACCCATCAAAATATTCCAGATTTCTTTTTAAGCGATTTGATTTCTAAAAATATATTCAACTTCTTAATTGGAAAACACATAAAAAAGCCATTTATAATTACTTCCGAGCGAACGGGCGTTTCTCTGTTTTATAAAGAATTAGATGTAAACAAAAATATTCTGGTTGAAAAAATTTCAAAGCAAAATAAATTAGACATACCTGCTTTACTTTTTGAAAATTTATCAAGATATCCGAATTCAATTAAATTCAATATAGATTTAGTTCGCGACATTTATGAATTATTCAAAAAAGATAGTTTTATTTTAGAGCAATCCAAGGTTTTACACAAGAATCTGCTCAATAAAATTAAAGATATTTTGCAAGGCAGTTTCGTAATAAAAGAGGACCAAATCCTTTTCGAACCGCTCAAGGATAGGAAAAAAGACAAGATTAAAGCCATTCCACTGCACGTAACCTCTTCTGCTACGAAGTCGCTCTTGCTTTTGTTTGTTTATATGAAAGCAATTGCACAGCCAAACGACATTTTAATGATAGACGAGCCGGAGCTAAATCTGCATCCTTCAAATCAGATGCATATTGCGCGATTGATTGCAAATCTTGTTAATCTTGGCATTGATGTGATGATTACAACTCACAGCGATTATATGATTAAAGAGTTCAATAATTTGATTATGCTTTCTAACGATTTCGTTGAAAAAGAAAGGATTATGAAAGAAAATAAGTATGAAGAAATTGATATTTTACACCCGGACAAAGTAAAAGCGTATTTCATTGAAAAGCATAAGATTTTACCTGCTCCTATTGATAATATGGGAATTGAACTGAAGTTGTTTGACGATACCATTTATAAAATCAATCAGGTATCAAACGATATTTACTATTCAATTATGGGATAGAAATGAAATCAATAGCTTCAATATTAAGAAAATCATTAATTGAGGAATGTGAAATCACTTTTCCTCAAAATAGCTCTGTCTTTGTTATAAAAAATTCACAAAACGAAGGTGATTTGAAAGCTGTAAAAATTAATGCTAATAAAGTGGATAATTCTTTTTTTGCATTTACTTTCGATAAAAGAGAAATTCAGAAATTGCATAATACAGATTTGATTACGATTGACTGGATAAAGAAACGCAGCGATGGAATTATTTATAAATATCAAAATTCCTATCATCATTTCATAATAATTGAAGTGAAGTCGAATAAAGCCGGCGGCGCTAAAAATCAACTTAATAGTATGGAGGCATTTCTGCATTACCTGATTAAGGCAATTCAAATTAATTACGAAAACATTGACAGTTTGAATAAAATCAGAGTAGCCCGCCTTCTTATTACAAGCCGCGCTTACAATAAACCATTTATTAAGACAAAATCAATGGAGCAACTCGTTCCATTTAATCCCAGTATAAATGCAAATGAAATCCAATACAGAAAAGATGAAAAAAAAGCAATTCCAATAAATATACTAATGAAATGCAAGTTCAAGGGAATTTATAAGTAAAATGGAAATATTATGAAATTAAAATCTTTTAAAATTGAGACTTATCGTTCTTGCAAAAGAACACTTTTTCCAATTAATGATGATTTAACCACTTTAATTGGACCAAACGGTTCTGGTAAAAGCAACATAATGAATGCGATGTATTTATTTCACCAATTGATAAATGCAAAATTAATACCTTTGGACCAAAAGCAAAGATATAATACTTCAAATTTTCAATTAGTATTTTCAATAGAAAACAAGACTTTTAATTTTAATGGTAAATTGTATTATGAAACTAAACAAAATCAAGATACTATTCATCATTGTTTTTTTAGGTGGAATTTTAAAAACTTTATTGATTTTCCGCAATGGTTCGAAATTCCTTTTATTTATCTAAAAGATAAAAAAATATTTACAAAAGAATATAATGCTAAGAAAGAAAAATTTGTTGAAACTGAATTTGACACTAAACTATTAGGAAATATTGATGATAATGCAAAAGAAGTTATTCTGTATCTAATTGGAGAAACTTATAATTTTTTCAATAATATGTTTTTTTTCGAAGCAAATATGTTTTCTGACCCAAAAATATGTCCGGATAATCTTCAATATGGAGCTGATATATTGCTAACTGAAATTTTTGAGCATTCATATCATTTGAATTTTATGGATTCTCTTATAAAAGGATACAAACAAAAAAGTGAAGAATTTAACAGATTTATAAATTTGGTTAATAAGAATGGTATCGGGTTAATTGATAGTTTTGAAAAAATGGTAATAGAACTTCCATTATCACTTAATGATTTAAATAAAAGAGGAAAAGATAAAAATTTCATTGAGATTATTTTTCCTCAATTTAGTATTAATGACCAAAATCTTAATATGAACCAGCTTTCTAAAGGAGTATTCAGGGCTTTAGCATTGATTTATTATTTACTAAATAGTAATTGCAGTTTAATGCTTATTGAAGAGCCAGAATTCTGCATTCATCACGAACTTTTAAGTAAAATAATTGATATGATTAAGGAGCATTCCAAGGAAAAACAAATCATTTTCAGCACACATTCTAATTTTGTCATTGGCAAATTAAAACAAGAAAACCTTTTAATTTTAAAAAACACTAAGAAAGATGGAACTACGGCAAAACCATTAGAAAAATTATTATCAAAGAGAGATTTAAAAGAATTTAATGAATTTTTAGTTGAAGTAGGAAATCTTGGAGATTATTGGGAAGAATTCTGCATAGATTATTATTTTGATTTTGATGATTTGAAATATGATGATGAAGATGATAATATTAATAATTTGGTAATGTTTTTTACAAATCCTAAAGGTTAAAAAAGAAGAAAATTGATAAAGATGGAAAATACAAAAAATCTGAATATTTAGCTGGAAATAATAACAAAGGGAAAAACTATATCATCTAAGCAATATTCGTTTTTTTTAAGAAGTATAAACACAAATGGAATCCAATACTGAAAAAACAAGAAAATAAAATCAGAACTCCAGCCCCCTTATCGAAAATAAAGGAGTTAGGAGATTTGTCTCGTAAAGAACAATTGCGCAGTTAATCTCCATAATAAATAATGGAGTTACTCAAATTATTAGAATAACTCCTAAATTTATTTAGGAGTTATATGTTTGCAATATTGTGAAATTACATTATTTTTAATATCAGAACTATATTAATTGCGAAATATCAAACTACGAGACATCAAGAGTTCTGAAAATGCAAATTCAAGGGAATTTATAAGTAATGATGTTGTTCAAATTTAAGGATTGTAAATGAATGAAGTAGCTAATCTATGTTCAAAATTGCATTCAAAAAATAGAGAATATGCAGTACTATTTGGTGCAGGTTTTTCGAAAGATGCAGGAGTTTTCTCTGCTTGGGATATATTAATTGATACTCTAAAACCGTTATATATTCAAGAAAATAAAAAAAAATACACAAATCATAATATTATTGAAAATAATGAGTTATATACTGATATTAATAATTGGTATAATAAGAATTTTCAGTATAAAGATATGGCTTATTCGAAAATATTGGGAATGAGTTGTAAAACTGAAATTGAAAGGAAAGAACATTTAAAAAAATATTTTGAGAATGAGAAACCAGGCGAAGCTCATACAATACTTGCTAAATTGATTGCTGATGGGTATATTCGATACGTTTTTACGACTAATTTTGATGATTTACTTGAAAAAGCATTAGCAAAATTAAACGTAAGTTTTGATGTTATTACAAGCGACAACGATATAAAGTCCTCTATTTCTTGGGAAAAAGTAAAAACTTGTAGAATATATAAACTTCATGGAGATTATAAGAAAAGCAAAATTAAAAATACTGAAAAGGAATTAGAAAAACTTGATACAAAAATAGCTAATGATTTTCAATATATAACCGACAGGTATGGTCTTATTGTTATCGGTTATGCTGGCAAAGACAAAGGTGTTATGACTCATCTTTTAAAAAAAGACACTTACGCTTATTCATTATATTGGCAATCGCTTAATCAGGAACCTGAAAATACTAAAGAAAATTATTATTATTATCAACTTAAAAATAAATATAAGGAAACAAGCAATAGTTTTATACCATTAATTGATTATACTGCATCAAGACTTCTAAATGAAATAGCAAATGGAATAGATACTTTAAATAGGATGATTAGTAGTTCCTATAATAGTTTGAATTATTTTATAAATTATGTTACTACTGAAAGTGATAAAAGAATAAGAAGATTAACAAATGAGTTAATCGAACGATTTGAGAAAGATTATAATTATTATTTTAGGTTCTACTGGAAATGTTGTGAAATTAATAAAAAAGAGTTAAATTAGTAA
>CAZCLJ010000172.1:0-9841 GCA_964499465.1 uncultured Hyphomicrobiales bacterium
ATTAATCATTAATCATTAATCATTAATCATTAATCATTAATCATTAATCATTAGTTTGTAACTACTAATGGTCAATGACGAATAACGAATGACGTATTGGAAATATTTACATTCAAATTTAACTTCTTATAATAAAAAATGCGAAATACCAAACTCAGAGCTCCTTACCCCATAACGAAAATAAAGGAGTTAGGAGATTTGCCTCGTAAAGAACAATTGCGCAGTTAATCTCCCAAATAAATTTGGGAGTTACTCTAATTATTAGAATAACTCCTAAATTTATTTAGGAGTTATATGCTTGCTATTTTTTGAAATTACATTATTTTTAATATCAGAACTATATTAAATGCGAAATACCAAACTACGAGGCATCAGGAGTTCTGAACTTTTGAACTTCGCCCTTCAAAAGGCATAACAATAAGCAAATCAATATCAGATTGATTATTTGGGATACCATAAGCATAAGAGCCATAAAGAATGATTTTTTCCGGATTAAATGATTCTACTATAGAATTTTTAATTTTTTCAATATCTTCTTTGTTTATCATATTCTTAATTTGTTTAATAGTTCAAATTCTATTATGAATTAAAATGGGTTTTGGTTCATTTTTTTAATTAATTTTATTAAGCACAATTCAAATATAAAGAAAATAATTTGAATGAAAAAGCAAATCTATTTGGATAAAAATTTAAAAGTTATATTCATATTCTAAAACTTTTATAAAATCTGAAAAATTAGAACCTAAAATATGTTCAAAATTATTTAAGCTGAAATTTGTAATGATTGATTCCTTATTATTATTTCAGGATTAAAGTTAATAGGGGGAATTGGGAGTTTTGTTTGTTTCAATAAATCAATATGTTCTTTCATACCCCACTTTGCTTTATAGATGCAATCTTCAATTGAATTACCTACCCCAGAAAAACCTGTTAAATCTGGAGAATAAAATCCAAAGAAATCAGCTTCTTCTGTCGCTTCTATAACTAATGAATATTGTAAATCTAACATAATAACTCCTTTTATTTTAAACCAGCTGCTTTTAAAATTGATTCACAGGTTCCTTTAGGAATCTCCTTAGAGCCATGGAAATCTACTCTAATTAGATTTGGACATCCTTCTTTTAAATAGTATCTTATTGAACCTTTTTCTTTGATTAGACGAAATTCATTTCTTTCTAAAAGCCGAACTAATTCAGAAAATTTCATAATACTTACATTAATATATTGACTAAATACTTCTAACTTTTTTGCTTTTAAAATGTTTAATAATATTTGATTATTTCCTAACTTTTGAAAAACATTTTAATCTAATTCAAATATAATGAAAATAATCAATAAATTTTTAAAAATTTAAAATAACCTGTTTCATATATTACTTTTTTTCTTATTTTTGTATCCGATAAAAAAATGAAAATGGAAAAATTAAAAATACACATAAAAATAATTGAAGAAAAAGTCTGCCGACTAAACGGCAGACTTTTTTTTTGGCTAAAAGAAAAGGATAAGCTCAAAATTGTCTTTTTCATTACATATTCAATTGGAAAATTTATTAATACCTGCCCTTCGGCAGGTTTTTTTTTATATACATCAGGAGTTCGATATGTACACCCAAGAAGTTATTAATTCAAAAATGTATCATCAATGTAGCAAAGTTTTAAGACAATTCTTCGAGAACAAAGGATTTGTTGAAGTTGCTACTCAGCCACGCTTAAGCATACTCGCAGCTTGTGAAGACCCATCAACAATTGCGACTTTTCAGTATAGTGGTAAAGTATGGCCACTTAAACAAACAGGACAAATGGATTTAGAATATGAATTACTTACTAATAAGGATTATCCCGGTGTATTTTGTCAGTCCACTTCCTACCGACAGGAAGCTAATCCAATTCCAGGAAGACACGATTTGATTTTTCCTATGTTCGAATTTGAAGCTCGCGGAGGAATGAACGAATTAATTCAAATAGAGACCGAACTTTTGGAATTTATTAATTTTACAAAAGATAGAGTTTCAAATTCAGATTTCTTTAAAAACAATGGAAAGACCAAAAACGAAACTACTTATTTCCAATATAATTACGAAGATTTAGCAAACGAATGGGGAGTAAAAGATTTAAGTGCAGTTGAAGAAGAAAGAATATGGAAAGAAATTGCTCCAGTATTTTTCCTCAAGAATTTTCCTGAATATACCTCTCCTTTCTGGAATATGAAGCGTGATGAAACGAACAGAACTGCTCAAAAATTAGATGTGATTCTTTATGGAATTGAAACCATTGGAAGTGCTGTTCGTGAAAATGACCCAACAATTATGCTAAACAGATTTCATTCCATTTCTGATGGAAAATATTCAGAATTGCTTTATGCACAGTTCGGACGTGCAAGAGTTATGAGAGAACTTGGTGAATTTTTAGATTTAGAAATGAGCGATAGGGTTGGTGGTGGCATTGGCATCACAAGAATGATTAGAGCTATGAAATTAGCAAATCTTATTGAAAATCAAGATGCTTCTTTTAAATCAGAATTGTTGGAAGTTGCTTAATTTTTTAGGGAAGCACTGGCATTCTTTCACGTTCTATTTTATCTTTCACTCCTTCCCAAGTTCAAATTGGGAAGGAGAAAAACAATTCAACACACATCTACTTGTCTGCTTCGCCCATAATCGGGTCAATTGAACCGATAATCGCAACCATATCCGCAACCATTGAACCTTCAGCCATAAATTGAATTCCCTGAAGATTCGATGTAGAAGAAGAACGGATTTTTAATTTCCATGGATAGCCCGTTCCGTCAGAAACGATGAAGAATCCGAGTTCGCCCTTTGGACCTTCTATTGCAGTATAGCACTCACCCTTAACTGGCATTGCTCCAAAATTGATTAACATAAAATCATTTATAAGTTCTTCCATTTTAGTATATACTTCTTTTTTGCGCGGAAGAACAGTTTTTGGGCTTTTCAAATGAATGACACCTTGGGGCATTTGCTCTAATATTTGAAAAATCATTTTCAAACTTTCCTTCATCTCCTGAATTCTAACCATATAGCGTGACCATACGTCGCTATCATTGAAAGTAATAACATCAAAATCCAATTTGTCGTAAACCAAATAAGGAGTATCGCGTCTTAAATCGCGTGGGATACCAGAACCCCGTAAAGTAGGACCAGTTAGACCAAGTTGAATAGCTTTATCCGGTGGCATTATACCAACCCCGGCAATTCTATCAACGAAAATCCTGTTTTTATGCACCAATCCCTCGAAATATTTTAATTCTCTGGGGAACTGCTCAGCCCATTCCTTAATTTTATTAAGTGTGTTTTCGTCAATATCCTGAGCCACTCCACCAATGCGAGTATAGCTTGTAGTGAAACGCGCTCCGCAAATCAGTTCAAAAATATCGTAAAGTTTTTCGCGTTCAGTGAAAGTCCAAAGCAGCATAGTAAGAGCGCCAACGTCCATACAGGTTGAGCCCATCGCCATAAGATGAGAAGAAATGCGGGCAAGTTCTGAAACAAGCGTTCTAATCCATTGCGCCCTGGCGGGAGCTTCAATTCCAAGTGAATTTTCAATAGCAAGTGCAATACCAACGTTGTTGGACATTGGGGCAAGGTAATCCAATCTATCTGTATGCGGAATAAATTCGTGATAAGTTACGTTTTCAGCTAATTTTTCATAACCTCTGTGAAGGTAACCAAGCTCTGGAACGCATTTGATTATAGTTTCGCCATCAAGCCGCAATACTACCCTTAATACGCCGTGAGTTGCAGGGTGCTGTGGTCCCATATTCAAAATCATATCATTTTCCAATGGGTCATCAATTAGCAAGGAAGTATCTTTATCTGTGATTTCTTTAATTATTTTGCTATGTCGGGTTTTTAAGAACTTTTCTACATCGCTTCTTTGCTTAAATGATTTTTGCATCAATTATCTCCTTTGAAAATAATTTCATTTTTACTTGTAATTTAAAAAAAAAAATTATATTTTAAGTATTTTATTTATTAAAATTTTATATTCTGTTTAAATTGATTTTGTTTGGAATAATATGAACTTTACTACAATACCTGAAATGTTCTTATATGTATGTGATAAATACAAAGACACAAAGAACGCATTTATGTTAAAAAAAGATGGAAAGTATGAGGGAATAAACCACTTAGAGTTAAGGGAAAAAGTCGAGTGTATGAGTTTGGGACTGCTGAATCTGGGTATTCGAGCTGGAGACAGGATTGGATTGGTTGCGGAAAACCGGCTCGAATGGGTCATTACCGATTTGGCTATTGCTTCGATTGGCGCTATTGATGTCCCCATTTTCCCTACTTTGACTTCAAAACAGGAAGAATTTATTTTCTCTGATTGTCAAGTTTCAGCTATTGTTGTATCAAACAATTTCCAACTGAAGAAAGTTCTTGAGTTTAAAGAAAATTTAAGTTCTTTGCGACACATTATAGTAATGAATAAAGATTTTAGCGAACAAGATGTTGCTGTTAAATCTATGGATTATATAATTGAGCTGGGAGCGGAAATTCGCAGCCGTGAAGACAGAAGAAGCATTATTGAAGAATCTGTAAACAAAATCAAACCAGATGATATTTTAACATTGATTTACACAAGCGGCACTACGGGCAATCCCAAAGGTGTTATGCTTACTCACCGAAACATTATCACTAACGTTAAAGATGCAGTTTCAATTTTTAATATCAATGACAAAGATTCATTTTTATCCTATCTTCCCTATTGCCATTCTTACGAAAGGTCAGCAGGTTATTATGCTGCATTTAGTGCCGGAAGCACTATTGCTCTCGCTGAAGGAGTTGAAACAATTGCAGTGAATCTTTCTGAAATCAAGCCGACTTTAGTTACTACTGTGCCGCGCCTTCTTGAAATGATGAAGAAAAAGATTTATAATAATATTGAAAAAGAAAGTTTAATAAAGAAAAAGGTCTTTTTCTGGGCGGCAGATGTTGGACATAAATATGTAAAAATGAAATTTGATGGTAAAAACTCTATTTCTCTTTCTGCTCAATACAAATTAGCTGATAAATTAGTTTTTTCAAAATTACGCGAGAAAATCGGAATTAATCACGTTAGGTTTGTTTCCGGTGGCGCTCCGCTATCTCAGGAGGTTTGTGAATTTTTCTTTGCACTTGGTTTTCCGGTAAATGAAGGATATGGATTAACAGAAGCATCACCAGTTGTAAGTATTAATTGTGTTGGTGAGGAAGAAATTGGCACTGTCGGAAAGCCGCTTCCAAGCGTTGAATTGAAAATTGCAGAAGATGGCGAGATTTTAGCACGTGGTCCAAGTATTATGAAAGGATACTGGGGTGATATTCAGGCAACACGCGAAGCTATTGACGAAGATGGCTGGCTCTATACTGGCGATGTTGGTTTCATTACTGAAAAAGGAAATTTGAAAATTACTGATAGAAAAAAATACATTTTTGTTAGTAGCGGTGGAAAAAATATCGCTCCTCAACCAATTGAGAATTTGCTTAGTCAAAGCCCTTATATCGAACAGTGCATTTTAATAGGTGATAGTCGTGAGTATTGCACTGCTCTTATTACTCCGGATTTTGAGCAAATTAAAAAAGTTGCCGATAACTTCAATATTCAGTATAATTCTCCAAATGATTTAATTACAAACGAAAAAGTAATTAAGCTAATAAAAAACGATATGGACCGCTTGCAAAAAGATTTGGCTAAATACGAAAAAGTTCGCAAATTCTCTTTGCTTTCTGCTCCTTTCAGCATAGAAAACGGTGAACTTACACCAAAATTAAGTGTAAAACGACATATAGTTGAGAGAAAGTACTCTTTCTTAATAGAGGAAATGTATAATTTTAATGATTAATGATTAATGATTAATGATTAATGATTAATGATTAATTGATTGTTTTGTCATTCTGAAGCGACAGCGAAGAATCTCACAAGTCATTGCTACCACAGAACTTTTGCAATGTTAAGAAACTTTACAAAAGTAATAATATTCTTGCTTTGCGAAAGTTTCTTAACTTTCGTAAAGTTTTGTATGAAAAAGTAAAATTGTCATTCTGAAGCGACAGCGAAGAATCTCACAAGTTGTTGCTACCACAGAGGTTGTGATTCAGAGTAACAGTGTTTTTTCAGTCATGCTATCAGCAAGCTGATAGCATGACGGTCAAAAGCAAAGATGTCATTGATAAGCGAAGAATCTCACAATTAAAACTTTACGAAAGTTTGGAAACTTTCGCAAAGTAAAAGCCAGTTGTTCTGACAGATGAATATCCCGATAGGGATTATATATTTGTAACAAGATAAATCCGCTACTGCGCTTATCCCGTAGGGATTATATATAAAGAGAGCTATAATATATTTAATTTCTACTGAACAAAAAAAGTATGTTACAAATATTAAATCCCTTACGGGATAAGTAGAATAGTAGCACGTTTTAAAGATGTGAGTAATAAATAGCCATATTTGGAAATAAGATGTTATTTTGGTTTATTCAAGAATCCATCTTATAAAATTGTTCTATCATATTCTTCCCAAGTTGCACTTGGGAAGAAGAAAAATTATGTTATTTAAAAAAATGAATTAAAACTATGAACTTTCAAAAATTTACATTAAAATCACAGGAAGCGGTGCAAACCGCTCAGGAAATAGCTTCAAGCAATAACAATCAGGCATTGGAGCCGGGGCATCTCCTTTCCGCCTTACTCGAAAATTCTGAGGGATTAGTTCCGGAGATTTTAAATAAACTTGGTGCGAATGTATTTTCTATAAAGCAAAAATTAGAAACAATAATAAATGGATACCCAAAAGTAGCTGGCTCAGGTGCAACAGGACAATATATTTCACCAAGTTTGATGGAACTTTTCGATGTTGCCTTAAAAGAAACTAAGCAGCTAAAAGATGAATATATTAGCACTGAACATCTTCTTATTGCTTTAGTTGAAACGAAGAGTAATGTTTCTAATTTGCTTAAAGAACAAGGCATTAACAAAGATGGAATATACAAGGCACTGACTGGAATAAGAGGCACAAGGCGTGTCGATGACAAGAATCCTGAAGACAAATACAATGCCTTGAAACGTTACGGAAGGCAGCTAAATGAAGAAGCACGTCTCGGGAAGCTTGACCCGGTAATCGGGCGTGAAGATGAAATACGGAGAGTATTGCAGGTGCTTTCCCGCCGCACTAAGAATAATCCTGTATTAATCGGTGAACCGGGCGTTGGTAAAACTGCAATTGTTGAAGGAATTGCACATCGTATTGTAAGCGGCGATATTCCAGAAACTCTTAAAACAAAACAGGTTATTACTTTAGATTTAGGTGCCTTGGTTGCCGGAACAAGTTTCCGCGGTCAATTTGAAGAACGGCTTAAAGCTGTTATAAAGGAAGTAACTGAATCTAACGGGCAGGTAATTCTTTTTATTGATGAAATACATACTTTAATCGGAGCAGGTGCCACAAGCGGAAGTATGGACGCAGCTAACATCTTGAAACCGGCTTTGGCACGTGGCGATTTACGATGTATCGGCGCAACTACTTTAGATGAATACCAAAAATACATTGAAAAAGATGCTGCTCTCGAAAGACGCTTCCAGAAGGTTCTCGTGGAAGAGCCGTCTGTCGAATCTACTATTTCAATATTACGCGGAATAAAAGACAAATACGAATTGCACCACGGAGTTAGAATTACAGATGCTGCCCTTGTTGCTGCTTCTGAACTTTCTGACAGATATATTACAGACCGATTTCTTCCAGACAAGGCAATTGATTTGATTGACGAAGCTGCCAGCAAATTAAGAATTGAAATAGACTCCCTTCCCGAAGAACTGGATTCTATTGAACGAAAAATCAGGCAGTTGGAAATTGAAAAGCAGGCATTGCTAAGAGAACTGAAATTGAATGAGTAGCTAAATAATATTGTCATTCTAAAGCGAATATAAACAAAGTTGTTTTTTTAAGAAAATGAACTAAATGAGAAGTAATACCAAGCTGCTTTTAATGATAAAATATGTTTGTCTGTCATTCTGAAGCGTTGTGAAGAATCTCAAACTCTTTGGTAACAATGACTTGTGAGATTCTTCGCTGCGCTTCAGAATGACAGTGTAAAAATTTGTCATTACTATTTAAATAAAGGTCTTCCTTTATTTGGGGTTCAAAATGACACACAAATTTGTATAATAAATTTTGAGGTAAAATACTTCTTTATTATATTGTAAAATTTTCATTATTACAATTACATAGTATTATTTACGTTATATAAAAGCATATTTATTAAGATATATATTAAAGAAAATCAGAATTATTCCGATTAATAATCAAAAGGAATAAAAAAATATGGAAGCAAATATACCCTTTTTATTAGTTGATGATGATGAAAGTATTATTTTAAGTTTGAAGACTTTGATTAATAAGGTTTTTCCTAAATCCATAGTTTATATTGCAACTGATGGAGTCTATGCATCTGATTTTATTAATAAGCTAAATTCATTGACTATAATACTTTGCGATTTAAATCTACCCGGTTTAAATGGTTTGCAGATATTAGAGAAAATGCGTGCCAATGAAAATACCAAAGACAATTACTTCATTTTAATGACTGTAGCAACAGATAAAGACACAAATGTTAAGGCATTACAAAAAGGGGTTGATGAATTTTTAAATAAACCCTTTGAGTTTGTTGAAGTGCTATCAAAATTAAGAAATGGTTTTAAGCAAATCAATTATGTATATCAATTGCAGGAAAAAGAAAAGAAAATAGAAGAATTAGAAATTGAAAGAACAAAGACAAACGATAAACTAAAAAATATGTTGAGGCAGTTTCAGGGTATTCGACTTCCAGAAGTATCAAATCAATTGAAACTTGTAACTGAAATGGCAATTTGGATTTCGATGCATTATACTGAAATGAATGAGAAGAAACTTAAAGTTATTGCAGATGCAAGTTCTTTAGCATGTATTGGAAAAGTATATTTAAATGATAAGTATATTAATGAGAATGTTACTTCAAATGGACTCTTGAAAAATGAGATTATGGAGAAAATCCCAATAAATGCTAAAGAAATTCTTAGTAATGTTGGAGATTTTGAAGACGTTACAGATATAATTTATCATATTTATGAAAACTTTGATGGTAGTGGGTATCCAGAAAAAATTAAATCATGGCAAATTCCTCTTGGCGCCCGAATATTAAGAGTACTTCTTGATTATTTAGAGATAGCGGGGGGTAAAATGGTTGAAAACTCAAAATTAATAGAACAATTAACCCACGAAACAAATAGGATTTATGACTTTAAAGTGGTTGCTCTGTTTGACCAGTATTTTGCAAGACAGATAACAAAATCCCGCCGCTCTTACGAAGTCCCTGTTCGTAGAATTGAACTTAAAGAAGGTATGGTAATTACTAGAAATATTATTACTGAATCCGGAATCAAACTTGTCGGCTCCGAAGTAAAGCTTACTGCTGATTCATTAGAAACATTACTTCATATTACTGAAACCGACCCTGTTATTGGAAATATTTATGTTCGTGATATGGAAAATATTTTATGATTAATCTAACAAAAGTTGATGGTAGCAGCATTACAGTTAATGTTGATGAAATAGAATTCTTCGAAACTATTCACGACACTACTATTTCGCTTATTAGTGGAAGAAAAATCATTGTTAAAGAAAGTTCTGTTGAAATTACTGAGAAAGTTATTAAATTCAAACAAAAATGTTCTGAGAAAATGATTTAAGCTTCTTCTTCTTTTGTTACTTTGAACTCCTAGTGTTGTAATTCGTTAAAAGACTTATTATATTATGTCATTTCGAAACGAAGTGAGAAATCTCACAAGTCATTGCTACTACAGAATTTG
>CAZCLJ010000173.1:0-9815 GCA_964499465.1 uncultured Hyphomicrobiales bacterium
TTCACTTCGTTCAGAATGACAAGACTGCGAAACAATAAACTACGAGGCATCAGGAATTCTGAAGTAAGAAGTAAAGATGTCATTGATAACTCCAAAATGAAGTAAGAATTTTCGTATTATTCAAAACAAAAAAAAGTCCTACATAAAGGAATGTAGGACTTTTATTTACGGAAAATTCAAAATGAAAAAGCAATTATTTTATTTTGTAATAACCATACTCTTAGTTTCAGAATAAGGACCAGATTCGAGCCGGTAGTAATAAACACCTGAAGGAATGTCTAATTGCTGAACATCAATCTCCAATGTATAATTACCGGGTTGTAATAGCTGGTCAACAAAAGTAGCAACTACTTCACCATTAGCGTTAAATAGCTTAATAGTAGAATTTGCTTCCAAACCAATTGAGTAGTCAATAGAAGTTAAATTAGCCACTGGGTTTGGAGTATTCTGAGCAATAGAATAATCAACACCGGAAAGTTTGATTAACCTTAAAGTATTTACGCAGACCGGAGAAATAGAAATATCACCGGGAATTGTGTCCACTTCCATATAACGATGTTGACGTGTAAATCCACAAGGTATCGGCTTTATATTTCCATCATTATTTGAAAGGAATGTATTCATTCTAAATTTAAATAATACGTCTCCTGAGCCGGCAGTAAGAGGAGTGGCTCCGCTCATACTTACTTCTAGAATTTTCCTGTCAATAATTTTAGCACTGTTGCAAGTCCAGGAAGCTGTCATAGTTCCGTCTTTAATAATATCAGCACAGCCATTTGTAAGGTCTGGGAAAATATCATAAGCTTGTGAATTATCAGAGTTGAAATATACACGTGCAGTAAATGATGTTATAGTTGCCTCAGAAATTGGTTTTGGTTCATCATCTCTCTTATAATACTTAAAGTCAATAGTAACTCTGTCACCCGGATTAGTTTTATATCCCTTTGGTATTTCAGCAACTGTATTAATAAGCATTGCTCTTCCCTGCAAATTAGAAACAGCATTACCGGAATTGGTTTCGTATCTGATTTGTATTGAATGAAGAGCTTCGTCTCTAACCTCAACAGGAGCAAAAGTAACTTCAACGATTAATGTATCGTTAGGACCTAAATCGAACGGAGCAGTTCGATTTTCTAAGCCACCTTGTTTGGTGTACCATCTGGTAATTGTGAATTCACTTAAATCTAATGGGTCGCCAACTTTGCTATCCTGAATATCTTTTGTTACCTGTATTGTTTCAGAACCGGTATTTATTAATGATACTGAACCTGTTTTAGTTGTATAAACAAAGATTTTATCGTAATCGAAATCAGTAGAAACTAACCCTTCAGTGTAACCTCTTCCAAGCAATTGTCCGATATTATAGTAATTATCAATATCACTTTCTGCAGCATCGCAATCAACAGTAATTTGTGCTTTGTGAAGTCCAAAGCGTTGAGCAGTAAATCTGATTGGAACTTGCATTGAAGTACCTTTTGTTAATACTAATGGGAAGTCAAGATTATTATACCAGGTTTGGTCAATTACAAAAGCTGTACTTTCGCTACCTTCAATTTTAATGTCATCAATAGTTAAATCCATTGCAGTCAAATCATTAATGATAGTACTTTCAATAATTGCAGTACTATCTTTAAAATGATTAACTAATATAGCATTTCCATAATCAATACCGGTAACACGGATATGAGGAAGAATACCTATTCCATGCAAAGTATCTTGTGCAATTCTTTCCTGATTTAAGAATGTGGATTCAAAAACTATATTTACAGGATTATCTTCCGGTTGAAATTCTTTTTCTGAATTAGGAATAAAATAGACATTTAAATCTACAGATTGACCGATATTTAAGAATGTTGGCATAGTAGATTTATCAACCTGGAATACACCATCTAAATCATTTACAATTTTAACGTCGTTTACGCCTAAGTTAGATGTTGTGCTAATATTTCTGATAGTAACGGAGCCAGTATATCTGGTAACTCCAGCGTGTTTATCAATAACTCTTTTTTTGCCCCAGTCGAAACCGGTAATAGCTGGAACAGCATTGATACCTCTACCAGTCCAAATTGAATATAGTTTTGTTTCTTTAGCATTACTTTCAAAATAGGCAGAATCGCGGTGAGGAACACCTTCTACATCAGTTTTGAAGTAAACTTTAAATTCGTAAGTTTCGCCGGCAGGGATAGTCAATGGGAAGTTTAAACCTTCAACACGGGTAAAGTGTTCGTGGTCAACCCAAGTAATAGAAAATACTTCTACGTCAACTAAACTTTCGTTCTTCATTTCAACATTTTGAGCTTTTTCAGTAGCATTTATAGGAACGTCTCCCCAATTAGCATCGGCAATCCATAGTGATGGTGAGCCAGCTCTTAATATAAGCTCTACTATTGGCTGCTCATAGCAGGATAATACAGCAATAATGGAATCGCGAATTGGAACAGAAGAAAGCGCTATTGAAGTAGCACATACTTCAATTAATTTTGATTCCGATGGTTGCAAAGTAAGAGGTAAATCAATAGAAGTAATTTTGAATTCCGGACGATTGGTTTTAAGCTTAAGTTCTTTTATTGTTACCGGAATTGTAGAATTATTAATTAAAGTTACATTTTTACAAAGAGTCTCGTTTAATGGGACCAGCCCGAAATCAACAGAAAGCGGGTCTGCTTCTATTACTTCAGGTATATATTCATATTTCTTAGATAATTTTTTACCTGAGCGGGTCATTGCAGTTACTGTAATACTTGCAGGTTGTTTGTTATCAAGAACAGTTAAAGTAAATTTAACAGATGGGTCACCGATTTTAAAATTCTTATCAACTTCTATATCGTAATTTATTTTTTCTTTATAGTTAATTGAAAAGATAGCTGCACAGGTAGTATCCGGGTCTAAATCTTTAGCAAAGAATTCGCCATCAACATTACCGCAATCCATAACATCTTCTACGTAAATTGAATCCGGACAGATATCGGCATAATTGATACCGATAGGATAACCATAAGCAAATCCATCTTTTGTTCTATCCCAGTTACCATAAGCATAAGCAGCCCAACGGGCGCCATCTTTACCTTCTACGTAATGGTCACCAGGTTGAATTTGAGTTGCAACATAAGCGAAAGGAGTACCAGTAATTGTTCTGATTGATGTTCCCCACAATGATGTAATTCTTTCGCCATCGTAGTATATTTTTTCTCTGTCATCATATCTAAATGTTAAATAAATAAAGTCATCAATAGCTGGTGGAGATTTAAAGTTAGCATAAGAGCACCATCTTTCAATTGGAGCAACGGTAAGAAGCATACCTTGTCCGCTCTTATGTGGGTTAAGCGGGTCATCGCCTTTTCCTACAACGCTCATCATACCGGGCTCATTCCACCAGGTTTTTCCGTAGTGTCCGACCAAAACAGGTTTGGTTGCCCGATAGTATGCAGCTAATTCCTGATTTGTAATGTCCCAGTATTCACCACGTTTTAAACTGTTGCTGATTTGCATCATACCAGAGCCGTCTTGTCTCATCTGATAAATTATCGTATTATCTTCAGTAGCAACGAATCTGATTAAATCGCCGAAATCATCTGCTACACCACTTAATCCGCGTGGGCGGTCTAAATATTTAATAGGAGCTGTTACATACTCTTTACCGAGTAGTTCGATAGGCCACATCTGCTCAATTAACATATTGCGTGCAAATAAGGCGTAAGGGTCTGTATAGTTACTTTTATATCCAACATAATATCTGGGGAAAGCACCTTTTGTATGTCCGGAGAAAACCGCAACTGGTTTAGAAGAAGTAATATAAGTTCCAGTTATATCGCTTCCCCAATCCTGCACATAAGCAGAGTTCATTTCACCAAGAATTAAGTAGGTCTGGCCTTTCATTAAAACAACTGTTTTTTGTTGATTTGCCCTAACTTTTTCAGTATTGTTTGTCGGTGTATAAGTAACTTCGGTGTTGTCTTCAACAGCAACAATAAGGATTTGCGGTGGTTTCATCTCGTCAATCTGGTCTAGATACATATTCAATGTAACGTATTTTTTTCCTAACCAGTCAATTGGAATTAAACGAAATGCTTCACCTGTCCATTCATAGCTGTAATATACACAAGCCGATATCGGGTCTTCAGCCATTAAGTGGATACCATTGTTTGTAATTACCTCGGATTCTCTACACATTAACTGGTCATCGAAAACGACCTGTGTTATTTGGTTTGAACGAACATTAAAGTTCTTTATGACCCCTGTTTCAGGGATTGTCATTGTAACTTTAGTATCGAATTTTGATGATAGCCACAAAACAATAGGTGCATCACCTCGTATATTCTCATGTTGCAACATTTTGCAATAAGGCAACCCGAACCAATACTCTCTACCTTCAGTAATTTCGCTTTCTTGTGCTAATAAAGAATAGGAAAAACCTGAAAGCAAAGAAAGTATGAAGATAATTAAAAATGATTTTGATAAAAATTTTTGCATATCTGCCTCCGTATTTATTATTAATTTATAAACATTTCAAAATATATTTTTCAAAATATCCGTATATTATCAATTTTTTTTGACTTTTCCAAACTTTTTTTTCATTTTTTTTTCATTTTCTTAAAGATAATTTCATTCTTCTGTTTTTATAAAACCACATCTTGATAAATGTTACAATTATTTTACAAAATTATATTAAAAAATTGAAAAATTATTCATATTTTTATATAGTTTTTTTTTACATAAGAAAGAGAAATGGCAAATTATACAGAAGATGAATTAAGAAATCAAATTATCCAATTATATGACAAAGTAAATAAACAACAGGATGAACTATCTGATATATTAAATCAATTTGAATTAGTAATTGTAGAAACAACAAGCGACCTCAGGATAATGAATTCTTATGGAGCAGTTGATAGTATTTTTAAAGCTGCTATTAAGAAATTTGAAAGAGGTGAAAATCTCTTGAAAATTGTTTATAAGATAACTAAAAATTCACGCGGCTTAGAAAATGGCGAAACCCGTTCTTTTGAAGAAATGGAATACCTTGAAGATACTTTAAATAAATTTATTGAAGGAAAACGAAATGAGATTATTTTAAGGGTTATTGGCGAAAAAGAAGATGCAGAAATTTTCCTCTTAATTTGGAAATTAAAAAGATTAGATAGAACTTTTAAACATTATTTTAAAATTATTCCTTCCAATGCCATCATAAAAGCTGCTAATGACAGGAATAAAAAAGAAATTAGCAAAATTGTTAATCAATCTTATGAAATATACAATCTAATTTCTGATGGAATTATTATTTTAGATTTAGAACAAAGAATTCAATTCCTTAATCAATCAATAAAAGATAACATTATTTTAAAACAAAGCAATCTACTAAGAAATTCTAATTTTGATAATAGGTTTTTTAAGGAAATTTTTATTACCGGCACTCCAGATGAAATTAAATTCCGAATTGAAACCAACAGGAAAGTTATCAATTCAAAAACTCCCATTTCCTACAACACCACAATTTCTAATACTGAATTTATCTTTTCTGTTAACCCGGTCTTTGATGAAAAAAACGATATTATTAATCTGTTAATAATCATCAGGCATAATAAAGACATCAGTTTCACTATCAATGAAAAGAAACTTGAGCTAACTAAACTAATTCAAATTATTCGCTCTTTATCTGAAGATAAAAATCAACTTAAGCAAAGAACTTTTGAATTAGAAAACAATCAACAATGGCTGATGAACAGTCTAAAACAAACTAATGAGAAAATTAATTATTATAATAATATTTTTGCTAAATTCCCAATTCCATTAAGCATTCAGGAAGAGAAAAATAAAACTTTTCTTTTTGTTAATAATGCTTTTGAAAAATTATTTAAAGTAAATAAAAATGATGTGATTGGTAAAAATCATTTCGACTTTTTTCCCAAAGATATTGTTAATTTAATTGAAACTACTTCTGTCAATATTACTGAACCATTTAACATTTCCAAAATCTTTTCTGATAATTTAATAATCAACCAAGTACAGGTTCTTGATAATGAAAATAATATTCAGATTATAAGAATTTATTACGAATTAAAAAAGTAAAGTTTGAATATCATTGCTTCTGCAATGCGTTCTATTACAGCCATACGATAAACAAGTTGATAGTATGGCTTAGAATTTTTTTTTAGTTACAAATCCTCCTTCCCAAGTTCAGAGCTCCTGATGCCTCGTAGTTTGTTATTTCGCTTGCTTGTCATTCTGAATCGCAGCGAAGAATCTCACAAGTCATTGCTAACACGTATCTTGAGATTCTTCACTTCGTTCAGAATGACAACTTTTTAGGGTAATTTGCGCAATTATTCTTTGCGAGACAAATATTCTAACTCCTTTATTCTCGTTATGGGGTAAGGAGTTCTTAGTTTATAAGTGTTTCAAAATGAAACTCAAAAACTAGTTATTTGAACTCCCAAAAAAATTAATTAATAATTTATTTTCTTTTTTTTCAAATATTTATTAATTTAATAATTAAATTTATTTTAAATAAATTTATAACTTTAAAGTTCGAGAAAAATAGGAAAACATAATGGAAGAAATCAATTTTCGTAAACTATTGGATAATGCACCTTTCGGGTATGCTTATCATAAAATCATTGTTGATGAAAATGAAGAAGCAATTGACTATATTTTCCTTGAAATTAATAGTGCGTTTACGCAACTAACCGGGCTTGGTCCGGAAATAATAGACAAACGTATAACTGAAGTAGTCCCAAGCATTGTCAAAGATAAATTTAACTGGATTAAATATTATGGTGAAATAGCTTTATCTGGCGGATTAAAAGAGTTTGAACAATACAGCACTCCATTAAAGCGATGGTTCAAAGTTCAGGTGTATTCAAAAGAGAAATATTATTTTGTTACTATATTTATTGATATAACAAAAGAAAAAGAAAACTTAGAAGAACTGGAGGAATTCTTTTCTGTTAATTTAGATTTATTGTGTATAGCAGATGTAGAAGGTAATTTTATAAAAACGAACAAAGCATGGGAAGACATTCTTGGTTATAAAACAGAAGAATTAAACAAAAGGAAGTTTTTGGAATTTGTTCATCCTGATGATATGCCTTCTACACTGAAAGCAATCGAAACGCTTTCTCATCAGGAAGAAGTGATTAATTTTGTAAACCGATATCGCTGCAAAGATGGTTCATACCGTTACATCGAATGGAGGTCCCACCCCAAAGGCAATCTTATTTATGCTGCGGCTCGCGATATTACTGCTCATTTAGATGCAAATGAAGCATTAAAAAACAGTGAAGAAAAATACAAAATTTTAGTAGAAAATGCTAACGACATTATTTATTCTTTAACGCTTGATGGCTATTTCAAATACGTTTCTCCAGTATGGAAACAATTATTAGGACATGAGCCAGAAGAGGTAGAAGGGAAATTATTTTCAACTTTTGTTCACCCTGATGATATTCCTACCTGCTTTGCTTTTCTTCAAAAAGTACTTGATACAAAATCAAACCAAACTGGGATTGAATACCGTGTTTTGCATAAAGATGGGAAATGGCGTTATCATAAAACTAATGGGGCTCCAGTTTTCGATTCTAATGGGAATTTAATATATTTTATTGGAGTAGCAAGGGACATTACTGAAAATAAAAAAACTGAAGAAGAGTTAATGGCAAATGAACTACAATTTGAAAGAATTATTGAAAATCTACCAATTTCTCTTAGCATTATCACAATAGACGGAACGCCTGTTTATCTTAATTCCAAATGCATCGAACTTTTTGAAATTGAATCGGAAGACTACAAAAAAAATATTTCTGTTGCTGACTTGTGGACTGAACCTACTGATAGAATAATTTGGCTTGACGAATTGCAAAAAAAAGGCATCATTAAAGATTTTGAAATGAAACTTCAATCCTTGAAAGGAAAACAATTCTGGGCTATTGGAAGTGGTATTCTAATTAATTACAAAAATCAGGATTGTGTCCTTTCAACTCATATTGATATTAGCAGAAGAAAAATTGCCGAAGAAGAATTAGCTACAGAACGCAATCAATTATTATCAATTTTCGATAGTATTGATGAACTAATCTATGTTTCCGATACTGATACTTTTGAAATAGTTTTTGCAAATAAAAAACTAAGAAATTTGTATGGCGATGATATTACAGGAAAAAAATGTTATAATGTAATGCAAGGTAAAGATGGAAAATGTCCTTTCTGTAATTCTGAGCACATTAAAGCTATATATCCTGAAACTTATAAATGGGAATATACAAACCATATAAATAAAACTTTCATTGTGTATAACAGGATGATTAAATGGACTGATGGACGCCTTTTACGATTTGAAATTGCTTACGATATTACTGAGAGAAAGAAAGCAGAACAAACTTTATATGAAAACGAAGAAAAACTAAGAGCGATTTATAACTCTGCTAATATTGGAATTTTGATTGTAAATAAAGAAAGCCATTTTATTATGGTAAATGACTGGATTTCCAATTTATTAAAATATAGTAATGAAGAACTTTTAAGTAAAACTATTATTGAAGTTACTCATCCAGACGATTCAGAAATATCAAAAACTTACTTTAATAAAGTTCTAAAAGGTGAAATAGAAAATTATAAAATAGATAAAAGATATTTAAGAAGTGATAATGAAACAGTATGGTGCAATCTGTCTGTTGCTCCAATAAAAGATGTTGAGGGTAATATCATCTATATTGTAGGTATGGTTATTGATATTACAGAACAAAAATATGCTGAAGAAGAATTAAAAAAATACGCTGCTGAATTAATTAAAATCAATGAAGAATTAGTTGACTCGAAACATATAATTGAAGCAAGCTTGGAGCAAAAAAATGCTTTAATTGAGGAATTGAACGACATTACAAATAGACTGGAAATTACTAATTCAGAAAAAGATAAGTTCTTTTCTATTATTGCTCACGATTTAAGAAGTCCTTTTCAGGGCTTCCTTGGACTAACCAGACTAATGGCAGAAGATTTAGATAATATGTCAATGAAAGATATGCGTGAACTTAGCAACGATATGCAAAATTCAGCCAATAATCTATTTAAATTGCTTGATAATTTACTTCAATGGTCTAGTTTACAACGTGGAGCTATGGATTTTAAAACTGATGCTATTAATATTCATCAAATTGTCCAGCAAAACATTAATATTTCATTAGAAACTGCCAAACAGAAAAATATCAATTTAATAAACAGTGTTCCAGCTGAAATTTATGCTGTCGCTGATTATCAGATGATTAACACTGTGATTAGAAATCTATTGTCCAACGCCATTAAATTTTCTAATAAAAATGGAAATATAGTAATAGGTGCAAATTCAACCCCGGAAAAAATAGTATGTGTTTTTGTTAAAGATGACGGCATTGGAATGGACAAACAAATTCTATCTGATTTATTTAAAATTGATAAAAAAGTTACAAGACCCGGGACATCAGGCGAAACAAGTACCGGGCTTGGTCTTTTGCTTTGCAAGGATTTTATCGAAAAAAACAATGGCAGCATTTGGGTAGAAAGTGAAGTTGACAAAGGCAGTACCTTCTTTTTTACTTTGCCTCAAAATGTAACTGAAAATATTGATTTGTCTATTTTTGGTAATTTTTAAATGCACCTAAGGTTATTCGGTTATTGGTTATTAGGTTATTAGGTTATTGGGTTATTGGTTATTGGGTTATTGGTTATTGGTTATTGGTTATTTAGTTATTGGGTTATTGGGTTATTGGTTATTGGTTATTGGGTTATTAGGTTATTAATCATTAATCATTAATCATTAATCATTAATCATTAATCATTAATCATTA
>CAZCLJ010000174.1:0-9809 GCA_964499465.1 uncultured Hyphomicrobiales bacterium
ATTTACCTCGTAAAAAACAATTGCGCAAATTATAGCAAAAAGTATGTCATTCTGAACGAAGTGAAGAATCTATAGTTCTGTGGTAGCAATGAGTTGTGAGATTCTTCACTTCGTTTCAGAATGACAAGACTGCGCAATAACAAACTACGAGGCATCAGGAGTTCTGAAACTAATGACCAATAACTAATAGAATAATATTTGCTAACTGCGAAATTATTCTTTACGAAGCAAACCTCCTAAATCCTTTATTTTCGTTATGGGGTAAGGAATTCTGAATATGAAGTTAAATTTTTTAAGGAGTACTTTTATTAAGTCATTCGTCATTAGTCATTAGTTATTAGTAGTTGCAAACTAATGACCAATAACTAATAACCAAAATCTGACATCAAACAGCCGTTAGCTGATAGCTGTCAGCCGTTTCATCACTTCTTCGACAGATGACTTGTAAAAGCGTTTATTGCTTTGAAAACTGCTGAAATAGTTATAGCAGTAGAACTAACAGGAGGAGCAATTTTATTATAAGAGTATTTGATTAAATTGTATAAAGGCGAAATAGTTTTTATATATTTATCGACTTCAGTTTCTACTTTTTCAGTAGTAGAATTTAAACTTCCAGCTAATCTATCAAAATTCTGCAAAGAATGTCCAACCTTATCTTTCAAATCATCCATATCTAATTGGATTTGCTTCATTGATTCAGAAAGATTGCTTGAAAGACGTTCCAATGACTTAGATGCCTCATCTATCAGCTTTGTTGCCGAATTAAGAGTTATCATTATAAATATTGCAAGAACAATAAACGTAATTAATGCAACCAGCGAAACGATTTCTAATATAGCTGTTAAATCCATAAGTTTAAAATATTTCAGTTTTTAAAAAATTTTTTTATTGTCACTCCAAATCTCCAGATAAAAGAAGACCTTAATTTTATGGGAGATGACTTCTTTTAACTTTCGCAAAGTTAAGAAACTTTACGAAAGTATTTAGTTTTTTTACTTTGCGAAAGTTTCTTAACTTTCGTAAAGTTTAGTCTGTAAAAAAGCGATGTCACTCCGAATCCCACGATAAAGAAAGACTTTCATATATAAGGAGATGACATAAATCAATAAGGACTTATGAAAATAGAATCCCAAAATCCCCTCTACCCCATGGCTGATACGTTCTTTGAATCCACTTGTCTTATTCCCCTCTTGAGAGGGGATTAAAGGGGTGTGTTCTTTTTGCTTTATTTAAAATGCACTTTCTGAATAAAGAGAAAATTTATGCTAATAATAGTTTATCTCTTTGATATTGCTTCAGATGTAACAAGAAAGAAAGAACACACCCCTTTGTCCCCTCTCAAGAGGAGAATAAGAATTGTGGTATAAAATATAAGAACGTATCAGCCCTGGGGGTAGGGTGGATTTCTTAATGCTGTTCTATATTTCATTGGTTTCCCAAAAAGATGTCATTGGCAAAAACCAATGACTAAAAGAACCGATAGCTGACAGCCGATAGCCGACAGCCGATAGCCGATAGCTGATAGCTGATAGCCGATAGCTGATAGCTGATAGCTGATAGCTGACAGCCGACAGCCGACAGCTATCTATTCTTTTTCCTCTTCGAGTGGGCTTTTCATTTCAGTTTTAAAAGCTTCTGCACTTGCTTTAGCTGCTTCACGAAGGTGTTCGATTTTATCTTGCACTATGTCTTTTGTTTGTTCTGCTTTTGTTTTAGCATCAAAAAGTACTTTTTCAGCATTTTGCAAAATTGTTTCTGCCTGACGTTTTGCTGAGCTAATGATGTTTTGAGCTTTTGCTTTGCCTTCGTTCATAGTGTTTGTTACGGCAGTGCTGACGTTACCTTCCAAATCATTAAAGTAATCAGATGCTTTGTCATAAAAATCAGAAGAACGAACAGCAAGGTCTTCGCGAAGTTCGCGACCGGATTTAGGTGCAAGCAGCAGTGCTGTTATTGCGCCAACAGCGCCTCCGATAATGGCACCGAATAAGAAACCTTTTGTGTAATTTGAGCCATTTTGTTCTGACATATTTCCTCCATTTATTTTTTATTACCAACTTTCTGGCAAAGATATTGATTTTTTTTGAGATAATAAAATTTTTTCTATAATTTCTCTTATTGCGCCCTCTCCGCCTTTTGCCTCACAGATGTAATCAGCGTTCTCTTTAATTAAATCGTGAGAATCGCCGGGACAGGCGCCAACTCCAGCAGTCTGAATTGCCTGCAAATCGTTTATGTCGTCGCCGATAAAAGCAATTTCATCTACTCCAATTTGCAAGTTTTCTGCAAGCTGCTCTATATCTTTTTTCTTATTACGTGAACCGAGCAATAAATGTTCTATTTTTAATTTGTTTGCCCTTGCAATTACAATGGGAGAATTCTCGCTTGTAACTATTGCAGTGATTATTCCTTCACGCCGTAAAAGTTCCATTCCCATTCCGTCCCGAATACAAAAGCGTTTAAGTTCTTCTCCGTTTTTTGAGTAATAAACGGTGCTGTTTGTCATAGTGCCGTCAACATCCATTGCCAATAATTTTATTTTTTTTAGTTTTTCACATAGATTTGATTCGTTCATAATTTTTTTTATTTTTGTAACATAGTTAAATACAATTTATAATTGTTAGTTTGATTTTACAAGTTATTTTTATATGAAAAGAGAAATGTTTGTCAATATTCATATTTCTGTAAAAACAGAAGTATTTGAAATATTTTACGGAATGTTGTATAATTATAAATTCGCCGGAGTGGAAGAGCAATTCGATAAGTTAATAGTTTGTTTTAAATTAGATGAATGGGAAAGAATTAAGAAGCATTTTTATGAATCAATCGGGCTTGTTTCTGACATTGCCCAAATTGTAAAAGAAGAAAAAATACACGAAAAAAATTGGAATGAAGAGTGGGAGAAGAATTTGAAACCATTTGTTATTTCTGAAAGAATCGGCATTTCCCCTTCTGTCCATTTAGACAAATTGAACACAGAAATTAAACTTATAATCAATCCAAAAATGTCATTTGGAACTGGAGAACATTCAACTACACGTCTTTCCTGCGCCCTACTTGAAAAGGTTTTAAAACCAAATACTAATTGGGTTGATGTAGGAACCGGAACTGGAGTGCTTGCAATTTTAGCTGCAAAACTTGGTGCTGCAAAAATATTAGCTTTCGATAATAATTACTGGTCTATTGACAATGCTGTTGAAAATGTTCAACTAAATGGTGTAGAAAATCTTATAGATGTTTTTGAAGCAGACATTGAAACATACAATTTTCCTGAATGTGATGGTATAACTGCAAATTTATTTAGCAGCTTGCTTCTTCCTTCTATTCCTAAATTTTACGATGCTTTGAAAAATAATAAAGGTGATTTGATTCTATCCGGTATTTTAAAATATGATGTAGAAGACATTAAAAGCAAAGCAAAAGAAACCGGTTTTGTATTAAAGCGGGAAGTTTACGACGAGGAATGGGCTGGACTTCATTTTGTGATTGAGTAACTAACATAACACATCAGATCTGATTCTTTATCTTATAGCCATCCCATCAACAAGTTGATAGTATGGCTAGTGTAATATCCCATTAAAAACCTGTCTATAATATCTTGGTTCATTCCGAGCGAAGCGAAGAATCTAAAACTATATGGTAGCAATGACTTGTGAGATTCTTCACTTCGTTTCGAAATGACAAGACTGCGAAATAACAAACTACGATGCGACAGGAGTTCTGAATTTACCAGAACTCAGGATTTGATTTGTTTTGCTATGTTAAAAATACTAAAACAGTAAAATTTGATACTGATTTATGGCTGATTTGATACAAATTGGTACTAATGCAAAGTATAAAGAAAGGATAAAATAACGTCAAAGCAAATCTATAACAGATTGAGCATGGTTTAAGAGGGAAGGGGAAATGAAAAAGCCCAGAAATATCTATTATTTATGGGCTTTTTTTTGAATTTATTTTAGGAAGTCTTTAAGGATTCTAAATAAAGAATGATTCTTTTTTTTTATACTGTCCCTTAAATTATAATAATTATAAACTATATTTTTATAAACATCTAACCTTATGTTGTTGATATTCATATATTCTATAATATTTTTATAGAAACTCTCAATTCTTTCAACATTCTCATTAACCTCTTTAACTGAAAGATTATTAAGATTATTATATATATCATTAAGAGGATTGAAAATTTTATTTATAAAAAATCTCTCAATGAATGAATGTTTCTGATCCATGATTTAATCGTTTTTAGCTTTTAGAAGTTTTTTCTTAAAAAATTCGTCAAGCATGTCTTTTAAAGGATTTGGAACAACAATTTTAATTGTATTCCATATCGCCTTTAAAACCTTCTTCCAGAAGGGAATTTCATTTTTTTTCTTTTCTAATACTTTTTCTAAATCAATTATCGCATAGCCTAATGCATCAACTTGCCGTCTATATGTGTCGGTAATATCTTTTGTAGTAAATTTATTAAATTCAACACTTCTTCGATTCTTAACACTATCTAATTTAAACTCAATATCCCTTAAAGAATATTTTCCAATATTATTTTTACAATATTCTACGGTGCCAATAAGACTTTCCAAGGCAACTAATTTTTCTGGCTTTTCCATATTTCTCCTTACAAATAAACAATAAATTTTATTTTATACAACTGGTGGCACTACACCGCTTCTGGCATTAGGCAATTTTTGCAGGCTTACCTCCGGGAAGCCAAGCGATTAATTCTGCATCTTTCGAGTGATAATAAGTATTTGGCATAATACTCCTTAAAAATTTATCAATTCATATTCAATTATTCCTTTTACTTTTTCAATTTGTAATGATACATATCAAATTAGTACGTTACCCTTTTAAGCTTTTTTCTTTACTTTTTCGATTATTTATGATACTTTTTCTTTTTGTATTCTACTTTTTTTATTTTACTCAATAAATAAATACTAAGTATTTTGAACAAAGATTTTTTCAAAATCTAGTATCAACTCAGATTTAATTACAATACCAATATTATTTGGAATATTTGATAAAGTAATTGGTTGTTGAAACGCAGGTACATCAACTATTTTAATTTCACCATGGGTTGAATATTGAGTCAGAGCATATAATACTCCCATAAAAATTATTCTTGGAGAGCCCAAAACGGTGCTCCTTTGTTTAGTAGTATAACCTGAATTATTATAGATTAACACAGGTGATCCACTTGAACCAGGAAAACAAGCAATATCAATAAGAAATTCTTTTTTTCCATTGTAATCAATACAAGGATGAGTTGCTGTTGATCCACTTCGTAAAATTGGAAAATTATTAACAGAATCCCAAATACCGTTAGGATATCCTATCATTAAAATATTCTCAATAGCATCTATTTCTTCAAGTTTACTTTGTGTTGGGATGAATTGTTTTTCAAGGCTTCTGAAAAATAATCTTTGATTATTTTTTTCTAATATATTTAATAAAGGAGCTATTTGGAAAGCACACAAATCAACATTAGCATCAGGATGAGAAACTACCAGTTTATTGAAGTCTTGAAATTCGAATCTGAAATGATCTTTATTTATTGGGTTCCCTTCATTATCTGCTTTTGATAAAACAAGAAAAACTTTACTTACATTATTTACTACATGTTTATTTGTAATAATTAGCGGAACTGATGCTGATTTTCCTGCATTAAATGAAAAGAAAAAACCCGTTCCAGAGCCTTTATTTCCATTTTGATATTCGCATTCAATTCTCACTGTTGTATACATTAATTGTTCTGCCATTGATAGCTGTTTCATACAAATTCCTTTAAAAAAAATAAACTCAATACAAATTTAACTCTTTTTCCTCAAATGCAATTACAAATATTTGACTTTTCCAAATATTTTTTTTCCTTCAATAAGACGAAGACAGAAAGAACAGGATTAAGCAACAAGAAAGCATTCAGAAAATGAATGAAAGACAGCGTGGAAGCAGGAGAAGACTTTTCAACGAATTGTCTTCTTGCCTGTTACTGCTTTTTCTGAAGGTTAAAAAAGGACAAAAACAACAAGATGCTTGCCATTGAAGATTTTAACAAACTTACTAAAATTTGAGCTAATTGATTTGATAATTCAGGTAAGCAGGAGTTATTGAAATCTTGTTACCATAACATTTGAGATTTCTCACTTAGTTGCCAATGACATCTTTGCTTTAGTAAAACATTGCGAAAGTTTGAAATAAAAGATGTCCTACATCTTGAAGATGTAGGACATCTAAATCTTTGTTTAGCAATGACTTGTGAGATTTCTCACTTCGTTTCGAAATGACAAGACTGCGAAATACCAAACTACGAGGGGTCTGGAGTTCTGAAAATAAAAAAAAGGGGCTGTAAGCCCCTTTTTTATTTACATTAATTATCTTAATTCATTATAATTTTTTCAGTTTTTAACTGATTATTCATTAAAATCTTAACGAAATAAGTTCCGGTAGCCACTTTTTGATTAAAATTATTAGTTCCGTTCCAGTTAAAAGAGTAATTACCCGTTTCTAAATAGCTATCATTAATAGTACTGACAAGTTCGCCATAAATATTAAATATTTGAGCAACAACTCTTTGTGGCTTGTCGATATATGTACTTATAGTTATGTTGCTAGCAAATGGGTTGGGATATGATAATACTCCATTATTAGTATTGATTTCATCATCAACAGAGTTAATAATAGTGTGATTAGTAGTTAAAATTTCAAATTCATCCATCAATGCTTCACTAAAATAAAAAGCTTGGAAACCACTGTAATGAACAGCATCAAAAACAATTCTAATTTGAAAATTAGGAGTTAAGGAAACCAAACTACTAATATTAAACTGATTTTTCTTCCATGCACTTTCGCTTTCAGTTGTAGAATTTACACCGACCCAGTTTTCTCCTGCATTGCTAGATATCTGAACAAGGTATTGAGGGATATAATCATTATCATAATAATAATTAAAGAACCAGTATTTAAATTTGATTAAGGGGTTTTCTAAATTACTTATATCAAAAAGAGGAGAGGTTAAAGTAGTTTTGCCATTTGGCATATTTGCATAAAACTCAGTGGCTTGTCCTGATTTAGCACCAGTAACGAAGCATTTTGAACCTTCAGCAGAACATCCACTACCGGGCTGCATAATGCCTAAGCTACCGGTATTTACTTCAGTAGGAGTATCTCTTTCCCACACTCCAGATGTTGCATCATCAGTAGTAGTTGATGTCGTCCAGCCATTGTCTTTTTCAAAATTATCATAGAATGCCTGACTGTAACCAACTAAGAATTCAAAAGGAGCGATTTCACCCAATTTAGAAGAAAGCACCAGTGTTTTCTTTGTGAAAGGGTCAACTGCTTTAAAATAGTATTGAACGAGTGTGCCTTTTTTCTGCGCAGGAATTTCTGCGGAAAACTGATTTGTAGCAGTTTCTGTTGCAGCGACAGTTTGAGAAGTTTTAAAACCATCAGTAGAGTAAACCATCTCAATATTTTCTACTGGTTTTTCCATAATTGCAATTTTGCTTGCTAATGTAAAAGGAACTGTATAGGCATTTAAAGTATCTTCTGAATCCGGTAAATTATTGTGCGAAAAGCTAACAGCAACAAACAAATCTGTTCCAATCTGATGGTTATTAAAAGATTCAATTATAGCCATATCGTTAGGAGTGCCATTGTTTAAATTATTATCATCGTCATCGGCAATGAGAGTTTCAACAAACCATTCACTAAAAGCAATTCCTACATCAGCATCGTCCGGAGTGCCATATTTTGCGAAATGAGAAATATGTTCTACATATTCATAGCTTGTTTTATCAATTAAATCCCAATAAGAGCCGGAAAGTATTTGCCCATTAAAGTGAGAATCTGATTCCAAATCGTCTGGATAAACATAATCATTTACTAAATTTCTTAAATATGAAGTAGTATCTTCAGTTAAATAACCTACGCCCATTCTTGGGTCTTTCACAATTAATGCCGCACCTAAATCTGCTGTTCCTTCATTGCAGTCAAGGTTAATCATTCCTTCGTCTAAACCAAGATGTTGATATAGACGGGCATTTATATTATGTGTATATTCATGATATAGAACTGTTGGAGTTTCCGGGAAACGATAACCTGGGTATCTTATACCAATATAATAAATTGATTCTCCTGTTGCCATCGCGTTCGGTGACCAGGAATCATAACTTAATAGGACTTCAGTTGAATAATCCATTACTGTCATCTCAGGGTCAATTCTTTTAATATTTTTATAGACTAAATCGGTATGGTAAAATAAATTACGTTCCTGAATTTTAGAGTTTGAGTTATTCCATTCAAGAGTTAAATTTTCACCCTGATTTATTACACCAGATATTTCAGCATCTACACTATCAACATCATTATTTGCTATGTGTCCGTTAGGACCGTTGAACTTAACTGAATAATTGGTTTGTTCTGTTATGTCAAATTCCACTTTTCCATTCTCATCAGTAGTATAAACCTGACCACCTATATTTACATAAATATTGGAAAATGGCACTAATTTTTGTTCGTCCCAAGGATGAACAGGTTTAACCAATCCTTTAACAACAATACTTGTGTTGCCAACTAATGTTGATAATAGTTTTTCATCGGATTTTAACTCTTTAATATTTTCTAAATTATCAAATTTAACATTAGTATTAAAATTTTCAAATTTCTTTGTCTGGTTAATTCTCCATACAATCATACCGCTATGGGAATCGACATAAGAACTATAAACTCCGTAAGGTTCATTTGTTTCGAACTTGACATTATAAGTCAGTTTGTAAGAAATACCGGTATTTGTTTTCACAGGTAAGATAAACATTTTTTCATTTGCCTGAATTTTGTCGTTTTTTGAATTAAAATTCAATCCAAAATGAGCATTATCAACTGCAATTGCAGAACTTATACCGGGCGTTAAGTCAACATCAATATTGTTGAAAAAATCTACTCCGAAGGAAAATACTTTTCCATCATCGGAAATGCGCAAGTCCACTTCAGAAAGGAGTACTTCGATACCATTATGAACCTGGCTAAACTTGACATACCACTTATTTTTTACCTGTGATATATTTTTTACTTTCAGTTCTTTTGTATTAATGTTGAATAAATCTGCAAATTTGTTTAAAAAAGCAAGTGATGCCTCCTCAATATTTTCTTTATTTATTCCATTGAAACCATTTATCTGAATTGGATTACCGAATGCTCTTCTGGGTGTTTTTGTAAGTTTATCAAACATAATAGTCCAGGTGCCATATTCTTTTCTGAATTCTTCCCAAGCTTTTGATGATTGCAATTCAACTGAAGAATATAAATTTAAATCGCCTTTAAATTTTTCAACGGGGAGCAGGACGGCTCCGTCTTTTTCAATTGGAATTTTGCTTAAATCTGCTTTGTAATTTGTTTGAGAGTAAGCTAAATTACTCATTAAAAAAGTTGTGATAATTAATATAATTAATCTGTTCATAATTTATCCTTATTTTTAAATAGTTTATAATTTTCTTGTTTGCCATTTTTACATAAACGTTACAAATTGAATAAAAATTGTAACGTTTTATGATTTTTAGAATATTTTTTAATATTCTCTTTTATTTAATATACCTTTTATTAGGTATTTGTTTCACAATTATTTTTACTTTTATTCCAAAGCGACAACAACAATATCTACAAAAATCTGTCATTTCTAATCTCCCGATAAAGCAAATGCTTCATTATAATGGAGATGACATATATTAACAAGGTCTTATGAAAATAGAATTGCAGAAATCCCCCCTACCCCCCTTTTTCAAAGGGGGGAGAAGAATTTTCTTTGTAAT
>CAZCLJ010000175.1:0-9748 GCA_964499465.1 uncultured Hyphomicrobiales bacterium
TACGAGGCAATTCTCCTAACTCCTTTATTTTCGTTATGGGGTCAGGAGTTCTGAAGTTGCTTTTTCTTCACACTTTGAGAAAGTTTTAGTGGTAGTAACGATTTGTTAGATTCTTCGCTGCGATTACCAATGACATATTTTTAGTTATTCTGGAGTATGTCAGCACCTGTCTTGCTTTTTAGTCATTGGTCATTAGTTGTTAGTAAAAAAACTAATGACGAATAACTAATGAGCTATTAAAACTATTTTAGATGGATTCTGACATCCGTCAGAATGACAAGACACATTATCAATTGTCAATTATCAATTAATAATTATCTTTCTTTCCAAAAAACTGCAACAGGACAATACCAACTATTCCGGCTAAAAATGTAATAATCGAAATAATGAAGCCGGTTGCAAAAGCTGAAGATTCAAATTTCAATTCTACTTCGTGTTCGCCAGCCGATATTGGAATTGCTCTTAAACAATAATTTGCCCGCAACACCTCAGTTTGTTTACCATCGACATATCCATTCCAGGCGGGATACCAAACTTCGCTGAAAACGAGAACTGCATTTGTCTTTGTTTTTACCTTATATTTTAAATTATTATTTTCATATTTTAAGCAAACTACGTTATCGGTGCTGTCAATTTCAGAAGAATCCGGCATTGCTATAGCTATTTTTTTCTCAAGCACAACTTGTTTTTTATAGTCAAACTGCGATTTTTTCATTAAGTCGCCAGCAGCTTCGGGCGAACTTTCAATTGCTTCGTAAGCAAGCCAGGCGCGTGGAAAATATCCTGTTCTATCGAAAAATGCAGCTGAATTTCTCGCAGAATCAAATCCAATTTCGTATTTTACGTTCAATAAATCTCTAATTTGCTTTCCTTCAATCGGCGGGCTTGTCCGCTCAAGCATTAATTGGTTATACCCTTCAATAAGCATAATTCTGTCAAGCATTCCCTGATTATCTTCCATAGCCCTGTATCTAATCGGCTCATACATACGCATATTTACACGGAAAATATCGTTTGGAAGCTTAGGTCTCATCATTTGCTTTAGCTGTGAGTCCACTGCATACTGTTCTTTTGGATTTTGCTCGCCTACGTTGAAACTTGCCCCGGCTATGTATAAATCAATAAAAAGTAAAACGGCAAGAGCAGCGCCTGCTGCAATCGGTTTGAAAAGTCCACGCTGCATTAAAAAAATTACAGCAAAAGTCATTAAAATGAATATAATCGAAGTAGTTCCATAAGAACTGATATTTGAAATTATTTCCGCTGGTGCTTCGAAAGAACTTTGTATTAGCCCAAGAGAAACAAGCAATGCGATTAAAAACGGCAATCCTACTGCAACAGATAAGCGAAGAAGCGTTTTGCTATCCTTAATATTTTTCCATAAGTAATCGAAACCGAAACCTGCAAAGAAGCAAAATGCTATTAATACGAAAAACATCATACGTGCAGGATTTCGGAAAGTAGAGAAAAATGGAAGATTATAAAACATACTATGGATAAATCCATTACTTCCGAGTGCGTATAAAAATCCAAACACGGCAATAATCAAGAGCGTCAGTCCTGTTTTGGTTTTGTAGGAAACGCTTATGCCGAAAAGTCCGAGAATCAGAATAACTATACCAAAATAAAATGCGGTTTCCCAAAAGAAATAGTTTTGCACCTGCTTATCGAATTTTAAATAAAAGGGAACTTCCATTTTGTAAGAGCCATCAGAATAACCGAACACTTTTGGAACTACGGCAGAATAAATTTGAGGAAACTGCAAAGAACCTTCGGCTGCTCTTTCGTAGCTCATTTCTTTACGTTGTGAATAATCCGTTAGCTCTTGCGAAGGAAAAAGTTGAATTGTAAATATTCCAGAAGCTAAAATGATTGGCACAATTCCGCAAGCAATAAAATAGAGAATGCCCTTTGAATTGCTTTCCTTGTTTTTCAAAAGGTAAATAAAATACACAATAAAGAAAAATGCAAGGAAAAGTCCTTCGTAAAGTGAAATTTGTGGATGTCCGGCAAGCATACTCAAACCGAGTATTAAGCCAGAAATGATTGAGTATTTCAGATTTTTCTTTTCTAATCCTTTTAAATAAAAAAGAATTACGAGCGGAAACCAAGCAAAATGCTCGACAATCATCGGGTGAATCACTCTCACTACAAGTAGCAAAGAAAAAGCATAACCAATTGAACTGATTATAGAACCCACTGAGGATATTTTCCAATGTCTAAGTAGAAAGAAAATAGAGATTTGAGCTATTAAAAAGTGCAGAATAATATAGATTTGCAAAGCACTGAAAGACAAATATCCATCGCCGGAAACAAAAAGCGACAGCAATCGGTTCAGCGGATAAAAGAAACCGACTGCAATATCGGCAATGAAGGGCATTCCACCAAAGGTAAATGGATTCCAAAACGGCAGAGAACCCGAAAGAACTTCTCTCGCTGCGAAAGCTTGTGTGGGATAAACGTATCTAACGAAATCTTCCCAAAAATATGCAGAGCCGAAAAGCTGCTCACCAAAAAAAATCAGCGTAGTAGCAAGAAACACTAAACCAGCCACCCAAAACGGTAGCTCTGTAATCGTAATTTTCTGCTCTTTCTGACTTTTTGTTTGACTACTTACTTTTGTATTAGTTTTTTTCATAATTTTTTTATATTTAGTTAAACTTTATCCTCAATATAAAAAATATCGTTATTGATTAATCTGCAATGTGCTTTTTCGTTTCGCATAAGCGATTTAAAAGTATGCAAATAAGGAAAGAAATGCACATGCAAATCGAAAGTATATTTGTATTCCCGCTGCAAAGGAACAACAACAATCAGGCGTTTTTTTGTGATTCGCCTTAATTCAGCAATTGCCTGCTGTATGTTGATTATATGCTCTAAAGTATGAGTGCAAACTACTGTATCGAAAGAATTGTCTGCAAATGGCAACTGTTCTATATTTGCCTCTACATACTTTGGATTAGTAAATTCTTTGAGTTCATCTAAAATTTGGAAATCGGCAGCAGTTACTTCAACTTTCCTTTCGCTTGCGATTTTTTGAGATAAATATCCTCTGCCGCAGCCAACATCAATTACATTTTTTCCGACAACATTTTCAACAATAGCCATAACGGATTTATTCCCTAAATCAGTAGGACGTTTGGTTGAAATGGAAGTATTAGCGTAAACACTATAATATTCAGCGTATTCTTCTTCAGTAAGAAAATAAGCACGTTCCTTGAATTTCATCACCAAATCCCGGACTTCTTTTCCGTAAACCAAACGAAAAAGCGGATTCATCAGCCATTTGCTGTCCCTCAAAAATGGTGGAAGTGCGTTGTCTAAAATCCAGTTAAATACAATCGTTACCTCGCGTTTGAGTATTTTATCCAAAAAGCTCATATTACTTTTTCCTTGCTATTGCGATTATTGATAAACCGAACGGGAATTTTATTTTTTGTAAAACTTTTGATTCAAAAGCAAAAATATTTTTAAAAATAGTATTTAAAAAATCCGGCACTTCTTCTACGGATTCTATATTTATTTCTTTAACGAAATGTTCGTTCAAAAAGCGTTTAATAACAGCCGGGATAAACAGGAAGAAATTGAAATAAGAGGAATACTCAACCCTGAAGCCGGCACTATTAAGCAAATCAACAAGTTGCTTTTTAGAGTAGCGTCTTTGGTGCATAACCAATACATCGTGTTTGCTCCAGAGCCACTTAAAAGCTGGAACAGTAACGAGCAGCCAGCCATCTTTTCCCAAGACGCGATTGGCATTTTTTATAACAGAAAAATCATTTTCGATGTGTTCGATTACGTCTAATAAAGTAAGTGCCTGTATGTTTAAATTGCTGGCGTCAAATTCTTCCAGAGTGGAATTGAATATATTTTTTATTCCTCTTTTTTTGCAATAATCCAATGCGATTGGTGAGGTGTCGAGGCAAAGCGGAGTTAAATTTTCTGATATGGAAGCGGCGAAACCGCCAGTCCCACAGCCAACATCAAGCACAGAACTGCCCTTTTTTAATTTGCAATATTTTTCTAAGAAACTGCGTATAATCACATTCCTGCCGACATACCACCAGTACTTTTCTTCTTGCTCAAAACTTGTATGATATACTTTTTCTTGCATTAATCAATAATTAATATTTATTAATTATGCAATATAATGAAAAATTTTCTTTTATGTCAAAAATTTGATAAATTAGTAAAATTTGTTTTTTAACTTTTTCCTTATAATGAAAAATAATAAAAATTCAACGAAAACATTTGAAAGCGTAGTAAAGCAGTTAGTAAAAAAACTTGGTATGGAAGAAGAATATCAGTTTGCAATTTTGAAAGAGGAATGGAAAGAAATAATAGGCGAAAGAATTGCAGCAATTACCAGCATAATCAGTTTGAAAGACGGCAAATTACTTATTGAAACAAATTCTTCCACCTGGCGTGTTGAACTCATTATGAGAACCGAGGAAATAAGAAAAGCAATTAATACACATTTCGCTTCTGAATTAGTTCACATAATAGTTTTTAAATAAATAGCAGTCGGCTATCAGCTGTCAGCTATCAGCTGTCGGCTGTCAGCTATCGGCTATTAGCTGTCGGCTGTCAGCTATTAGTTATTGGGTTATTTGCCATTGGTCATTAGTTTGTAACTACTAATAACTAATGACGAATAACGAATGACCTATTGGAAATATTTACATTAAAATTTAACTTCTTATTATAAAATATGCAAAATAACATACTACGAGGACTCAGGAGCTCTGAATACACTAATTTTTTATACACCGAACAGAACACCCATAATATTTACTGAAATAACTCTTATAAAGTTTAGTGTCGTTAGTATTCATTGCTCTAAACCAAGCAAGTTCATTATTATAGGGATTCGTAGACCACCAAAGCCCACCGTAACCAATAATTGAAAATTCGCCATTGGCTTCATATTGTCGATAACCACCCGGAAGAGCAGTAAATCCTGTTTCATTTGTAGCTCCCATATTTGGTGGCGCCCAATGATTTGTTCCAGTTTCTTTTAATTTACTACCTGCCGTAAGCATACCACCAAGATTATTTGCTAAATCTGTCCATTCGGAATCACAAGGAATATGCCAGCCAGATGGTGCTAAACCACGTGGGTCATTTACAGCATACCAGTTGTATAATCTCAGAACTCCTGATGCCTCGTAATATGCTATTTCGCATATTTTGAAATATGAAGTTAAATTTCAACATAAGTATTACCAATTGGTCATTAGTTATTCGTCATTAGTAGTTACAAACTAATGACCAATGACTAATGACAAATAACTAATAAAATATTTTTTTCCAACTGCGAAATCAATCTTTACGAGCATAATCTCCTAACTCCTTTATTTTCATTATGGGGTCAGGAGTTCTGAATCTTCCATATACTTCCTTATTGGCAGGGTCATTATTATAATAGCACCATGCACCTGATTTTGCAGTAATCCATTCAATTCTATCGGTAATTTGAGGAATTGTGTCTCCATTTCTGTAAGTTACGACATCAAGATTTCGAGCCATCCAAATTTGCTGCCCAATTTTTACAGTATCTTTAATAATTGTATCACTAATAGTTCGGAAATTCCAAATTTTACTCCAATCTGAAATAAAGAAATCATTTTTAGAACAAACACGCCAATAATAATTTGAACCATAATATAAATTGTTTATTTGATATTTTGACGAAGTTATTCCAGAATCGTTTAAGACAATATCAGAGAAATTTGGGTCATAAGAAATTTGCAAATTATAAGTTAAAGCATTATCTAATGGTTGCCACGCTAATTCTATGCTTATTGGTTGATTTAGCGAATTATTCCCTGGAAAAGCAAGATAAACTGGAGATAGTAAATTAGAATTTTTTACACAGCGCACAGCCAAGCCACATCTTTTATTTATGCTTATTTTTTGAGCTTCTGTATTATTATATGATAATCTTCTGGCGAAAGATTTGTTTGAATTTTCATCTGTTGAAGACCACCAATTTCCAAAATACTCACGTTCAAGATAAGTACCAAAAAAAGGATTTCTGAACCCGCTTGGGAGTGCCGAAAAACCACTTTCATTTAAAGCACCAGTATTTGGATAGAGCCAAAAATCAGTACCAAAATCCTTCATAAATGCTCCTGCAATTAATTCACCTCCAAGATTATTTATCAGTTCTGACCATTCATTATCAGAAGGAATATGCAAACCCTCTGGAGCTAAACCACGTGGGTCGTTAACAGCATACCAGTTATATAATTTCCCATAAGCTTTTCCATTTTCAGGATTATTATTGTAATAACACCACGCTCCAGTTGTTAAATTTGCCCATTCCGACGGGTCTGAAACTTCTGGAATAGTATCTCCATTTCTATATGTAACAACATCTAAATTTTTATCCATCCATGTTTGACTACTAATATATACATTTTTATAGTTATCATTTTCTTTATAAATTAGAGTTGCAGGTGAAGACATATATAACCAGTATGCACATCCTGGCACTAATTCTTTAATTTGATTTATTGCAAAATCAGTAGTGAAAATTTTCCCGTTACCATCTTTTGCTGTTATTAAGTTACCGAATAAATTAGTAAATGCCTCATCAATTTCAACAGGGGTTTTTCTTAAATATGAAATTAAATTCCAGCCAGTATTCAAATTTATAGGAACACTTTCAGGATTTACTTCTGTACCCACAATTTTTAATAATTCAGATGTTGTTACATAAACCTGATAGCCCTTTTGGATTTGCCAGTTACCTATTTGATTTATTCCGAATATTCTGCTATATATTTGACCAGAATCATTTTTTACAACAATTAGTGAATTAATATCTGAAAAAATATTAGATATATTTAAATCATCTGGTAAAATATTGCTTGATATTAAGTTCCATCCGGCATTTAAGTTTATATTAAATTCATAATGCAAATCAGATGTATAAATTTTATTTATTCTTGCAAAAGTGGCACCATCTTCATTTCCACCACAATATTGAGAATAGGAAACTCTATTCATCAATAACAATATCAATATTAACAATAGTTTTTTCATTTCTTTTCCTTTTACAAACAAAAGTTGAATTAGTAAATCTATTTACAATCTATTCAATTCTTAAAACGCAACGAAAACCATGAGTAGTATTTCGATAATCAATAAATTCGAATGCCCAGTATCTATCGGATACTCTGCAGAACACAGTAACTTCACCCCAAGTGCCACCACGGAAACCAACTCCAATCCCATCATTTATTGGCCAGTTCTTAACGTCCATATTGCCATATATATCTAATTTCCCATCTCCATTAATTCCAGTAAAATTTCTACCAGCTAAATATGAAACAATTACTAATCTTTCCCACAAATTTCCTGATAAATCCATTATGCCATAATAAGAAGCTCCTGAACTATGGCGAGTCGAATTTTCTCTTGCAAAATTCCCTACTCTTACTGGTCCATTTGTATCTGTGTCATCAATATAATTATAAAAACAATTACAATTAGCAGTAGTTGGTGTAATAGTTTCATTTGAAAATAATGAAAATTCGATTTCAGTTGAATATTCAATTAAAGTATCGCCCCAAGCATACTCATTTGGGATGGGATAAGAAGTTCCCCTGCATGCTTTTTCAAATTCAAGTTCTGTCATAGGCCTCATTCCAGCCCAGTCAGCATAAGCAGTTCCATCTGCCCAACTCAAATGATTACAAGCAATGTACTGCCCGTCATTTATTTCATTTAAAATATTATTGTTATTGCCATCGCAACCAAAAATACCATTAACTTTTTTGATAAAATATCTGTAAGAACTAAAAAAATCTTCATACCTGTTATCTTGTTGAAATGGTGTTAAAGTATTTAGAAATTCTGCATACTGGCTTTGTGTAGTTTCGTATTTCATACACCAAAAAGAATTAAAACCTTTTGGAAATTTTTGTGGAATTGAACCAATTTCTTCAGAATCCTCATAATGTTTATTATAAAAAAGATTTCCATCGGTGTTATCAACTACTATTGAATCTTCGCTATTAATTTTAAATGGCTGATTATTTCCGCAAGTATAAAAATGAAAGAACTCATCTCCTCCACTACCAATATAAAATGCTCCTTGTGGAACAAAGACCATTTCAATTGCAAATACTTTGATTTCTGATATTTCATCTGATAAATCGTGATTAATCCCAACTGTTTCATAATCCCAACGTAATTTTACATTTTGAGATGAAAATGTTCCTGTTCCATCGTAAGTGCGGTAGAACATCGCTCCAGTTCCGCTACTCGTAACTTCAAATGTTGCATTAATTCCTTGAGTGCCAGTATTATGTTTGTTTGATGGATTGATATATAAATGATGCCAAGCCCCATTATATTTCTTTTTGTACTTAACAAATAGCCAAATTCCATCGTAATTGTTTGGTTCGCTACTAACCCGCCAGCTATTTTCCCATCGTATATCAAATTGAATCATTACATAACCACTTGATATATTCTGTTCAGCAAGTTTCTGGTTCCTAATCTGAACATTATTTGCTTTTACTTCGCAAATTTGTATCAGCATTAATAGAATTATAAAAAAGAATACAGAACAATTCAAGATTTGGTGATTCAATCGCTTTTTAATATTTTTTTGTTTTGTTTCCATATTGGTAAATATTAATATTTAAGAAAACATTAAACTTTACTTTCACTATTCCCTGTTTCAGAAGCAACCTGTTTCTGCTGAAATAGGGGCTGGGGGCTGGAGACTTTTCAAATTCCAAATTCCTACTTCCCGATTCCTAATTCCCAATTCCCGATTCCCAGTCCCTAACCTCCATTCCCTATCCCCCAATTCGTTAAATATATTTTCAATTTAACACATTCTCTATATATAAAAACACATTTTTTCGATTTTTGTCTCAAAAAGAATTGAATTTTCTAATAATTCTTCCTTTACTTCTAGTGTAGTAATTCGTTAAAAGACTTATTATATTGTGTCACTTCGTTGCCAATGACATCTTTATTTTTTATTCCACATAACTTTACGAAAGTTAAGAAACTTTCGCAAAGTGTAAGAAAAAGCAACGTAGTTGCTTCCTGTTTGTAGAAAAAGTATTTTGAGTTTGCAAAACTCCGTAGGAGTGGTCAGTTTGTAGTAAAGATAGGTCGCAACTACGTAGCTTTTCTTTTTTCATTATTATTTCTACAAACCGGACACTCCTACGAAGTTAAAAAAAACAAACCTCTTTCCACAGTAAATTCAAATACTTTTAACTGATTTCAATCTTTCGCAAAGTTAGAAGAACTTAATACTTTCGCACGAGTTTCCCAACTTTGCGAAAGTTAATAAACTAAACCTTCTAATCTTCTAATCCTTATACTATTACTCCCCGAAACTTTGTTTTTTTAGCAAAATTTTAGATCTAACTCGTTAAACATCAATCATTAGAATGTATGATTCCACTTATCTTACTTTTGAGATTAAATTTTAAAAAAAGTATTACTAATAAGTCATTAGTCATTGGTCATTAGTGTTCTTACAAATAACCAATGACTAATGACCAATAACTATTAAAAATAATAACTGCGAAATTATTATTTACGAGGCTAACTTCCTAACATCTATATTTTAGTTATGGGGTCAGGAGTTCTGTAATCAATACTTTTTTATATGCAATATAACATTTTTTCTTAAATTTGTTTGTAGCTTTAGCTACGTTATACTATTACTCCCCAAAACTTTGTTTTTTTAGCAAAAATTAAAGTCTAACTT
>CAZCLJ010000176.1:0-9747 GCA_964499465.1 uncultured Hyphomicrobiales bacterium
TGACACTTTAATTGTATTTATGAAAGCAACTTGGTATTACTACTTGAATAAAAAAAGCATAGCTTTTGTGAAAATTACCTTCCCAAGTTCAACTTGGGAAGGAGTATAAAATTATTATTTTTTATTTTTTTAAGGAAATTTATATGAAAAAAACATTACTTTCAGTTTTCTTTTTTGTGATAGCTTTTTCTTTTGTCGCTACTCAGCATTCTTTTTCAAACGAGCCAATTGTGATAGATAGCTCAAATTTTACTTTTACGCCCTACGACACAATGTATGCCAAATTTCTTACTCCTGAATCACTTCAGGAATTTGAACTAGAAACCGGTCCAGATAAAGTATTTGATTTTTCAAATATTCAAACTACAAGTGTAGAAGATACAGTACTTGATTATGAAAATACATATCAAGATTTCTTCCCAAATGCCACATTTTACTGGGAAAATAGTTATGTTATTTTTGGTGCATATTTGGGAACTCTTGAATTTGAAAAAATTGACCATTACGGATTGAAAAGTCAAGGATTTCTTGCTGATTCGATGTTTCTTCCACTTTCTCAAGATGGAACAAATTACTTGTCAGTTCCAAGACAAGTAGTGAATTATACTCCAGAACTAGTCAAAATACCTTTTCCTTTGTCTTATCAGGGAATGCCGTTTCCAGCAACTTATCAAACCAAAAGAATGATAAATGCTACTTTCAATTATCCAATATTAGGTTTAAATGAGGCTCCAGTTGGACATCAGCAAACCACAGATTATTCCATTCTTGTTGCCGGATGGGGCACTTTATTGTTACCCGGTTATTCAGAACCAATTAATGTATTACAAGTTGTTACTCAAGTTGTTTATACAGATACGATTTTTCTCAATGGAACCCCCGCCCCTGATGTTTTACTATCCCAACTCGGTATAACCCAAGGACAAAGAACTATTCATAATTCAATGCGTCTATACAAAGAAAATACTTATGCCAATGTTTTTAGATTTACTGAATTTGTTGGATTAACCGGTGATACGTCTTATAGTGCCTATTATATCAAATCTAAAGAAATTACAAGTGTGCCAGAAAATATTAATAATAATGCTCTGACTGTTTATCCAAATCCATCTAATGGAAGAAATCTTCATATTTTAAATACAAATAACTCAGATATTAAACAAGTTGAGATTTACAACAATCTTGGTGTTTGTGTATTTAAGAAAGAATTAACAGGTTCTCAGAATAATATTAATATTGAATTTCCCACTCAATTAGCAAATGGTATTTATTTTTATAATTTCATAGATTCTAAATCAAATACAATTAATGGGAAGTTTATTGTTAGCGAGTAAAAACAATCAATCAAAATACTATTTTATGTCATCAGAACAAACATATAAAGCAAGTTGCTTTCATAAATATAATTAAAGTGTCATTTCGAAACGAAGTGAGAAATCTCACAACTCCTTGCTACCACAGACATTGAGATTCCTCACTTCGTTACCAATGACATCTTTGCTTTTACCCTAACAAACTTTACGAAAGTTAAGAAACTTTCGCAAAGTAAGAAGATTTTATACTTTCGTAAAGTTTCTTAACTTTGCGAAAGTTCAAAAAAATCTAAACCTTCTAATCTTTCTAAACCTTATGTCATCTCCATTTAAAATAAAGGTCTTACTTTATCTTGGGGTTCGGAATGACAAATAAACATATTTTATTATTAAAAGCTACTTGGTATAATATTGGAATTCCAAGCGAATCCCTTTTGTTTTTTTTTATTTATGTTCTAAAAGAAGTAAAGTAAAACTTTTGTGAAAATACCCTTCCCTAGTGCAACTTGGGAAGGAGGATTTGTAACTTTTAAAATATTTACAAGCCATACGAGCAACTTGTAGATTGTATGGCTTGCTTCTTATTTAGTTCATTTCCTCAAAAGTAAACGTCTTCGTTTATAATCGCCTCGGAATGACATAAGATAGCAAGCTATTTAAGGAATTACAACACTAAACTAACTATTTTTTACCATTTACGGGTAATTTAATAAAAAAAGTAGTGCCTTCTTTATGAGTTGAATGGAAACTCACCTCGCCTTTTAAATACTTTTCAGCTAATAATTTGACGCTATAAGTACCAATTCCTCGCCCTTGCCCTTTTGTTGAAAATGAACGTTGAAATATTTGAAGTTGAATCTCTTTGCTCATAAAGCTTGGATTATTGACCCAAAACTGATAATAATTATCAAACTGCTTGCAACCGAGAGTTATCAATTTATCGCTCCGGGAAGCTTCAAGAGCATTTTTTAGTAAATTAGAAATTATTCTGCCGAAAATTGCTTTATCAGAAATAAATTCAAAACTGTCGGAATTAGTATCTAAGTTAATTTCTTTATTTTTTGATATATCGTACTGTAAATATATATCAATAGTTTCCTGTAAAATTGAAATTGAATTTAATTTTTCATTTAAAATATGAAGTTCATTGTTTTCGGCTGCAAGAAGTTGCCTTTGAGCAGAAATTTCGTTAATCAGGCGAGATGAGAGCTGTTTTAAATATTTTTTGTATGTATCAAATTCTTCGGGTAATTCCATTTCAAGAAGTTCGGCAATATTACTGAAGCCCGCTGCTGTATTGCTTATATCGTGAAAGAATATTCTTTCGAGGATTTTCCTACGTTTTTCGTCATTAATTTCATTCAAAGCAAATACTACGAAATTTTCGTTTTCAATTTCAATATTGGAAGTATGAACACGGAAATCAAATGCTTCTTCAATTTTGTCATTATAAATCCGACATTCTTCAACTGCTTCTTTTTTATTTATTGCAGATATGGTTGCTAAAAGAGCGCCACAGGTTTTGCAACTTTCTGAATTACCACAGCTATCTATAGATTCCTTAGAGTGAATACAGTGGAAAAGTTCTCCAACTCTGTAGCCAATTATTGATGAATTTCTTTCTTTTTCAATGTATTCATAAATGACTTTATTGGCAAAAACAATTTGCCTTGTACCATTTAGTAACAGCACAATATTGGGAATGGAATCTAATATTTTTAATGTTACAGAGCTATTTATCATTTTTTTTGACAACTCTGCTATTTCATCTAATTTTATTCGTTCTTTTAACGAGATTATTCTTTCCATATCACTTCAATTTTTTTCCTACTACTAATATAATTAATTTTTTTATTTTTTGCAATATGTTATACCAAAACGACAACAAATAGTGCAAAATTAAATTGTCATACCGAGCGTAGTGAAGAATCCCAAATGTGGTGCTAACAAGAATTTGTGAGATTCCTCGCTGCGATCCTAATAAACCACTTCGTTTTATTTAGCACGTAACTATATGTATAACAAATAATTATAATGATTCTATATGCTTATGGAAGTCATCGGATGACTGCCAGTCATCCGATGACTAAAAAGTTCATTTCCTCAAAAGTAGACGTCTTCGTTTATATTCACCTCGTAATGACAGATTATACTGATATTGTTGTAGATTTGGTATGAATAATAACATACTGATATTGAAGATGTCATTTTGCTACAAGATAGTAAGCAATTTTACGATTTGATACACTGAAAAAAAAGTGAAGAATCAATACTTAAAAGTAAGATTCTTCACTTTTTTATTTTATTTGATTAATATTTCAAATAACTTATTTATTTAATACAATTGGTTTTACAATTTTCTTGCTGCCAATTTCAATAGCTATGAAATACGTGCCTGATTGTAGCATTCTGCCATCTATGGTGAATCTTTGCATACCCTGGAAAAGTTCTTTATTTGAAATATTTTGAACTACTTGCCCAAGTATATTAATCAAATTAATAGAAACAAATCCATTATTTTGCATAAAGAATGATAGTTCAGCATTTTCAAACATCGGATTAGGAGCAATACTAAGGTTGAGTGAATTGGCAAATTCTTCATCAACCGAAGCGGGGTCCGGAATAGTAGTGAAATTATATGGGTCAGCCCAAGGTCCATATCCGCCATTATTGAATGCTCTTACTCTCCAGTAATACTTCTTATCGTATTCGAAACCTGCTACGATACGGGAAGTAACGTAAATTGGCTGGTCATCAATAATTATAGTATTGCCAGCAAAATCTGCTTGTGTCGCAATTTGAATTTGATAACCTACAGCGCGGTTCACAGCATACCAGGAGAATATTAAACTAATCGGTGCATTTAAAACGCTGTTGTCCGGGGTCCAAAGAACTGGTTTTGCATCGGGCGCCAACTGAATTGTAGTAAATACCCAAACATAAGACCACTTAGTTTTTCCGCTATCGTTTTGAGCGCGAACTCTCCAATAATATGTCTGGTCATACATCAAATCATATAAAGGATATTCAAGTTCGGTTAAGCCAGTTTCATCAATAATATTATCTGTAAAATAAGAATTAAGTGATACCTGTAAGTCGTAACTTATCGCTCTTGGAGCAGCAAGCCATTGTAAAGTCGTATCAATTGGAAGTTTTTCAGAACCATTTTCAGGTAAATATAAATATGGAACATCAGGTCCTAAAACTGCGGTCCTGAAAGAATATACATCAGACCAGATACTTGTTCCAAGTGAACTTTCTGCATTTACTCTCCAAAAATATTTTGTGTCTGCAATAAGATTTGTTACAGCGCACTGAGGAGTTAGAATCCCAGAAATAGCAATGACTACTGATGTGCTTGCAAATGTAGAATCTGTTGAAAGATTAAAATTGTAAGAATCAGCTTGCTCTTTTAATTCCCATAAGAAAATTACTGATAAAGGAAGATTGTCAGAATGATTTTCCGGATAAATTAAATAAGGTGGCTGCAATGATGTGTTAAATGTCCATACATCAGACCAAACACTTGAGCAATTATTGATTTTAGCTATAACTCTCCAGTAATAATTGCGGTGATATTCAGGTAAAGTTATATGGTAGTAATTATTATCTAAATTATTAACATCAATAAGCAAGTCACTGAAATTCTCATATTTCGATACCTGCAGATGATAAACCGCATTTGCTGCCTCATCTTTCCACTGAAGCATAAACTGAAGAGGTAGATTTTCCTGTCCGTTAACGGGGAATATTGCTGTTGGGGTCATAACTGCAGAAGTATAGCTCCAGCCGTTAGACCAAATACCGATATTTACATCATCATCTGCGCGAACTCTCCAGTATAGCTTTGTATATCCCAATGGTGCAATAGCAGTGCAACTTGTATCAGTAATATCTCCAATATTAACTAATATATTTGAGAAATCAGTAGAATCGGAGATTTGTAAGCGATACTTAGTTGCATTTGCTACCTTATGCCATTTATATTCACTGGATATAGGCAGGCAAGATGACAGGTTAAGTGGACTTATTAAGATTGTTTGCGGATACATAGTTCTAAAACTCCAGGTTTCGGACCATTGGCTACCGCACTCCGGCTGGTCGTTTAATACTTTAACTCTCCACCAGTAACGGGTATTGAATAAAGTTGTATTTATATTAACAGACATAAATTCGTTAGTCGGGTTCGGAACCAAAAGTTCAAATAATAATGAATCCGGATGAAAATCATTTTTTATTGTAACCTGAACTAAGAAAGAATCAACTGGAGAAGTTACTTTCCATTTTAATTCATTTGACATAGGCAAATAGTTAGCATTATTTACAGGTGCAATAAGAATTGGATTATCTACTGTAGTTTTGAATTTAAGTGAATCAGACCATAGACCTACACTGGTATTATCATCGCCCCTTACTCTCCAATAATACCATGTAACACCTTTGGGAAGATTTACCAATGCTGAATCTGCCCTTATATTTCCAACTTCTTTTACAATATTGGTAAATGAAGATGTATCTGAAATTTGAATTTTGTAAGCAATTGCATTTGGAATAGTTGTCCAACGGAATTTAGCAGCCAGCTGGACACACTCTTCATTGTTAAATGGATTTAAAAGGATTGGTTTGCCATAAATAGTCTTGAAATGCCAGAAATTAGACCAGGCACTTGTGCAAACGTCATAGTTGGTTTGAACTCTCCAGTAGTAATTTGCAGAATAATCTGCAGGAACAAAATTATATGCTAAAGCATATATATTTGTTTGATTTACGACAAGATTAGCGGGCGCAAATGTTGAATCGTCTTTGGAAATTTGTAATGTGTAAGTTTGTGGCTGTAATGTATCAGGAACAGATGCATTCCAGCTTAACAATAAGATTGAATCCTTTAAAACACTACCGGTATGATTTTCAGGAGCAACAAGAACAGGCGATTTTATAGTTGTAGTAAACTTCCTAATAGCAGACCAAAGTCCTGTGCTTGTAGAATCTTCAGCACGTACTCGCCAGTAATAATCAGCCATTCCATTTGGTAAAGTTACTTTTTTTATAGTAGTATCAATATCTGGAGTATTTAAAATAATAGTATTTTCAAAATCAAGTCCATTTGCTATTTGCAAACGATATTTCATTGCATCTGCAACCTGAGTCCATTCAAATGTAGTTTCAATTGGAGTGCAAGTCATAACGTCTGTAGGATAAATCTGATTTGGTTCATCAAATTGAGTTTTGAAATTCCAAACTGAAGACCAGGGACTGAAACAGGTAAGATGATTTACCAATACTCTCCAGTAATAAGTAGTTGAATTATTGAGAGGAGTAAAGCTATAATACGTAGTATCTATTGTTGCATCGTCAAGAAGAATACTGCCAATAGCAAAATCAGCTGCTGTAGCTATTTGAAGACGATAAAGAACTGGATTTGCATCGGGACGTGCAAATAACCATCTTAACATTATTGCTTCATTTTTTACAACAGACGGTGTGTTATTTTCAGGAGTTGAAAGCACCGGCGGATTAATAGTTGTTTTGAACTGACGGTTTGCAGTCCACTGACCAGTATTTGTTGTATCTTCAGCCCGAACTCGCCAGTAATAAGTTGTAAATGATGCTGGGAGGACTAACTGCTTGTTAGTTGTGTTACTTGTATCATTAATGATTATACGGGTAAAAGAAACTGTATCGGAAACCTGAATCCTGTAACCCACTGCTCCGACAACCGCAGTCCAGGTAAATGTATTTGCTAAGGGTACGCAATTTTCAAGTGCTGTTGGGGTTAACAATACAGGAACATCAAATTCAGTTTTAAATTTCCTTACTTCAGACCAATTGCTTGGGCAGGTATTGTATTGTCCCTGAACTCTCCAGTAATAATTTTGATTATATGCTGTTATTAATGGATTTACATTGAAAAATGTGTCTTGAAGAAAAATATCTTCGAACAATACAGTAAAGTTTTGGTCTGCAGCTATTTGCAACTTAAATGAATCCGGAACAACAACTTTGGTCCATCTTAATTGCACATCTAACGGCTGGGCAATTGAATTATTTGCCGGGAAAAGCAAGATTGGCTCGCGATGTTTTACATAAAATGAAAATACATCTGAGCTAACAGTTGTTGTTGGATAAATAGCAATTACTTTCCAAAAATATGTGCTGTTATTAAATGGAAGGTTTGCATTTACTGTTGTGTCAGTTAAATCTGACATATTAAAGACAACAGCATTGAAATCTTGAGTTAAAGAAACCAAGATTGTATAGGACAGAGCAGTTGGCTGATTCGCCCAGAGAAAATCTAACTGCTTGTTTACGCAATTAGCTTGATTAGCTGGAAAGATTAATTGCGGTGCCTGTGCTAATGCACTATTTTGCAATATCAGCAATAATAATGCAGTTAGCGAATATAGAATTAATCCTTTGACTTTTTTCATTATAAACTCCTTTTATGAAACATTTATTTTAATAATATATTTCTTTTATAATTTATATTTATAATAACACATAATATTAGAAAATATCTCAAAAATAATGAATTTATTTGAAAAAATAATGAAAAATATTCGATTTAACTATAATTTAAAATAAGTTATAGATGATTTTTTGTTTTGATTGCTTTTTTTTGTGTGAAAATAAAAAATGTGTAAAAAAAATTTAACAGAAATATCTATTATTTAGTTTTCACACACATTTTACTCTTGAGAATGGCAGAGCTGTTATGTCCTTAAAATATCTAATACCAAGTTGCATTCAAAGATACATTTAAAGATGTCACTTCGAACCCCCTGATAAAGGAAGACCTTTATTTAAATGGAAATGACATAAGGTTTAAATAGTTTAGAAGGTTTAGATAGTTTAGATTTTAACTTTCGCAAAGTTGGGAAACTTTACAAAAGTGTTTAGCTCTTTTTACTTTGCGAAAGATTCTTAACTTTCGTAAAGTTTTGAAAGATAAAAGTAAAGATGTCATTGGCAACTTAGTGAGAAAGCTCACAACTCCTTGCTACCACAGACTTTGAGATTTCTCACTTCGTTTCGGAATGACAGCTATTTGGTATGATTTGCTTAATTGTTATTTACAAGGCATATCTCTTAACTCCTTTATTCTCAATATGGGGGCTGGAGTTCAGAAGTTGAGAAGTATTGCTTTTAAAATATTCTTATTTGTGTTCTTAGTGAAATACTTTGTGCCCTTTGTGTTAAAAGAAATAACCACAAAGAACACAATGATTTCACGAAGAACACAAAGAATTTTATTTAGAACTCCAGACTCCATAATGAAAATAAAGAGTTAATAGAATTGCCTCGTAAAGAATAATTGCGCAGTTAGCAAATATTATCTTATTAGTTATTGGCCATTGTTTTCAGAACTCCTGATGCCTCGTAATATGCTATTTCGCATATTTTGAAATATGAAGTTAAATTTCAACATAAGTATTACCAATTGGTCATTAGTTATTCGTCATTAGTAGTTACAAACTAATGACCAATGACTAATGACAAATAACTAATAAAATATTTTTTCCAACTGCGAAATCAATCTTTACGAGCATAATCTCCTTACTCCTTTATTTTCATTATGGGGTCTGGAGTTCTGAGTTTGTAACTACGAATTACGAATTACGAATGACCTATTGGAAATATTTACATTCAAATTTAACTTCTTATAATAAAAAATGCGAAATAGCAAACTACGAGGTATCAGGAGTTCTGAATTTTATTCAGTTTCATAAAGAAAAAGTTATCATTCAGTTTTTTTTCTAAGTATGAAACTTGAATAGAAATATTTCGTAAATGGTTATAATAGAATTATTTCTATTTAAGAATATTAATTTAAATTATTGTTTTACATATATATAAGTATTTGACAATCGACTATATTAGTTAGCACTAATAAAAATAAATTTTGCCATATTAAATATTATCTGTAATTTGCATTATGAAAAAGAGAAATTTTATAAGAAATATTGGAGCAATACTATTCATAACAATAGTAGTATTTTTTCAGCTTATTAATATTTTCTTTGGCCATTTCCATTATGTGAATGGTAAAATGATTTATCATTCCCACCCATTTAAACAAGACGATAATTCAAAAACAATACATATACATACACAGGAAGAGTTGATTACTATTTTCCTTTTAAATTCAACTATTCTTCTTGTTACTTTCTTCATATTTTTAAAAGCATTAAGTTCTAATTTTATTTTAAAAAGAATAGAAGAGCCAGTTTTTAATTATATACAAATCTTCCTTTCCAATAATAATTACCGCAGTCCCCCAGCTTTTTGCTAAAATTCCTTTTTTAAAATATTACTAAAAATTGTCATTCCGAACCACCTGATAAAGCAAGTGCTTTATTTAAATGGAGATGACATAACGAAAAGAAAGATAAAGATGTCCTACATCTTGCAGATGTAGGACATCTGGTTCAAGAAC
>CAZCLJ010000177.1:0-9739 GCA_964499465.1 uncultured Hyphomicrobiales bacterium
TGACCAATGACCAATGACCAATGACCAATGACCAATGACCAATGACCAATGACTATAGACCAATAACCTAATAACCTAATAACCTAATAACCCAATAACCCAATAACTTAATAACCCAATAACCATAAACCAAAAACCATAAACCAAAAGGTAACTCTATGAAAAAATTAATCCTTTTCTTTTTATTCATTTCAAATCTTTTATATTCAGATGATTGCGGCTGGGAATGGCAAAGTCCACTTCCACAAGGTAATTTTTTAACAAGTGTTAGTTATGCAACCAAAGAGATTGCTTATACTTGCGGAGATAATGGAACGGTTCTTAAAACATCTGATGGCGGTGAAAATTGGGAACTTCTTAAAACTGATGTTTATTTCGATTTAAGCCATATATTAGCAATAAACAGCAAAATTTGCTTGGCTGTTGGTGCCGATAGCACTATTATAAAAACTACTGATGGCGGATTAAGTTGGCAGAGTGTTAGCAGTGGTCTTGATACATCGCTAAATAAAATATTCTTTATTAATTCTAATACTGGCTGGATTACAAGTTGCAAAGGTGATATAATTAAAACAACTGATGCCGGCAGTAGTTGGTTTCTTCAAAATTCAAATATTTCAAAAGAATTAAATAATCTTTATTTTCTTAATGAAAATATTGGCTGGGCTGTAGGTTTAGAAGGAACAATATTAAAAACAACAGATGGTGGTGAAAACTGGATAAAACAAGACAGCATAACAAATAAAAATTTACATTCAGTATTTTTTTTTAATGAAAATATTGGTTGGCTTGGTGGAGTTAATTGCTTAATTTTAAAAACAACAGATGGCGGTGAAAGCTGGTTTGAGCAAACGACTTTAGAAAATTGGAATAATCTAAAATATATAAAATTTATTGATGAAAATACCGGCTGGGCAGTTGGCGGAGTAATTTTAAAAACAACCGATGGTGGCAACGAATGGTTAGAACAAACAAGTGGTATGTCTTTCTATTGGGGAGCTTATGGTATTGATATGTTTGATATTAATAATGGAATTATTGTTGGTGCTTCAGGTGTTATTAGAAAAACAACTAATGGTGGCTTTAGCTGGGTATTAAAAACAAAAGGGAATGCAAAAAATAATTATAGGGTTCAATTTGTAAATGAGAATACCGGCTGGGTTGTTGGACAGTTCGGACAATTATTAAAAACCACAGACGGCGGTAATAATTGGATTAATCAATCACCTGATATTCTATTAAATATAAATATTTATTCTTTATTTTTCTTAGATTCATTAACTGGTTATATTGGTGCTTTTGATGGAAAAGTGTTGAAAACTACAAATGGAGGTAATGATTGGTTCGATACTCAAACTCTTTTACTGAAACCTATTTTTTCAATATATTTTATTAATGATTCTGTCGGTTTTATAACGAGCGATGCCATTATTTACAAAACTACTAATGGCGGTGAGAAATGGTGGTATAAAATCCATAACACATCAAATGCTATCTCTAATTTACAATTTGTAAACGATAGTGTTGGTTTTGCACATTCTTTGTTGGATACTTTGCTTACAACGACTGATTGCGGCGAAACTTGGAATATTATTTCTTTAGGTGATTCATTTAATATTTCTAATGTTTATTTTAATGATGAAAATACTGGCTGGATTACCAGTAATGGTAAAATTTATAAAACTACTGATGGAGGTTTTAATTGGAGTGTTAAGTATAGTAATTCTGAACAATACTTAAGTAGTATATTATTTTTAGATTTAAATAATGGTTGGGCTGTTACATTTAGTATAAATATAAATGTATTGCATACTACAGATGGCGGAGAAAACTGGGTTGAAGAGAACAGATTGTTTTCTGGTTATTCTTCTGATGTATTTTTTATTAACGAAAATACTGGCTGGCTCGTTGGTTATGATTATAATGATGTTGGAGTTATCCTCAAATACTCCTGCACTGAAACAAGCGTAGAAGAAAATCTCCCTATTTCCGAAAGCAACGATTTCCAAATCTTTCCCAACCCCGCAACAAACGAAATTTCTTTTTCCATTCCAGAAGAAAAAAATATAAATTCAATTTCAATTTTCAATTCTCTCGGAATGGAAGTAAAACGAATTGAACAATGCGATATACTTGGACAAAATAAAATTACTATTTCAATAGAAAATTTGCCAGTTGGTCTATATCATTGCTCTTTTGTAAATCAAGGGGGTAGGGTAACGAAGAGCTTTGTAGTGCTGAGGTGATTCTTTTTACTTTCAGTCATACTATCAGCTTGCTGATAGTATGACTGAAAGTGCAATTTGTCATTCCGACACGAAGTGAGGAATCTCACAAGTAAATCTTACTGAATAATTTGTTTATTAAAAAATAAAGATGTCATACATCTTTGAGATGTAGGACATCTGGAAATAAACTTTCACTCAAGTTCCCCAACTATACGAAAGTTTGAATTATTTTGTCTCTATTAAAAAAAAGCATAATTTCAAATCTAAAAATCTAAGCCCAGCGAAAACATATATTGTGGCGTTGACCAGGTATGGTAAAGGTTTTCCCACGCAATATCCAATTTTACTGGTAAACCTAACAAAATTGTTCGAATACCAACTCCGGTACTCATTAAAAGATTATTAGGAACAACTTTTCCATTATCATCAAGTCTTGTAGATTTAAAATCTGCGAAATTACCTGACCAGGCACCACCCATATCGAAGAAGAAAGCTCCGAGTATGTGTTGAAAGAGAAAAGGAACAGGTCCGGCAACCAATGCCCTGAAAAGTGGAAAACGCAATTCGAAATTTGTAATAAAGAATTTTGTACCGGAAATTTCGTTAACCATTGTTCCACGCAAAGGCATAATAAATTCAGATAATGCATAGTCTTCGGGATTTTCAAAAGGCAGCTCACTATTACGGAAAGAAGGATTAATCCAATTTTCTGTCCCACCGAGATAGTAAAGATGTGGATTTGGTCCTACGCTTACTCCACCTGAAAAACGGGCAGCAAAACTAAGAAAATCATTGAAATAAATATATCTTCTGTAATCAGTTTTAAAAGACATAAAACCGAGACCTGAGGTGCCAAATTTTGGTGTGCCTTTCATTCCTATATAATAACGCGTTCCGTTTACCGGACCAAAAGAATAACCATAAAGCACATCATCATAAACAAATTTAGCTTCTGGTATCATTAAGAATTTTGATGGATATGAGTTGTTCGGATGAGTTAAATTATCTTTTGAAGAATTAAGGAAGTTGATTCCCCATTCCAATCTTTCAAAGTGGCTGAAAGGATAAGAAGCTGTAACATTCAAGCCGTAAAGCCGGAACCTGAACAAATCATCACTGCTTGTATTATTAGCATTATATACTGTTTTATAAAAGAAAGCCGGATTATGATATACTCCAATCTGATAATCAATTAATTCCGGAAGATATGTGTATGCAGCATAAAAGCTACTATTTTTCAAATCATAAAGCAAATTTGCCTGAAGGAAAATTTGGTGGTCTCCCATTATATCTGTAAATAATGCCTGCGTAACGCCTTGGAAACCATATAAAGTACTATATCCCGGATTACCAAGAACAACATCCAGAGCGAACTTTACTTTGTAATCTTTTGGAACAAAATTATAATCTTCTTCTGCAACTTCTTCATCCTGATTAACTCTTTGCTGAACATCAGAATTTGGTTTTATTACCTGCTGCCTGCCTAACTCAACTTCAAAGTTACCATAGCCAACTAATTCATTCCTTTTTGCAGTTGAATCGTTTTTAGCAATATTATCTATATTGGTAAGAAGATTTTTTCGCTCATAGTATTTTTCTCTTAACTTTGTCAACGGTAACGTATCGGACTGTAATCGCAAATCAAATGGATTTTTTATAAGAAAGATGTCGTAACCACCGTTCATTAAAGTAGAAAAAACAAGTTTAGTGCCATCGTTTGAAATAGAAATTTGAGAAATTCCGGTTAATGAATTTGTTTTGGGATATACTTTATTTGTCGTTAAATTCAGTTCGTAAATATTTCCAATACCATTATCATCAGAAACGTAGAGTATCTTTGTTCCATCAGGAGAAATTGCAATGGAAGACTTAAAAAATTCGGAATTTTTTGTTATTCTTTTTATTTCCAATGATTTTATATTTATTGAATAAATATCTGTTTGGCTTACGTCATATTTCCACATTTTCTCTGGAGAAGTTCTTCTTTCTTTATCAATATTATCTCCTCTGTCTGAAATAAAGTAGATTAAATCGGAATTAAGTCCCCAAACAGGGTTTGAATCTGAAAACAAATCCTCGGTAAGATTAGTAAGTTTTTTTGAATTTATTTTGTATAGATAAATGTCACTTTTTTCGAGGACAGTAGCAACAAAAGAAAGATATTCCCCATTTCTACTCCAGGCAACAGAAGTAATTGAATTCATTTTCAGGTCAATTTTTTCATAATCGCCGTCTTTTGCATCAACAATAAAGATAGCGTCGTTTCCTCCAGATTTAGCAGAAATAGCCAGCTTTGTTCCATCTGGGTTCCATGAGATACCGGGAGTAAGCAGGTTCAAATCTTCAAAATCCTGCATACGATAGCTGCTAATTATTTTCCTAACTTCTTTCTTTTCATTTAGGTCAAGAATAAATACCGAAAAAATATTATCTCTGTCAGAAATGAACGCAATTTTGCTTCCGTCTGGTGAAATAGCCGGAGAAGTATTGTAAAAATTCCTCTCTTTAGAAATATCAGTAATTCTTTCAGCGTAATCGTCAGCATCTGTGAATCTTTCAATATCAGGCCAGTAGTATTTCTTCATATCTTTTTTCCATTCTTTAGAAAATTCTTTTAAATCCATTTTAAAAGAACTTTTAAAAGCAGCATCTAAATTACCGAATACCCTAATTCTATTAATCAAATCACCGACCATTCGTTCGCCATATTTTTCAGCTACATACCAGTAAAAAGTCTGTCCACCGCGATAAGCTAAAAATCCGTCAAAATACTCCAAATCAATCATCCCTTCGCTTAGCGAAACATCTCGCATATACATATCGGTTTGGGTATCTAATCCGCCAATACTTTCATATTCAGCAAGTCCTTCATTCATCCAAATCGGGAACTGAATATTTCTGCCAGTATAAAGCGAGGTTTGGAATGTTCCGCCATAAAGCATTTCGTTCAAAACAGCATGGACGAGTTCGTGATGAATTACATGCTTAAGTTGGGCATAGTCCCCTTGGAAAGGAACAACTACACGGTTTTTAAGCATTTCAGTGAAACCACCAACTCCTTCAGGCATAGATACATCTACAACGTTTGTCTGCTGAAATTCATTATGGCTGTTATAGACTATTAAAGCATTTCTTTTTTTAACTTTAAAATTTAGTGTATTTTCAATTGATTTTAAAGAATTTTCTGCTTCAATCGCTGTAAATTCAGCCAAATATTGGGCATCGTTATGGAAATAAATATCGAAGTGCTTTGTTTCTATGTATTTCCAGTTAAAATTCTGGTACTGAACTTTATTTTTTCCAAACTGACCAAAAATCTGGCTCGGGATTATTAACGATACTATTAATATCAGAAAGAAAAATTTAGTTATTTTCATTGACTTAACCTATTTATTTTTCGTTAATGACGTTTAACATAAAACAAAATTGATTTGAAATAGTTACACTTTTTATTATTGTCTCTTTTATCTTTTTATCACAAAAAAAAGTTTGAAAAATCTATTTTTTTTAATTATATTGAATTCGGATATAAAAAGAAATAAAGAACACACCCCTTTAATCCCCTCTCAAGAGGGGAATAAGGAAAGTGGATTCAAAGAAAGTATCAGAACTGCCCCCTCTCAAGTATAATGGCACTTGAATAGAGGAAATTATTTGTGTTTTACTTCATAATGACAATAATATATATTTTTTAGAGTGTCATTTCGAACCCCAAAAAAGGAAGACCTTTATTTAAATGGATATGACATTTTATAAACTTTTGCAAAGTTAAGAAACTTTATAAAAGTATAAGAAATCTTCTTACTTTGCAAAAGTTTCTTAACTTTTGTAAAGTTTAAAACAAAGATGTCATTGGTAACGAAGTGAGGAATCTCAAATGTAGTGATAGCAAGGAGTTGTGAGATTTCTCGCTGCGCTTCGAAATGACACTTAAATTGTTTCAATAAATGCAACTTGGTAAAAAATTTATTCCGTAGGAATTATATATTTGTAACAAAAAAATCATTGACTGTGCTTATCCCGTAGGGATTATATATAAAATGCTATTGAATATTAAATTCCTACGGAATAAAAAACTCGAAAAGGAAGCATTGATACAAATATCAAATCCCTAACGGGATAAGTAAAATAGCAGCACATTTTAAAGATAAACAAATTAACAAATAAACAAATAAACAGATAAACAGATAAACAAATTAACAATTAACAATTAATAATTAAAAAAAATGCAAAACTTCATCTTTCACAATCCGACAAAAATCATATTTGGCAAAGGCACAATAAACCAAATAGGAAATGAAGTCAAAAAAAACAATATAAATAAGGTGCTTTTGCTTGCCGGTTCCGGCTCTATTAAAATGAATGGAGTGTATGAGCAGGCAGTCAAATCGCTAAGAGAAAACAATATTGAATGGTTTGAGCTATGGGATGTCCAGCCCAATCCTACCTTAGAACATACTAACAGAGCGATAGCAATTATTAAAAACCTTGGATTAGAAGGTATAGTTGCAATCGGTGGCGGCTCTGTAATAGACGAAGCGAAAGCAGTTGCTGCCGGGTTTTTCGTTGATAATATCTGGGATGCATATCTCGGAAAAATTTTAATTTCTAAAGCTATACCAATTTTTACAGTACTTACTATTTCCGCAACCGGTTCAGAAATGAATATTCATTCAGTTATTTCAAATGAAGATTCGAAGAAAAAACTTTCTTTTTCAAATCAACTACTTAGACCTAAGGTTTCGATAATTGACCCAAGTATTCAAGCTACTTTACCTTGGGAGCAAACTGTTAACGGTGGAATTGATATATTATCCCACGTTATGGAAACATATTTTGTAGGACGGAATCAGGAAGTAACGATGGCTATTGATGAATCGCTAATGAGAACAGTCATCAAATGCGTAGATTTGCTTCAAAATAATGAAAAAGATTACGAAGCAAGAGCAAGTTTAGCTTGGGCTGCAACTTTAGCATTAAATGGCATTGCTTCAATTGGAATCGGAGGCGACTGGGCATGCCACAAAATTGAACATTCCTTGAGTGCAGTTCATACAAATATTGCTCACGGCACAGGACTTGGCATTATTTTTCCTGCATGGATTAAATATGTTCAAAATGCAAATCCTGCTACTTTCAACAGATGGGCGAAAAATGTATGGAATGTTGCTACGATTGAAGAAGCTGTAGAATCTTTTCAAAAGAAATTAAAGGATTGGAAAGCTCCAACAAGTTTAAAGGAAATTGGAATTCAATTTGAAGAATTGGAATTTCTGGCAAATAATACTTTTGAAAATGATACTATTGGAGTTGTTAAAAAATTATATCCGCAAGATGTTTTAGAAATATTAAAGTTAGCTTACAGCTGTTAGCTGTCAGCTATCGGCTGTCGGCTGTCAGCTATCGGCTGTCGGCTGTCAGCTGTCGGCTGTCAGCTGTCGGCTGTCAGCTATCGGCTGTCGGCTGTCAGCTATCGGCTGTCGGCTGTCAGCTATCGGCTGTCGGCTGTCAGCTATCGGCTGTCGGCTGTCAGCTATCGGCTGTCGGCTGTCAGCTATCGGCTGTCGGCTGTCGGCACTTACTTGTTATTAGGTGTAAGCCATTGGTTATTAGTTTGTAACTACTAATGACGAATGACGAATAACGAATGACCAATTGAAAATACTTATATTAAAATTTAACTTCTTATAATAATATATGCTAAATACCAAACTACGAGGCATCAGGAGTTCTGAACTTATAAGTCATTAGTTCCGACAGCCGATTGCTGACAGCCGATTGCCGATAGCCGATTGCCGACAGCCGATTGCCGACAGCCGACAGCTAAAAGTAAATTATTAATTACAATTAAAAAAATATGGAATACAGTACTTCAAATATTCTTTTTGCATTAGCATTAACTGCATTTGCCGGTCTTTCAACCGGTATTGGGAGTGCGATGGCATTTTTCGCAAAAAAAACGAGCAAACGTTTTTTATCTGCTTCACTCGGATTTTCTGCCGGCGTGATGATTTATGTTTCTTTTGTCGAGATTATGGCAAAAAGCAAAGAATCTTTAATACTTGCCTACCAAGATGAATTTTATGCTTCGTCTATTACTTTGCTTTCATTTCTTACAGGTATATTTTTCATTTTAATTATTGATAAATTAATACCCAAATATGAAAATCCACACGAGCCAAAAACTATTGAAGAAATGAACAAATACAATGGAGGGGAACAAAAACTTTTCCGTATGGGTATATTTGTGGCATTAGCAATTGCTATTCATAATTTTCCGGAGGGATTGGCAACTTTTACTGCTGCATTGCAAGAGCCGGCGATAGGTATTTCAATTGCTTTAGCTATAGCAATCCACAATATACCCGAAGGTATTGCTGTATCTGTTCCAGTTTATTATGCAACTGGTAACAAGAAAAAAGCATTTTGGCTTTCATTTTCTTCCGGATTAGCCGAACCAGTAGGTGGTTTAGTGGGCTTTCTAATTTTAATGCCATATTTCACTGATACCACTATGGGAATCGTATTTGGCTTTGTTGCCGGAATTATGGTATTTATTTCATTAGATGAGTTGCTTCCATCAGCACGCGAGTATGATTCCGGGCATTATGCGATTTATGGTATGATTGCAGGAATGGTTGTTATGGGGGGAAGTCTTTTACTTTTTATATAATTTTTTTAATAAATAATTTTAATTTTTTTCTGAAAAATTCTTATATTAAGAAAAATATTTTTACTTAATAAAATTGATTTTTTTAATAATTATTAGAGGTTAATATGAATGAATTTAGCGAAAGATTAGACTACGAAGATGATGAATTTGATGATGATGCCGATTCGCAGAAAGACAAATACATTACCTTCAAGTTAGATAAAGAAGAATTTGGCATTGAAATTCAGTATGTAATTGAAATAGTCGGCTTGCAAAAAATAACCCAACTGCCCGATATGCCCGAATTTATTAAAGGTGTGATTAACCTTAGAGGGCTGGTTATTCCTATTTTAGATGTCAGAAAACGTTTCAAATTAGATGAAATTCCATATAATGACAGGACTTGCATTATAGTTGTAAGCATCCAGGAAGCCCATCTCGGATTAATTGTTGATGAAGTCTCCGAAGTATTGGACATTCCGGAAAGTCAAGTTTCAGACCCGCCAAAAACCAGTATTCATAAAAGCAGATACATCAAAGGAATTGGTAAAGTTGGTAACAACGTGAAAATTATTTTGAATATTGAGAAAATTTTGTCTGAAGAAGAAATAAACGAAGTTATAAAAGTCGCGTGAAATAGTGATAAGTGATAAGTGATAAATGATAAGTGATAAATGATAAGTGATAAATGATAAGTGATAAGTGATAAGTGATAAGTGATAAATGATAAATGATAAATGATAAGTGATAAGTGATAAATGATAAATGATAAGTGATAAGTGATAGAAATTCCATTATATAAATAACTCAACTTTCCTAGTTGTTGTAAGTGTATGTAATATAAGAAAAAAATAAAAAA
>CAZCLJ010000178.1:0-9712 GCA_964499465.1 uncultured Hyphomicrobiales bacterium
CCTAATAAACATTTCTTGTCATTCCGAAACGAAGTGAGGAATCTCAAGTTCTGTAGTAGCAATGACTTGTGAGATTTCTCACTTCGTTTCGAAATGACACAATATAATAAGTCTTTTAACGAATTACAACACTAGAAGTCCTACATATCAGAAATGTAGGACTTCTTTATTATTAAAATACAAATCATATAGGAATAATAACTTGTTAGATTTCTCGCTGCGATTACCAAAGATATCTTTTCTTTTACCCTACAAACTTTACGAAAGTTAAGAAACTTTCAAAAAGTAAAAAGAACTAAACACTTTCGTAAAGTTTCTTAACTTTGCGAAAGTTTAAAAAATCTAAATTATCTAAACCTTCTAATCTTTCTAAACCTTATGTCATCTTCATTTAAATAAAGCATTTACTTCATTTTAGGGTTCAGTATGAAAGGCAAAATCGAATTTTCAAAACTTTTCTTTAATAATCATATTTATTTCATTAACAAACCTTTCGATGTCTTGTTCGCTGAATCCTTTTTCCTTTGAAGCACTTTCAAGAGTTCCCCAAATTGGCTCTCCACAGCGCATACATCGTATTCCTTCGTCCATCAAATACTTAACTGATTCTGGAACTAATGTTGTTAAGTCTTCTATAGTTATGTCTTTAGTTATTTCTTCCATTATTTTACTATTATAAATTTACCAAATAAATTTAATTTTTCATTTTGAATAGTATAGAAGTAATTCCCAGATGAATATTGGTTGAAATTAAGCAATAATCGCTGTTTGCCAGAATCGTTAGGAATGTAATCGAATTTTTCAACTATTTTACCAAATTCATCAAGAACTTTTATTTTGCAATTGCTTGAATTTTCTATATAAAAATAAAGAATTGAAGAATTTTCTGCTGGATTTGGTGAAAGATAATGTGCTGCTTCTGCTTTTTTGGAATCAACTGAACTAACATCAAAAAGAGGAAACATTATTTCATATTCTGCAAAATCAGTATTTCCCTGCCAATATTTTAGATTGCATAAAGAAGATTCAAAGAAAGTATATCCAACTTTTCCATTATGCTCTGCTCTTAAAATAATAGTAGCATTAGACCAACCGTAGGTATGTTTTATATGATACTCTTTACTAAAAGGCATAGCTCCGACACTAATTATTCCATTTTCATCGCTTATGTAGATAGTATCGGGCTGATTATCGAAATATTTTCCATACCAAATGCCGTGTTGCGGTTCTGCCTGATAAATCCGAATTTCCGCATTATCTAAAATATTCCCAAGAGAATCTTTGATAATCAAGGAGTTTTGTTCTGGTAAGTCATTTATAAAAGCGCCAAGGTTTCCCGGAGCATTATAATTACCGTAAATAGCCCTTTGATGCTCTATTAGATTCAATGCAATAGCGCTGTATTCATCAACAAAAGTAAATGAAGTATTCATAAGCCCTTTAATAGGAGTGTAATGAACGGCATCCCATGCAAGAAATGGCATAAATTTAGTCCCAACAATAAGTTCATCGTTTTCTTTTATAGAAACAGTAGAGCCATTTCCGTCATCGTGGACATTAAAGCCATAAACATCAATTAAATAACGTGCATGCCCGAGTTCGTGAAGCAATGAACCCTCAAAATAAAAAGGATTTTCCATACTCACATTATATAAATCGCCGTAGTACTCAGAAATATTTAAACTTGCAGGAAAGCCCCAAATCAAATCTACTGTTTTATCAAAAAGGTTTGGAGTATTGGTAGAAGTTCCACCTGCAAGAGGCAATGCACTATCCGGAACAATCATAATATTATCCAAGCGTAACCTGTCTAAAACTCCATTAGGGGTATAGCTATATATTGCATTTTCGAACATCTCATTCCAAAGATTCAGATGCCTTTTAGCCCAATCTTCCCAGCAATTTGAACCGGAATTAAGCAAATGTTGATTTTCTCTAAAATAATTATAAACAGATTCTTCAACGTAAAATCCAACAGAAAGAGCATCGCTATATATTTCGATTTGGTTGTTTGCTTTCTCTTCTTCTTCAATAGTGTTTTCAGCATCAAGCACAAATTTAATTTTTTGTCTTTGCCCTGTCCAAATATCTTGAAGCAAAACTTCGGCAGTAGAGAAAGCGGGTATATCAATTGTTCCGGTTGAAAGAAGTTCATTATTAAGAAACCAGCGGTAAGGCACGTTAAACCTGTCATTTTTTGAAAAGTTTTTGACTAAAGCGAGCCATTCTATTTCCTGACCAATAGAGGGCCAGCCATCAATTTTTGGGTTTTCACTTCCCCAGATGTAACTCATTGTAGGCAATCTTTTTATATACTGAACAGTTAAATCGCCGGGGTCAGAACTGCGTTTCCCTTCTTTAACCATTACCTTGCAGGTATCACTAAATCCGCTAAAATTGACTATAATTTCAGTTTCTCCGGGAGCAACTCCAACAACCAGATTATTTGGTAGTATCCGAGCAATTTCTGTGTTATTACTTAATCTGTTTGCTTCATCTATACTCATTTGAAAAATGCCAATATTCGTTGTAATTAATAGTTTAATCGTTTTCTGCCATGTAGGATAAATTTCAATTTCACTTGGACTTAATTCAATATCAAGAATTTCAAAATTTGAGAATATTTCCCATTCGTTAATATTAACATCTCCGGAATCGGCTTTCATAGTTAATCTGCATGCATAGTAATTCCGAGCTTCAAATTCAATAGAATCCCATTGGATTTGATTAATGGTTCTTTTATCCGCTGCTTTTAAATAATCTCCCTGCTGATAATTTAGTTCAAACATTGAGCCGGCTGCTTCGAATGTCCAGTTTGCATTAATACTTTTTGTGAAAAGTTTAGATTTAACAAGAGGGGTTGCATTATAAAATTCCAAAGTTATTGCTAATGAATCGCCTCGCTTAAACGCTGCGTAAGTATTCGGATTGCCATCGAAAATATTATTGAGCAATCCATAATCAAAATCAGATGTTACAGTAATTTCAATTTTTCCTGTTGCAATTCCGGTAATTATATCAACTTTTTCAAAAGCTGCAAAAGCATTATTTGAAATTAATATCAATAGTGTTATTAAATAAAAAAATATTTTCATTATTATCCTTTTCAATTATATATCATTATAAAAATAAAGAATTTTTTTTAAATATGGAAATGAATATTTGAATAAAATAGGTTTATAACAATTATATAGATGAGATAAGGTTTAGAAAGATTAGAAAGATTAGAAAGATTAGAAGGTTTAGAAAGTTTAGATTATTTTGAACTTTCGCAAAGCTCGAAGAAACTTTACGAAAGTATTGAATCTAATTACTTTGCGAAAGTTTCCCAACTTTCGTAAAGTTTTGGTTGTAAAAAGTAGCTATGTCATTGGTAACGAAGTGAAGAATAACGGTGCTAATTTATCTCATATCATTTTAAATCAAGCATTTGCATAAATAGAGAATCTGAATTACTCACTAAAAATAAATAATATTTCTGTGATTTAGCATTATTGTTAAAAAGATGTTTTAAATAATATGATTATTAATATATTTTTTATTAATTTAGTTTACTGCGTTTTAATTATTAATTATTAATTATTAATTATTAATTATTAATTATTAATGAAAATAAGCAAAAAATTATCATAAATAACCGATAGCTGATAGCTAACAGCCGATTGCCGACAGCTAACAGCCGATTGCCGACAGCTAACAGCCGATTGCCGACAGCTAACAGCTGATTGCCGACAGCTAACAGCTGATTGCCGACAGCTAACAGCTGATTGCCGACAGCTAAAAAAACTATGAAAATTAACGGAAAACATTACAGAACAATCTGGGAATCTGAAGAAGATGAATCTATTGAAGTCATTGACCAAAGATTGCTGCCACATATTTTTAAAGTTGTAAAACTAAATACAACAGAAGATTTTTGCTATGCTATAAAAGATATGCTTGTTCGCGGTGCCCCTTTAATCGGAGCAGCAGCGGCTTACGGTATGTATATAGCAACTTTGGAAGCAAAAAGCAAAACTGATTTTAATAAGCACCTGTTAGAAGCAGCACAAAAACTGAAAGCAACAAGACCCACTGCTGTGAATTTAGCTTGGGCTGTGGATTATCAGCTTTCTTCTTTGTTTAATATTAGCTCGAACGGACAAAAGATTGAAACTGCAAAAGAAATTGCCCGTAAAATAGCTGATGATGATGTAAAGTATTGCAAAGCGATTGGTGAATTTGGCTGCATAATTATTGAAGAAATTTCACAAAGGAAAAAAGGGGAAACGGTAAATATATTAACTCACTGCAATGCCGGCTGGCTTGCAACAGTTGATTGGGGAACGGCTTTAGCTCCGATTTACACAGCACACAGAAAAGGAATAAAGCTGCATATTTGGGTGGACGAAACCCGCCCGCGTAATCAAGGTGCAAAATTAACTGCTTTTGAACTTTTCAATGAAAATGTTCCAAATACGTTAATAGTAGATAATGCTGGCGGAATTTTAATGCAAAAGGGCTTGGTAGATTTGGTTTTAGTTGGTAGCGACAGGACTACTTCAACTGGCGATGTTGCGAACAAAATTGGCACTTATTTAAAAGCACTCGCTGCATTCGACAACCATATCCCATTTTATGCCTGTCTGCCATCATCGACTTTCGATTGGAAAATTAAAGATGGCGTTTCAGATATTCCAATTGAAGAACGGAACAGCGATGAAGTAAAATATGTTGACGGGAAAACTGAAAATGGAATAGAAATTGTGTTGATTACTCTTGAAGAAACGAAAGCTGCAAATTATGCTTTCGATGTAACTCCTGCACGCCTTGTAACTGGCTTAATCACCGAAAGAGGTGTGTGCGATGCAAATGAAAAATCAATTTTAAAATTATTTCCGGAAAAGAAGTATGAATGAAGAATTAAAACTTGCTGAATATCTCTCTCTTTTTGAAGATAACGATTTCGATTGCGATACCGAGTTAACTTTGAACATATTAGATGCTGTGAAAGAAGAAATAAGCACTGGCAAAGATACGGAACTGCTGAAAAAGTTCCTTGATGCAAGTGCTACTCATAGTTTTATATCATCTTTAGGAACAGAAGAAAACCGATTGAATTGGGTTGAACTTGCTTTTAAGGCAATTCAGCTTTCGGGCTATAATTTGCTTGATATGTTCGAAAACAGAGTGAATCTTTATCCAATGAAAATTTATTTTCAGGATTTTTCAAATGAACCTACGCTTAAATGGACTTTTCAACAAGTTTTTTTTCATATTCGGGAAATTGCAGCCACTTTTTGGAAAACCTATCCGGATACCGAACCAAGAGTTGCAATTTTTTCGGAAAACTGCTTCGAAGCTGCTTGTTCCGATATTGCCAGCCTTTGCTATGATATTCCTGTTACTCCAATCAATACTCAGTTTAACGAGGAAATTCTTAAATATATCATAGAAAAGCATAAAATCAACATAATGGTAACTGATACTGAATTGCGGTTAGATAAAATTTTAAAATTGAAGCATAAACACAATTTGCCTTTCAAGATATATTTCATTGGCAATAATGCTAATATAAATGAAAAATATCCAGTCAATTACCTCGGTGAATACTGCAAAAGACTTAGTGGCAGCGATATTACAGATATACTAAACCAAAGGGAACGAAGAACAATCAAGCAGGTGGCAACTATTATGTTTACCTCCGGCAGCACTGGAATGCCAAAAGGAGTATCTTTTTCGATGTATAATATAATTGCAAAGCGGTTTGCACGTGCTGCTGCATTGCCAGAAGTAGGTGAAAACGAAGTTCTGCTTTGCTATCTTCCACTTTTCCATACTTTCGGACGCTACTTGGAAATGCTCGGTATGCTCTTCTGGTCAGGGACATATACTTTTTGCGGAAATCCATCGGCAGATACCGTTTTAAAATTCTTTCCTATTGTCAATCCTACTGGTTTTATCAGTATTCCGCTTCGCTGGGCTCAGATTTACGAAAGAATAATCGAAGAAGAAGATAAAGTAAAAATCGCAGAACATAAAGAAACGGCTTACAAACAAATCACTGGACGCAGTCTTCGCTGGGGGCTTTCTGCAGCTGGCTATCTCAGTCCGGATATATTCAAATTTTTTCAGGAAAGAGGGATTCAGCTTTGTAGTGGTTTCGGTATGACGGAAGCTACTGGCGGAATTACGCTCACTCCCATCGGTAAATATGTTGAAAATTCTGTTGGGAAACCGCTTCCGGGTATTAATATATTCCTCGACCCGAAAGGCGAACTAATTATTTCAGGTCACTACGTTGCTCATTACGATAACGAATTCAATTTCGATTCTGAAATAAAATTTCCTGATGAAGAAGAGTATTTGTTCAAAACTGGCGATGTATTTAAGTTGCTTGATGATGGTCATTACGAAATAATTGACAGAGTTAAAGATATTTATAAAAACAATAAGGGGCAAACTGTTTCACCACGCCTTGTTGAACAAAACTTTGAAGGGGTTGCCGGCGTTAAAAGAACTTTCCTTGTTGGCGATGGGAAGCCATATAATGTGCTTTTTATTGTTCCGGACGATGAAGAGCCGATTTTAAAGCTTTACAAAAACAGAGAAGAGCAACGCCAGTATTTCAGACAAATAATAGAAGTTTGCAATAGCTCGCTTGCTCAATATGACAGAATTATCAATTTCGAGATTTTAGACCGGGATTTCTCCGCCCAGTTAGAAGAAATTACTGCTAAAAATACTTTTAACAGAAAAAATATTGTAAAGAACTTTTCTGATTTAATTGATGATTTATATAAAAGCAACACAATTGAGTTAAAAATTGACGATATAAAAATAAAAATTCCAAGATGGTTTTTCAGGGATATTGGTATTTTGGAAGATGACATTATTACTGATGAAAGTGGACTGTTAAACCGTTCTAATGCAGTTCATTTGACTATTAAAAAGAATGATAATTTAATCAGAATCGGGGATTTATTTTATTCGTTAAATTCAAATGTAATCGAACTGGGAACGATTGTTCGGCAGCCATCTCTTTGGTGTGGAAACAATGAACTGCTTTCTTTTTACCCCTGCAAAGAGGGCTGGGATACTCCAGCTAATACTATTTCAAATGATATTCATTTTTGTTTTGAAAATACTAAAAATGATGTTAAGTTTATTTCTCATATAAAAGATGCATCACTAGCAAAAATACACAAAAATTTTGTTATACTCAATTCTTTGGAAAACGATGGAACAATCAAAGCTGTTAATGAATTATCGACCTTTTTGACAGACAAACCAAAAAAAATCCAGGATTTGGTTCGCAGAAGATTATTTGCACTTTGCGACCATCCTGAAGAAGCGGTTAGGTGCTTGGCTTATCGGATATTAATTTTAGATGAGCCGGACGAAAGCTATAACTACTTGTTTGCTTGGTTCGTTAGCTCTGGAAAATCATTTTTAAACAGCGATTCAATAGAATTTCTTACATTTTCTCATTTTGAAAAGCGCCGGCTCGAAGCATTAAGAAAGCGACTTTATTATTACAGAACAAATTTTAAGCAAGGTTCAAACGAACTAACTCGCCAACAAATTGAAAATATTTTTGAATTGCTTGTTAATTTCGTTTCCATTCACCCTGAGTATTACAATTCTGTTCGCTCTGAACTTTGTTCCTGGGTTTTGCTCAAAGAAGACAAGTTCTATTCAGATATTGCAAGTATGTTTTTCGATAAACTTTACCTTGAATACGAAAACAGTTTATTGAGCCGAACACCAATTTTCAATGAGGAAGAATTGGACAGCAAACTCGTTTTTGATGATAATTTAGATGAAGATGAAATTGAGCAAATACGCGAGTTGCTTTTGGATAGAACCTTTTTAAAACAATCCGTAATGCTGGCATTCGATAAAACGAATTTTTTAATTGATAATATTCAAAATTACGGTATTTGGATAAATCGCGTTCATATATCAAGCAAGATGCGTAATTACAGAATAAGCATAAATACGATTTCAAATGAGCATTTCGATTTACTGCTAATTATATTTGATGAGACGGAATATGAAGATTTCCACAATGCAGTATTTTGGATGTTTGCCGTTGCAAGCTATCCTTTCAGCCCGCGTGTGCTTCCGCGAATTGGTTGCTGCAGACCAGAGAAAAAAGCAATGACTGTCGTTTATAAATGCGAACTTAATGTTTGGGAGCAATTGCGCCAACTTACTATCCAAAAAAATATTATTGATTTTAGCAAAACAAAGAAGCTTTGCAGACGGCTGTTTATCGAAGCTTTTGCTGCTTTTTTCCGTGCCTGGCGATATAGCGGTTATAAAATCGTTCCTAATGCAATAACTCCTTCAAATGTAATTGTTAGCGAGCAGGATTTTTATGAAGGAGCTGTTTTGCAAAATATGTCTGAAATTAAAGAGTATGAATCTGCACTTATGTTTATCAAGCCGATGCTCCTTAATTTTTATATGAAAACGATTAATCATTATCCGAATACAAGAAAATTTCTTGATATTACCTGGATTTTCGATTCCTTATACGAAGCAATTGATGTCCCTACTGCTGATTTATTTTTAGAAAAATTACTTAATATTTTGGAGGTTCACGACTTATTATGTCCTAACGAAACAAGTGTAAAAGAAATATTAAGCAAATATATTAAGAACAGAAAGGAAAAATATTATCCTCCTTTATGCTTAACTGTTGCGATTGATGAGTATTGGGAGTGGAAATCCCAGAATCAGCAAGCTACTTCTGCTGCCTGCGAAGAAACAATTACTGAATTAATCAAGCTTTACAGGATTTTTCAGCAGCCCGAAATTGCAAGGTATTATTTATACCGCTATACATATTTTCAAGATGCCGATTATCTTACAAAGAAAACCTATGATACTCTTTTGCAAACTCTCTATAAAAACCCGGGCGAGCCAGCTCTTAACTGTATTGAACTTTCTGATTTGCAAAATGAACTTAAAAATGAAGACGATAAACTAATATTTAGCCGGCTAGTGTTCCCTGCTCAAACTACGTCAAAGAATATTGAAGTTAAAAAGATTGGCATTAACGACAAAGAACAAACTGCGATTATCTCAAAAATCAATGACAAATACAATCAGCAGTTCATTTTCAGAAATCCAATAAAACCAGTGGAAGTTGGCAATTTATACCGACTCTTCTATTTGGAAAATTATCCCAAAATTGCTACAGAAAACGACAGGCACTTCGTCTTAATTGATGGCTCAAACAAAATTGTTGGTGGAATTTGTTATAAAATTGTTGAAGCAGATATTGTCTTGCTTGATGGTATTGTGATTACCGAGCATTTAAAGTTAAGAGGATTAGGCACCGCACTTGTAAAAGACTTTATAAACAGAATGAGAGCTTTGAATTATAAAATCGTTAAGACTCATTTTTACACAAAAAAGTTTTTTGAAAAACTCGGGTTTCAAACTCATAAAAGTTGGGGCGAATTTGTTTTGTTTTTAGAGTAAATATTTCAAACTTTCGCAAAGATTTTTAATAGATGTCCAACATCTCCGAGATGTTGGACATCTTTTTTTTTAGTCATCAAGCAGCAAGTCATACAATTTCAGAACTCCAGCCCCCATAACGAAAATAAAGGAGTTAGGAGATTTGTCCCGTAAAGAATGATTTCGCAAATTATAGCAAAAAGTATGTCATTCTGAGGCGAATATAAACGAAGACGTTTACTTTTAGGGAAATGAACTT
>CAZCLJ010000179.1:0-9674 GCA_964499465.1 uncultured Hyphomicrobiales bacterium
ATGAAAGAAGACCTTTATTTTAATAATGATGACATAATTCTAAACTTTTGCAAAGCTCCGAGAAACTTTACAAAAGTACTAATCTTATTACTTTGCGAAAGTTTCTTAACTTTCGTAAAGTTTTGGGAGTAAAAAATAGCGATGTCATTGGCAACGAAGTGGGAAATCTCACAAGTCATTGCTACCACAGGTATTGAGATTCCTCACTTCGTTACCAATGACATCTTTAAGTTTGTATGTCATTCCGAAACGAAGTGAGGAATCTCACAACTCATTATTTCCACAGAACTTGAGATTTCTCACTTCGTTTCGAAATGACACCTTTTCTGGGTAATTTGCGTAATTGTTCTTTACGAGGCAAATCTCCTAACTCCTTTATTTTAGTTATGGGGCCAGGAGTTCTGAATTTGTTTTAACCACAGAATTTGTAAATAAATGATTTAGATGTCCTACATCTCTAAGATGTAGGATATCTGTCTCTTACTATCGTAAAATTTCCCTTCTTTACGAAAGTTAACTATCTAAACCTTCTAAACTTTCTTAATCTCATATCATCTTCATTTTATACAATTTTTTCTTTGTTTAAAAATATTCTAATGAAAGTGCGAACAACCGATATTGGAGAGAACAATGCAAAGCCCATTAAATTAATTATTTTTCCTATTTGACTTTGATTTTTTTCAGATTCGCCAATTTCTGAAAAAATCCATTTTTTAAACCGCATACCTAATACTTTTGGATTTAAATCCTTCATATATTTTGTATTTGCACTTTCCTTATGAATTCGCCACTTAAACAATTTCTCAGGAATATAAAAGAATTTTCCTTTTCTTGAAGCATAAATCGAAACCACCCAGTCTGACCAAATTTCAAATTCTTTACTCAATCTAATTAATGGAACCACATTAGCTCTTATTGCAATATTTGAAAATGATATTATCGGATTTCGTTCTTTCAGATATTTCATTGCATCGAATTCTTTGCCAAATTGCTTTCTGCCAATATATCTTGAATAAGCAAGGTAATCTTTGTATTTACTCAGAATATCTTCTTTTTTTCCTATTAAATCTAAATCTGAATAAACAAGTGAGCAACTTTGAAATTTATGAAAATAAAATACTTTTTTTTCTAAATTATTTATTTCCCAAATATCGTCTGCATCAAGGAAAGCAACAATATCTCCTTTTATTTTTGTAAAAGCCAGTTCAAGAGTAGCTTTTAAGTTCTTATTTTCGTTATTGCTATGAGTAAATAAAAAGATTTTGTCGGGAAATTTACTTAAGTAATTTTTTATAATTTCAACTGAATTATCACGCGAGCCATCATCAACAATAATAAGTTCCCAGTTTTGATAAGTTTGATTAACAACAGAATCAATTGCTTCAGTAATAAATCGGGAATAATTATAGCTTGGAATAATTACTGAAACCAAAGGGGAATTTATATTATAATTATTCATTTCAAGCACTTACAATTCTATTATATGCTTCTTTGTATTTGTCAAGCGTCTTTTGAATAATTTCCAGAGGAAGAGCAGGTGCCGGCGGCTTTTTGTCCCAGTTAATATTTTCAAGATAATCACGAAGGACTTGCTTATCGAAGTTTGTTTGCTCGCGTCCGGGCAAGTAATTTTCTTTCAGCCAAAAACGTGAAGAGTCTGGAGTGAGCACTTCATCAATTATCATCAGTTCATTATTCTCATCTAAACCAAATTCAAATTTGGTGTCAGCAAGTATTATTCCACACTGCTCCAATTTTTTTGCTCCGAAATTATATATTTCAATAGAAATATTTTTAATTTTTTCAGCTATACTCTCCCCTATTAGATTTTTCATTTGTTCGAAAGTAATATTTTCGTCATGCCCTTCATCTGCTTTGGTTGATGGAGTAAAAATCGGGAAAGGTAGTTTTTGGAACTGGAGCATACCTGCTGGCAGTGGAATTTTGCATACAGTTTGACTTCTTTGATATTCTTTCCAGCCAGAGCCAGCAATGTATCCACGAACAATACATTCAACCGGCAGGACTTTGCACTTTTTTACGAGCATAGAGCGGTCTTTCAGTTCTGCACTGTATCGCTTCAATTCTACAGGAAAATGCTCAATATCGCTTGCGACCAAATGATTTTTTATTATGCGTTTAGTTTGCTCAAACCAAAATGTAGAGATTTGGTTTAATATAACGCCTTTGCCGGGAATCGGCTCGTTCATTATCACATCGAAAGCAGAAATTCTATCGCTTGCTACAATTAGCAGCATATTATCAAATTCATAAATATCGCGGACTTTACCGGATTTTATTTTCTTTATATTTCCTAAATCTGCTGAATATATTGAGTTCATATTAGTTTAATAGATTGTGTAAGAAAAATTTTGTATATGCAAAAGCTGAGAAATTCAATTGATAAATAGTAATTATTATTAATGTAATCAAACTGATAAAAGCAGTTCCACCCAAATAGATTTTACTTTCTATTACATCAAAGACAACAGCAACAGCACGCAATATTCTGTATGTTATCCAAAAAGCCAATATAACAAAAACAGCAATTGATAGCCAAAGAATGTCCGGAAAAATAAAGAGTATGCGATACAGAATTATGCTTAAAGGCAAAAGAATAATGAAAGGTGTGCCAGACCAAACGGTTATAATAAAAGTATCTTTGAAAAATATACGATTGCTGACAAATATTGAGAAACCACGAAGAATTGCAGCAATAATTATAATTAAAATGAATGAAATAATTGATACAGTTACCATCATCATTTCGGGCATCCATACTAATTTGTAAAACATTTCCTGACAAAATCCACCGGGAATTAATATTTTGTAGAAATATTGTGCCGTTTCGTTAGATTTATAAAAATAAAACAGAGAGGAAAAGAATATACCGAGCGTAAAAGCAATTACAATCGCGAGTAGGAAAGATTGGACCGTAGAGATAATACGTTGGTCCCGAATGTCTGCATAAAAATTATATGGGCGAAACATTGAACGTAAGAAATATTCTCTGAATCTTCTGAAACGATTGATTAAAAAAAGTATTATTAGAGAAACTGCAATTCCGATAACAATATACGAAATAGGAGAAGATTCTTTATAGCTTCCTGCGTTTAAAAGTGGTTCTTTTTCATTATTGAAATGTGCCTGCAAAGTAAAGAATGATTTACGTTGCAAGCGGTTCATATCAACTATTCCGCTTGTGCATAAATACTGTTCAGGATGATTGAGAATCATAATTGGGGAGTTCAACTCGTAATCATTGAAAGACCAAAGCACTCCACCAGCTAAATTTAATTCTTTTATAATTGTGTTTATGCTTTGAATGTAATATGCCTGATGTTCAATAGAAAGTGGGTCGGAATAACCATTGTTATTATCCGGAATAACCAGCATACCATAACTTATAAAAATTGGCTTTCCTTTAATTTCAGTTAATTTATTTAAAATCTGAAATTTAACTTCGGAGAAATTAGGATTTTCTCTGTTTTCTCTTATTCCAATAAAATCTACTCCGTCGGTGCTAATATTTTTTGCAGATAAATCAATTTCCTTATAAATATACTTATCTGAATTTGCTCTGATTAGATTGATTATTAATTTAGAATAAGCTTTAAATTCTGGTGTGTTTTCAATAATTCCGGAAGAAATTCCCCAAGCAAGTAGCGATACATTGCTATTAAAAGAAGAAATCATTCTGTCTGCTATATTTTTTAATCTGACAGAAATTTCGTCAGTAGCTAAAATCGCTGAAGGAATGCAGCGAGCAGGAACATCAATAATAAGGAACAATCCATATTTATTGCATAACTCAATTAGATATGGATGAGGGGCATAGTTTTTGACCCGTATTAAATTTGCTCCAAGAGATTTGATTAAAACAACGTCTTGCTCTAACTGCTTCTTCATTTGTTCATAACTTGAAAAATTGCAGTTTTCGTAATACTCTATTCCTTTTATAACAAATGGGTTGCCATTAAGGAAAAATGAATATTGATTATCGTCTTTGTTTATAGTTAAATTAGTGAAAGCAATAGATTTAGAATATTCATCAATAATTGCGCCGTTCTTCTTGATTCTTACAACAAGTTCATATAGGTATGGATTTGATGGTGACCAAAGCGTAGGTGAGCTGATGCGCATATCAATATTTTGTTGAATAGTGCGCTCTGCCTGGTATTGAAAAGCTATTTGATTAGACTGAACAACAGTTGCATTTGTTTGTTTATCAACAATTATAGCTTCTACTGAATATTGAACTTTTCCGGTGCCAACGCTTGAAGTATCATTTTTTTGTGGCTTAACTTCTGACTGTTCTGCTTTTGCTGAAGATATTTTCACCTTTGTATTAATTAAACAATTATTTACATCACCAATAAATTTATTAGTATAATCAATACTGTTTACCCAGACGTTAGAAGTGCCGATAAGCTCAACGCTTCGCAAAATTCCGGTGCTGCTTTTTTGCTGGTAAACGTTCATTTTTCTTGCAAGATAAACGGTATTTGAAGTCGAAGTAACTACTAATTTCAAAACATTTCTGCTTGCCTGCAAATTTTTGTTTGAAATCTTTACAGTAAAAGGAATCATAGCTCCGAGGTATTTTCCGATGAACTTATCATTTACATAAACTTCCACTTCATCTTCCACTCCGAGAAAACTCAAATTCCAGGTATACTTGTTGAGTAAATCAGATTTAATATCGAATGTTCTGCGATAAACGACTTTTTTTAAACTTTCATCGCATTTAGGTAAATCTGTGGTTCCCCATTCGTCTTCATCTGTTGTGCGTTCCCATTTTCCGTTCAAATCAATAAACTGACGTATTGGCTCTTTCGATTTTTCAATTATCGGGGTTGTGTCTCTAACAATTATCGGTTGAGACGATAAAATTTGACCGCAACAAGTAAACAAGATTAATATTATCAATAGTTTTAAATTATACTTCATTTTATCTCCATTATTTTATTTTCATTTTTTATATTTTAGTCATACTATCAACAAGTTGATAGCATGACTTTTATCCTCTTTACTCTTTCCCAAGTTGCACTTGGGAAAGGCATTTTCACAAAAGCTATGCTGTTTTATTTCATTTATAAAGTAAAGCACAGCTTTAAATGAAATCTTCCTTCCCAAGTGCAACTTGGAAAGGAGTAAAATAAACCTACCACATCCTTATTATTTCATAAAAATCAAAAAGTAGTTCATTGCTAAGTAATATCATATTTTCAAACTTAGTTTGTGTTATAAGCATTCTGTCAAACGGGTCTTTGTGAATTAAAGGAAGTTTTAATAGCTCTTTTGTATGATAATGAGAAATAGGTAATAAGTTAAAACCGGATAGAAATATTAACTCTATAATCTCATCAAAACTTCTATTAATTAATAAAGTTCCTTTATTAATTTTTATCGCCATTTCCCAAAGAGTAGCAATACTAATATAGAATTCGTTTGTATTATCATTAAACAAATTCCTAATTTTTAAAGGTAATTTCTCATCATCTTCTGAAAACCAGATTAAAGTATGTGTGTCAAGTAGAAATTTCATTACATATAATCTAAAAATTCTTCAAGGGGTTCATCAAAATCATCTTTCATTACGAAAGTACCTTTTAAGAAACCAGGTTTAGGTGTTTTTTTTGAAGTTATTTGCTCGTTTTTGTCAGAATCATTATAATTTTTTATTATTACCTGATTAAGATTTATTACATCAATTTTGTAGGTTGAATATTTAATAAAAGGGTAAATATTTGTATCGCTACAAGTAAAAGGTGCAATTGAACTAGTGCTGGAAACAAGGTACTGATTAAAATTTTTCATAGCTCCATCCTTCATAAGTTTTAATATCTTCAATTATTTCCTGGTTTTCATTTTGATTAAATTTTTTATTTATAACTCCTTTGGAAATATATGAATGAGAACCGTAATTTAAACTTTCAATTATACATCTTTTAAAACTATAATTTAACGAATTTTTTTCTCCTAAAATTTGAACTGGATTATAAGGTATAAGTAGTTCTAATTCATTTGAAATATTTTCGTAAAGTGTTTTAATAATCTTATAAAGTTCGTCGTCTGGCTTTTCAATTCTCAAATTAAGCACATCTCTTGCTTCTCTTCTATAAATGGTTAAATCATGACTTCCAGATTCACTGCAAAGAAAATCTAATATTTTATTTACTTTTTCATTATCTAAATTTTGCCATTTAATTAATTTTTCTCCTAACATTCTAATTTGTTTTCGTGCGCGATATACTTCACCAATTACAAGTGGATGAACTTTATCTGCCAAACTTAATAATACAGAAGCCAAATCATTACTATTATTTATATCACATTCATTTTTTGCAAAATCAATGAAGCCACTTATCGCCTCCACACTGACAGGAAATTTAATTCTTGGGTCTTCTCCTATTATCTGAGGATTTAAGGGTCCAATGTATGTTGGGTCAATAGGTCCTAAAGTTGCTTGCTTAGTCATTAAAATATTATTTGCCCCTAAACAAATTAATGTCCCAGCACTATGGCATTTTGAAGGAACAATAACTTCAAATTCTTCACAAAATTGTCTGATTAAATTAACCAAACTCCAAGCTGCTATAGTATCTCCGCCATTTGTATAGATAAATAAAGAAATTTTTTTAACTTTTCCAATAGAATCTAAGTGGTCTAAAAAAAGATTTAAAACATCTTTACCTATTTGTGTTTCCAATCCTTTTCTATCACCTGTAAAGTATGCAATTACATTGGATTTTCGCAGTTCTTCTAATTTATTTATTATATTTTTTCGTTCGTTTATCATTTTGTTCTTTTTTTATATAACTAAATGCAATTTACAAATAAAAAATGAAGTAAAAAATCATACATATTGTAGTTTTAAAACGTTACCAATGAAGTCGCTTTTTTACTCTGCAAAACTTTACGAAAGGTTAAGAAACTTTCGCAAAGTAAGAAGCGCCAACTACTTTTGTAAAGTTTCCCAACTTTGCAAAAGTTTAGAACGATATCATCTCCATTTAAATAAAAGTCTTCTTTTATCGTGGGGTTACCAATGACATCTTTTCTTGTTATTCTGGAGTATGTCTTCACCTGTCTTGCTTTTTAGTCATTAGTCATTGGTCATTGGTCATTAGTTGTTAGTAAAAATACTAATGACTAATAACCTATAAAAATTTTTTTTAATGATGGATTCTGACATCCGTCAGAATGACAGGGTAAATAAATGTTATATCCATTATAATAAAGTCTTCCTTTATCTTGCGCTTCAAAATGACAACTCCAAATTATCTCCTCTTCACTTCAAACCAACATTTCAATAAAACACCTCTTATCATTAATCATTAATCATTAACAATTAATAATTAATCATTAACAATTATCAACTGCAAGAAAGGTTGCTTTTGTTATTGAATAAATGTCTGAAAAAGGAATAGGCATTTCTTTACCTTGCTTTATTGCATTTATTGTTGCTTCGACTTCTTCTTTATGCCCTTTTTTACCATCAAAATTCATTTTCTTTGTTTTTCCACCTCTTGTGAGTTCAAGAGAAGTAAAATTGTTCATTATTGCGATGGATTGCTCGGCGAAACATTCGCAATATTCTTTTGGGTAGCTTGAATCACCATTTGAAAAATAGTGGACAGTTCCGATTGAACCATCACTAAACTTTATTTGAATACTAACATTATCCTGATTAAGAGCTTTTGTATTATTTGAAGATACTGACTGGGCATAGACTTTAACAGGAATTGCATTCGTTAAATAAACCATACAATCAATGAAATGGCAAACCTCTCCGATAATCCTACCACCCTGCTCTGGCTGGCATACCCAAACTGTATTTGGAATAAAGCCAGCATTTACCCTATATGTAATGGCTAATGGCTGCGTCCTTTGACTGAAAAACTCTTTCATTGCAAGAAATGGTTTTGAAAATCTACGATTGAAGCCGACCATTACTCTGCCGTTATGCTTTTCAAGTGTAAACTTAATATCGTCAAGTTGTTCTAAATTAATAGCAAGCGGTTTTTCTACGAAAACGGGTTTTCCAGCTTTTATTGCGTCCATAACAAATTTATAGTGCGTATCGTGCCGTGTAGCAATAAAAACGCAATTCACATCTTGCCTGTTTATAACTTCAGTCCCATCACTCGAATACGAATGGAAACCAAAATTCTTTGCTACTGTTAGTGAATTGGAAGGATTTGCATTGCTTACAGCCGAAAGAGAAACGTCTTTCATATTCAAATGAGGCAGCAAGTAGGATTGTGCAAAGCTACCTGCTCCAATAAAACCAATATTTATTTTAGAAAGTGCTTTGGGCGAATGAAGTTCAAAAGTTCTTTTAAGCTCGACATTTTTCTTTGGGTAATCAAGCAAAATCCCAAGAAAGAACTGTTTTTCTTTAGCAGTAATTAATTTATAAGCATCGGCTGCATCTTCTAATTTATAGCGATGAGTAGTGAGTTTTGAAGGGAAAATTTTACCACCCGAAATCAAATCCAAAAATGCTTGCATATTCCTGTTTTCAGTCCAACGCACATAGCCAACCGGATAATCGATTCCCTTTTCTTCGTAGAGCGGGTCGTAGCGTCCAGGTCCGTAACTACAGGAAATAGTAATATCCAACTCCTTTTCGTAAAAGGGATTACGCTGAATATTCATACCAACGGCGCCGACAACAACCACCTTTGCTTTTTTCCTTGCAATTTGAATGGCGAGTTCCATTGGTTGGTTTGAACTCGTTCCGGCAGCAATAATTACAGCATCGAAGCCGATATGATTTGTAAAATTCATCAGTCCGGCAACAGATTCTTTACTGCTTGGAAACACACGGCTACAACCAAACTCTTTCGCCTTTTCTAAAAGTTCCTTGTTAATATCAATGCCAACAACATTAATACCAGACACAACGAGCAGCTGAACTGTTATTTGCCCAAGAAGTCCAAGACCAATCACAGCAACGTTTTCGCCGAGACGGACATCTGCCTGACGGACTCCCTGCATTGCAATAGAACCAAGAGTAGTGTATGCAGCATCTTCGAGAGAAACGTTTTGTGGAATTTTTACAGCAAGATTTTTTGGAACTGTGATTATTTCTGAATGAAGGGCAAGATTTGCTCCACCGCAAGCAACCAAATCACCAACCTTAAACTCATCGCATTTCGATTCAATCACCTCGCCAGACAAGCTATAGCCAAGAGTTTTGTATGAATTTAGCTTGTTTTTCACTCGTTTTAAAGTTGAGCTAATCCCATCTCTTTTCAGAAAATCCATAACTAACTTCATATCTTCCGGCTGTTTTCTTGCCCGTTCGAGCAGCGATGCTTTTGCTTTTTCAACAGATGTTTTTTCCGTTCCGGCACTAATCAAAGAATAATGCGTTTTAACAAGAATTCCATTTTCAAGGCACATCGGAGCTGGTAACTCTACTACTGTTAGTTCTCCTGTTTTTTGATGCTGAACAATTTGAAGCATTATTTTTATTTTTTTCAATTTATAAAAAAACAAAATTAATCATAATGCAATTAGAATAAAAATGAAATGTGTTTTAATGTTGATTTGTTGATTTGTTGATTTGTTGATTCGTTGATTTGTTGATTTGTTGATTCGTTGATTTGTTGATTCGTTGATTCGTTGATTCGTTGATTCGTTGATTCGTTGATTCGTTGATT
>CAZCLJ010000180.1:0-9674 GCA_964499465.1 uncultured Hyphomicrobiales bacterium
AATCTCAAACTCTGTGGTAGCAATGACTTGTGAGATTCTTCGCTGCGCTTCAGAATGACAGGGTAAATTAATGTCATTCCCATTTAAATGAAGCACTTGCTTTATCAGGGGGTTGCCAATGACATCTTTACGTTTATCTGTCATTCCGAAACGAAGTGAGAAATCTCAAAGTTTGTGGTAGCAAGGAGTTGTGAGATTCTTCGCTCCGCTTCAGAATGACAAATTATATTACCATTATTGTTAGCGGTTTGGAATTAGTCATTCTGGAGTATGTCAGCACCTGTCTTGATTTTTAGTCATTAGTCATTGGTTATTCGTTTGTAACCACCAATGACCAATAACAAATGACGAACTGATTACTCTTTTTAAAACGAGAGCTTTTATATGAAAAACAGCGAAATAATAAACTACAAATGGGCAAGAGTTCTTATACTGATATATCAAGTAAATTATTGATTTATAATAAAAACGTAATAAAGAACAAAAATATAATTTAATAAAAAAAATATATTAAATATCTCTTCTTTTAATTACTTTCCTTTATAAATTAATATTAAATTTTAATGATAATCTATTTCATTTAAATTTCACAATTTAATACGATTTAATTAATAAATAATGAATAAACCAACACATTTTTTTCAAATATTATTAAAAAAAAACGAAATAAAATTATTTTTTTTTTGTTTTTTTAAATAATTTATTATAAATTAGAAAAGGAAATCAAAAATAAAAAGGATTTTTATTAAAAAATAAAATGAAAATAAGATGAAAGTGTTAAATCAAACTGGAGGTAATATTAGTTTTTATTCTATTTGAAGTTTTAGGTTAATTATTAGAGCAATTTACAGCACAATAAATTATTATTAAAGGAATATTATAAAAGAATATTTATTTAATAATATTTTGTGTTTTAAAAAACTTAATGTATTTGTAAACTGTAGTAAGAACTACAATGTTAAAAGAAACGAGTAAATAAATTAAATTGTTTTTTTTCAACCATATATGGAGGTTTAAATGAACAGATTATCGAAACTATCATTTTCGATACTATCATTGCTTATCGTTCTATTCCTTGGCTTTAATTCAGTTCAAGCTCAGGATTGGGAACTGCTATGGTCTTATGACGTTTCTACAGATGCAGGAGTGGGTCAAGCTGGCTCCGAGACAGATGGAACGTATATATATACGACATTCTGGGCATCTGGTAATTTTGCTAAGTACGATTTAGATGGCAACTGGATTGAGACTTTTACAGTCGCAGGTGCTTCTGGTCTAAGAGACTTAGCTTACGACGGCACTTACTTCTATGGTAGTGATGCTGCTGGTGGAGGATTTATTTATGAAATGGATTTCACGACACAATCGTTAATTACTACTATTCCAGGTAGTGTAGATGGAGTCAGAAGTATAGCTTATGATTCTGATAATGATGCTTTCTGGTGTGCCAACTGGTCAACCGACTTGGTTCGTATAGACCGCTATGGCACAATCGGTGCAACAATTACTGCCGCAACACATGGTGTTGTTTCAATTTATGGTTCTGCTTATGATAACATTAGCGAAGGTGGTCCTTTCCTTTGGCTCCATAGCCAGGGTTATGAAACATCTGCTTCTGCTATAGTTCAAATTGAACTTGAAACTGGAACTCAGACTGGAATTTGGCACGATGCAGTTCTTGATGCAGGAATTGATGTTGTTGACCCAATGGCTGGTGGTTTATTTAATTCTCTTGATATTAATCCGGGTTACTTCGTAATCGGTGGTTTAATTCAAGGAACTCCTAATATGTTCTTTGCTTATTCAATGGGAGTAGCCGGAGAACCTCCTCCACTCCTTTCATCTCCTGCAAATAATTCTAATTTTGTAACAACTGAACCATTATTCCAATGGAACGGTGTCCCAGATGCTTTATCATACCAAATTCAGGTATCTGAAGTATCAGATTTTTCAACTACAGTTATTGATGTAAATGAAATAAACGATTTGGTTTATCAAACTTTACCGAATGTTCTTGAAGAAACGACTCAGTACTATTGGCATGTAAGAGCAAATTATGCTGAAGGTGTGGTTGGAGCTTGGTCTAAGAAATGGAAATTCATTACTGAAGGACCTATAGTCCCACCATTTTTAGTATCACCATATAATGGTGAAACCAATGTTTTCTCGAATGCTCCACTTGACTGGAACTCAGTAATCGGAGCAGAGTGGTATCAGGTGCAGGTAGCAACTGACGAAGCTTTCTCTGATATTGTCTATGATGAGAATAATTTAATTAATACAGATTATATTGCTGGTGGTTTAGAACTTAATACTCCTTACTGGTGGCGTGCTATGGCACATAACGCTGCTGTAAGCAGCGATTGGTCAGAAGCATGGATGTTTACTACGACTTCTCTCTCTGCAGTTTACGGATATAATGCTTATGACGCATCTGGCGAACTGGGAGAAGGTCCTGTTACATTTAGCTTGGATACACCGGGCGAAATGATTCTATTGCAAGACCAAACAGGTCAGCAGTTCCTTTGCGGCGGTGCATGGGCAAATGACATCTGGTATGCTACTGTTTATAGTGATAATAACTTTGTATCAGTTAATACTGCTACTGGTGAAAGAACGCTTATTGGCTATACCGGACGGTCATTTAATGGATTGAGCTATGATGTTACAACCAATACGATGTATGCTACTGCTAATGATACTGAAGGTTGCAATCTTTATACTGTCGATTTAGCAACAGGTGTACCAACTTTCATTGGCGGTGCTGCAAATGCATTATTTATCAATTTGGCTTGTGATATTAACGGCGAACTTTATGCTGTTGATATTACAAGTGATAATTTATATCATATTGATAAAATGACTGGTATTGCAGAAGTTGTAGGTCCATTAGGTTATGGTGCAAATTATGCACAATCAATGGAATTCGATTTAATCAATGATATTTGCTATTGGGCTGGTTACACAGCAACAGGTGGCTTATATACAATTGATGTCGAAACAGGAGCTGCGACCTGGTTAGCAGATTTTCCCGGTGGCTTGGAGCTCGATGGCTTTGCTATTCCGTTTACTCCACCCTGTCTTGCTTTCCCACAATTGGTTAGCCCTGAGAACGAAGCCCGAGCAGTAAACGTTTCTCCAGAATTCGACTGGCTTGATGTTCCAGAAGCTCTAACCTATACTATTCAAATCGCAACAGACTATAGTTTTGAAAATATTGTTTATCAAGAAGCAGGTTTGGCAAACTCATCATTTACTTATACTGGCGAACTTGATGAGTTAAGTATGTATTGGTGGAGAATAAAAGCTTGGCAAAGTGACGAATGCGAAAGCTATTGGTCAACCAAATGGTGGTTCGTAACTGATGGCGATTTACCTGCACCAGTCCTGCTTACTCCTCCTAATGAAGCAGCTGGAGTGGCTCCGTCACCGGAATTCACATGGGAAGGCCATATCGCTGCAAGTGGTTATCATTTCCAACTTTCTACTGACGCTGATTTCTTAGGTATTATAATTGATGAATCATCGCTTACTGAACCAAAATATACAGCAAGCGGTCTTTCAATGAATACTCAATACTGGTGGCGCGTAGAAATGTTTAATTATGCAAATACAAGTCCATGGTCTGAAGTATGGACATTTACTAGCGGTGCATTTATTCTTATCGGTGACGGCACTGAATACAATACTAATACTGGCTTCCCAACTGGCTATGGTAATTTTTATTATGGTGCAAAGCAACAGTTCTTACTCAGAGCTGATGAGATTTATGCTGCTGGTGGAACTCCGGGCTTTTTGATGTCACTCGGATTTAATGTCGCTGTGATAAATTCCGGTACCGCTCTTCAAGACTATGAAATCCTGTTGAAAAATACCACTGAAAATGATATGACAGGTGACTGGGATATGGAAGAATTTACTCAGGTTTATTTTAGTGATTCTTATACACCAGTAGAAGGTTGGAATATTCATAATTTCGTTGAACCATTCTTCTGGGATGGTGGCTCTAACCTACTTATTGAAGTCTGTTATAATAATACTTCCTGGACATATAATGAATCTTGCTATTATACTCTTTATGACTTTACTGCTACTAGGTACTATCAAAATGATGTTACTGATGTTTGCTCAAATCCACAATGGATAAATACTTCTACTTATCGTCCAAATATGCAATTTTCATTGGAAGTACCAGAAATTCTTCCACCATATTTAGCTGACCCAGTAAATTATGCTCTGTGTGTAAACACAGCACCATTATTTGATTGGACAGATGTAGAAGGTGCTACGGGTTATGCATTACAGGTTGCAACTGACCCTGATTTCTACGATATAGTTATTGATGTTCCCGGTCTTACTGAATCCCAATATCAGGTTCCTGCTGGAACTCCATTAAACGAATTAACGCAGTATTACTGGCGAGCTAATGCAACCGATGGCGAAAATATCAGTTTCTGGTCTCAACGCTGGAAATTTATTACTGAAGGTGATTTACCAGTTCCAACTCTAATTTCTCCTTTAAGCGGTTCTTTAGATTTAGCACCAGCTCAATTCTTAAATTGGGAAGCAATTTTTGGAGCAGTTAACTATCAAGTCCAAGTTGCTACTGATGCAGATTTCGAAAACTTATTATTCGATAATCTTGTTCCAAACAATCAATTCTTAGCAATTGGCTTACCATTAACAACAGAAATATTCTGGAGAGTAAATGCTCAAAATGATTGCTCTACAAGTCCCTGGAGCGAAGTATGGAACTTTACAACAGGAGCTACTCCGTTAGTTTATGGCTATGCTGCAATCAATACCGTCAATTATGTAATGGGACCTGTTACATTTGCATTAGATAATCCCGGATTCTTAATTCAAATGGCAGACCAGCAAGACCTGCAATTCGTTGCAGCCGGTACTTGGGCTAATGATGTATGGTATGGTGTCGAATACGGCACATATAGCTTCATTACTCTAAATACTTTCACTGGTGAACGAACTGTCATAGGAAATGTTGGCTTTGATGCAACTGGCTTAAGCTGGGATGTCCAGACAAATACTATGTATTGCTTGGGCTATGATGGTGCCAACACTAATTTATATACAATTGATATAGCAACAGGAAATGCTACATTACTTGGTGTTGTTATGCCGGGTATATTAATTAACTTAGCTGCTTCTGTTGATGGTGAATTATATTCAGTCAGCATATCAGATGAGAATTTCTATTTAATAGATAAATATTCAGCAGTTCCAACATTAATCGGACCTACTGGCTTTGATGCTAACTATGCTCAGGATATGGAATTTGAAAAAGTTACAAATACCTGCTATTGGGCTGGTTATACTTCAACAGGTGGTTTATATACAATTGATATTGAAACAGGCGCCGGCACATTAATCGGAGAATTTCCAGATGGAATGGAAATGACTGGCTTTGCTATTCCATTTACTCCTGCTTGCTTGGATTTCCCACAGTTAGCAGCTCCTGAAAATGGTATTTTATGCGTTTCAACAACACCGGAATTTGACTGGTTAGACGTTGTAGGTGCATTAGACTATACTATTCAGATTGCTACTGACCGTTCTTTTACAAATATTGTTTATTCAGCAGAAGATTTAACTACATCTAATTTCACTTTACCGATTGCCAATCAATTAGATGAAAATTCACTATACTGGTGGAGAGTAATAGCTTATGGACTTGATGGTTGCGATAGCTATTGGTCTTCAAAATGGAAGTTTGTAACGGAAGGTGATTTACCTGCTCCTATAACTTATACTCCTCCTAACGGTGCAACAGGTTATATTACAACTCCTACTTTCGAATGGGAAGGCAATATTGCTGCTGCTTCATATCACTTACAGGTATCAAATAATCCAGATTTCACTGGTATTTTTATTGATGAATCAGGTTTAACAACCACAAGCTTCACTACTGGCGGTTTTGCACTTACTACCCAATATTGGTGGAGAGTTTTAATGCAAAACGAATGTAGCACAAGCGAATGGTCTGAAGTTTCAACATTTACTACCGGCTCATTTGTAACTATCGGTACCGGGACAGCATTTAATGCCAATACTACATTTCCGGCTCCTTATGGTAACTGGTATGGTGGTTGTAAGCATCAAATTTTAATTCGCGCTGACGAACTTTATGATGCCGGCGCAGTTCCGGGTAATCTTACTTCACTTGCTTTTGAAATTGCTGAACTTTATGGAACCCTTTTACAGGACTTCTATATTGCAATTAAACAAACAACTGAAAATGAAATCACAACAACATGGGATTTACTCGACTGGACGTTAGTTTATGGACCAGTTGATTATCAACCTGTTCTTGGCTGGAATGCTCATATGTTTGAAGAAGCATTTCCTTGGGATGGTGCTTCAAATATTTTATTGGATATTTGCTTTAACAATATGAGTTATACCCGTAACGAAAGTATGTACTATACGCCAACAGAATTTACTTCAGTTCGTTGGTTTAATAGCGATAACAATGCAACAGTTTGTACTAACCCAACTTCTGCAAGTACTTCGGTTAACAGACCTAATATGATGTTCGGTCTTGATATTAGTGGTATATTCCCACCAACTAACTTATTACCAGAAAATGATGCAATGTATGTTTCTGAAACACCACTTTTTGACTTTACAGACGTAGAAGATGTTATTTCTTATGGTTTAATTGTGTCTACAGACCCAACTTTCACAAATATTGTTATATTTGAAGAAGGACTTGCAGAAAGTCAATATCAGGTTCCAGCAGGTTCTCCATTATTACCATTAACAACATATTACTGGAAAGCAAATGCAACAGACGGAAACGCAACCAGTCCTTGGTCACAACGCTGGAGTTTTGCAACTGGTGGCGATTTACCAGCTCCTTATCTAATTGCTCCAACAAACGGCGCATCTGGTATTCCATCTACTGTTCCATTTGACTGGACTGATGTATTTGGTTCTGCTGAATATCAAATTCAGGTAGCTATTGACCCGTTATTTAGTAACTTGGTTGTTGACCTAACAGTTACTCCTTCCAACTTAACATTTGGATTAGATATGAACTCCGAATATTATTGGAGAGTTAGAGCAACAAATCCATTCTCAATAAGCCCATGGTCTGAAGAATGGCAATTTACTACTGGTAACTTCTTTGTTATTGGTGATGGTACATTGACAAATACTACAACAAGCTATCCAGCTCCTTATGGTAACTGGTATTGGGGTGCAAAACATCAAATCTTAGTTCTTGCTGATGAAATTCTTGCAGCAGGTGGAGTTGCCGGCGATTTAACTTCATTGTCATTTAACATTGCTGCCCTTAATTCTACAGCTCCTCTTGTTAACTTTGAACTTCAATTAAAACAAACAACAGCTACAGCATTAACTGGCACTTGGGAAACTGAAGGATTTACTCAAGTCTATATTAATCCTTCTTATGTTTGTACTTTAGGTTGGAATACACATATGTTCATTGCTCCTTATGCATGGGATGGTGTATCTAACATTATTGTTGATGTATGCTTTAATAATTCATCTTATACGTCAAATCAAAGCACATATTATACAACAACTACATACAATTCAGTTCAATACGTAAGAAACGATAACGCAACAGTTTGTACTGAACCTAATGCAGCTACTCTTTCTATGGACAGACCGAACATTATGTTTAGCGGCGGTCCAGGCGAAATACCACTTGACCCACCAGATTTGATTTCACCTGAAGATGATGCTGTAAATCAGCCACTACTTACACAATTTAACTGGTCATCAGTTGAAGGTGGAGTTAACTACAGATTACAGGTTTCTTCAAATGATGCATTTACAGGTATTGTTGCTGATGAATTAACATCTAATACTACTTATACTTTAACAACTCCTCTTACACCTGAAACACAATACTGGTGGAGAGCAAGAGCATTATCAGAAACCGGTTACGGCGGCTATTGGTCTAATGTTTGGTCATTTACTACACGTCCAAACTTACCACCGGAATTCCTTGATGTTGTTACCAATACTGGAAATGACGCCAATGTTATTGTTCCATCTGGTATTGCTCCTATGATAGGCGACCGTCCAATGATAAATGGTGATGCTATCGGCTTGTTCTATGAAAGAACACCGGGCGAATGGCATTGCGGTGGTTACGGAGTATGGAATGGAGCAAACTTAGGCATAACAGTTTACGGTGATAATGACCAAACTCCTATTAAAGATGGATTTACTGTTGGCGAACCATATACATTCAGAGTCTGGGATTCTATGCTTGATATAATCTGGGGAGCAACAGCTACATTCGATGAAGGTCCTTCAGTTTATCAGGTTAATGGATTCTCCGTCCTTTCAGGATTATTTGTTCAGATTACAAACGAACAAAACATTTCTATTTCTGCCGGATGGAATATGATTTCAAGCTATATTGAACCTATTGACCCATTAGTTGAAAATATATTTGCTCCAGTTGTTTCATATATTAACATTATGAAAAACGGTATCGGACAAATATATGCTCCTGCTTACACTATTAATCAGATTATTAACTGGAATCCAAACCATGGATATCTTATTAATATGACAACTCAAACATCAGTAGAAATGAACGGTTACAAGATTGTTCCTGAATCGCACCCAGTTCCATTAGTCGATGGTTGGAACCTTATTCCTTATTTAAGAGATAATCCTATGTCAGCTCCTTTTGCTCTTGCAGGTTTAGGAACTAATTTGGTTATTGCTAAAAATAATGAAGGCGGTGTTTACGTACCTGCTTGGGGTTTAAATACTCTCGGTTATATGGATGCTGGCTACGGTTATTATATTTATGTAACTGCTGCTGATAATTTAATCTATCCTGCAAACACTGCTCGTAAAGCAACTGCAGGTGAAATTATCACTCCATTACCAAAACATCTTATTCCTTCAATGAACAAAACAGGTAACTCTGCTACTTTATTGATTAGCATTGATGCTGAAAATGGTAGTGAAGTTGGTATTTATAATACTAACGGAGAATTAATCGGTAGTGGCTATGTCCAAGATGCTGTTGTTGCTGCTAATATTTGGGGCGACAACTCTTATACTGATAATATTGACGGTGCGGTTGAAGGTGAAGTATTAACTGCCAAGCTGTACAATCCTACAACGAATTCATACAATAGCTTATTACTTTCTTCTATTGTTGAACTTAATAACAACTTAGAACTCAATGCTATTTCTTATGTTGAAAATGCAATTTATTCTGCAAAAGGCAGCACAATTGCAGATGAAGTGTTTGGATTTAGCATTAATAATACTCCTAATCCAGTTTCTAACTCAACTACATTCGAATTCAGTTTACCAAATGATGGAAATGCTGAAATATTGATTTATACTATCAGAGGTGATGAAGTTGGTAGAATCAGATTAGATGGCTATAGCGCCGGATTGCATTCAGTTGTCTTCAATACAGATAACTTATCAAATGGTAGCTATAACGTGGTATTACGCTCTGGTTCCAACAATGTGTCAACAATTATGATGATTGTTAAGTAAGTTATAGCTTAAACTATAAAAAGTCTGACATTTGCAAAAGTGTCAGACTTTTTTTTTGAAATTTCATACCAAGTTGCATTCAAAGATTCATTTAATACCAAACCGCTAACTAATAGTGCAAAATCATAATGTCATTTCGAACCCCCAGA
>CAZCLJ010000181.1:0-9620 GCA_964499465.1 uncultured Hyphomicrobiales bacterium
TCGTTTCGGAATGACAAGAAATGTTTATTAGGTTTTCAATAAATTATTACACTAGGAAATGACAAACTACAAGTGGACAGTAGCTCTTAATATAGCAATAGTTCTGAAATTTAGAATAAAAAAGCCATACTACCAAAATTATTGATAGTATGACTTAGAAAGAATTATTTAGTCTAATTCTAAAGTAGCTCTATGCTGTCTTCTAATAGCTTTTAGGTGAGCAAGACGCTTTTCGATAGATGGTTTCATAAAAGCAGTTCTTTTCTTAAATTCGCGTAGTACTCCGCTTCTTTCGTACTTTTTCTTAAATCTCCTTAGCGCACGGTCAATGTTTTCATTGTTTTGTAATGTAACTCCAATCACTTATTAATTCACCACCTTTCTTATTTATTAGGATTTTTGAAAATTTTCAATTAATTTTTTTTCGTTGCACCTTTCGAAGTGAACAATAATAGCTCTTCCACCGGTGCTGGTGCTTTCTTTTGATTTAACGATACCGACATCATCCCAAATCGCATGGAAAATGACATCACCAATTTGATATTCATCTAAAGGAGAATATTTTTTAGCATCTTCTTTAGAAATATGAATTACAGCTTTCGACTTATCTGATTCAGCTTCAATCGTGTCGAGGTTGATTAGCTGTGAATGTCGGCTGCGTGTGCATCTTGCCCACTGCTGCCTACCCTTGTCTGTTTCTATCGGCTCTCCGATTAGCTCGTGCTTAGTTTCACGCATCAAAAAAGGTGAAAATAAGGTTATATATTTTGCTCTGCGAGTTCGTTTTCTTCCAGCCATAATACCTCTCAATTTTTTTACAAAATTAAGAAATATTATTGTTATTTACAAGTAATTATTTCAATATTATTTACATTACTTGGTTTTTGTTAAAATCTCCTTTAATTTTGTTATTGCCGGAATTAGAGTTGGGTCGGTCTTTTGTTCAATTGCTAAACAAAAAGATGCCCAATCTCCGAAAATAATTAAACTAAACATCCTTGAAAGAAAAGTATTTCCAATCCCGATTAAGTCTAAAACATTATCTTGCATATATTTATTTAATATTTTCTTAGTTGCTTTTGTTCTTAATTTGGTTCTTTCGTCATCATCGTCATCAGAAATGAAAAAAATATTGAAAACTTGCTTTGATATTTTTGGAAATTTCCATGAATTGATTTCATTATGGTTCATCTCGGGCAATACATTTGTAAATGCAATATGCTTGGAATTTTCATGAATTTGATTCTGGATTCTTACTGCTAGCGGCTTTAAACGGTCGCTTGAAGCGTAAAAGACCGGAATTGCAAATGATGCAATATTTGAAAACATAGCAGGCAAACTATCTTCATTAAAGTCTTTATACTCATCAATGAAATACTCAGTAACTTTTTGTGTATCGTCTATTGATTCATCTATTATTTCTAACGTTTCTTTTGAAAATACCTTTGCATTAATCAATATGTAAAGGACGCTAAAGAAAGCATAAGCTATTGCACATCTCGGCTGCATTCCTCCCGGAATTTTTATTACCGGAAATTTGTCTTTTTTCGCTAATTCTTCTAATTTACCACCTGTTGTGATGCAAATTATATTTTTTGTTTTTTCTTTTGCTTCTTCATAAGCAGTAAGCGTTTCCTCGGTGTTGCCTGAATAGGAACTTACAATTATATTCGTTTCTTCCGTTACTGGAAAATCAATCGTATAATTGCGATTAATAAACATATATACTTCTTTGCTTTCAGGAAGAGTAGAAACAAATGATTTGACTAAATCGCCTCCAATTGCAGAGCCACCCATACCCAGAACAACAAAGTTCTTGCTTTTAATTGGATTATTAAAAGTGGGGGATTTCTTCCCTATTTTAATCGCATCTTTAATTTGCTTTGGAAAATCAAGCAGAATATCATACATATTCTGAGAATCGTATTTACTGATTTGTTCTTTTGTCATTTTACAAATTATTTTATTATACAAAACCTTATGCAAATTTATGCAATTAAATTAAAAAAATATATTTCTTTTTTAAAAATTTTTGTTTACAAATGATTCATATAATAGAATATAAACTCAGAACACCTGACCCTATAACGAAAATAAAGGAGTTAGAAGATTATGCTCGTAAAGAACAATAGCGCAAATTTTCTTTTACTCTCAGAACTCCAGACCCGTCGTAGTTTGATATTTCGCAGTCTTGTCATTTCGAAACGAAGTGAGAAATCTCGCAAGTCATAGCTACCACAGAGTTTGAGATTCTTCGCTGCGCTTCAGAATGACATACTTTTTGTTATAATTTGCGTAGTTGTTCTTTACGAGGCAAATCTCCTAACTCCTTTATTTTCGCTATGGGGTCAGGAGTTCTGACTCTACAAAACTTTGTAAAAAGTTCTAGAACCAGATGTCCTACATCTGCAAGATGTAGGACATCTTTCTCTTTAAAATTCAAATACTTTGGTATAATGAACTTGTGAGATTCTTCACTTCGTTTCCAATGAACCAATTTTGCTTTATTAACACGTAACAATATGTATTGCAAATACTTATACAAGTCATACGATAAACAAGTTTATAGTATGACTTTTACAATCATTTTAGCCATACTATCAACTTGTTGATCGTATGGCTTGCTTCTTATTTAGTTCATTTTCTTAAAAGTAAACGTCTTCGTTTATATTCGCCTCAGAATGACTGTGTTAATTAATGTCATCTCTATTTAAATAAAGGTCTTCCTTTATCTGGAGTTCTTAATCACAAACCTGATAGTTTTTATATTTAGATTTTTATGCTATCTGTCATACTATCAACTTGCTGATAGCATAGCTTAAAACTACACCTACACATGCCTCATCGCATCGGTTGGCTGGAGTTTAATTGCCTTAATAGCTGGATAAATTGCTGCCACAACAGCTGTAATAGGCATTACTAATATAGATGAAAAAATTACCTGAAATGAAAGTTCAGGGTAAATAACTGCGTTCATTCCGTATTGGTTAAGAGTGTCAGATACAAAGCTTAAATCAATGCCATTTTTTTGTAAATATAAAAGCAAAACTGAACCAATAATTGTCCCAATCATTGTTCCTAAAACACCAATGCAAAGCGATTCATAAACTATCATAAAAAAGATTTTTGAATTTTTCATTCCAATAGACATCAAAACACCAATTTCTCTGATTCTTTCGAATACAGCCATAAGCATAGAGTTTATTATTCCAAATAGCACTGCTATACCAAAAATCAGATAAAAAACAAACATCATTGATTGATAAGAATCTATATATGACATTATAAGAGGCAATAAATCTATATATGTTTTGACTTCAAGATTTGGGATATTCAGCAGTTTTATTAGTTCTGCTTTATTTAAAGGAGCATTTTCAGGATTATCTGATAAAATAGCAAATTCAGATGCTAATCCTTGAGTGGAAAGCATATTTTCCAAATTATTATAATCAACGAAAACAGTCATTTTGTCAAATTCAGTATCGGAGGTTTTGAAAATACCGACAATTCTAAAAAGTTCCGAACTCGGCTTTCCATCAATATTACTTGAAATGGCAACAAGTTTATCTCCAAGTTCAACTTCCAAGCGTTCAGCTAATTTTTTCCCAATAATAATTTCGTTTGGTTTTCCAGATAAATAAGTGCCTTTAATTATTGAGCTATGAATAATAGTAAGTTGTTTTTCCTTTTCCGGTTCTATTCCATAAAGGACAATGCCGGAAGAATTAGCAGCACTCGAAAGCATACCAAAATTAATTAGCCGTTTGCTGTAATGCTTTACAAAATCTGTTTTCTGCAAAATGCTGTCAACATAATTCGGATTTTTAATACTATTTGACAAAACTCTGTCATCAAGAAAACTCTTATTATGAATTTGAATATGAGCAACACTTGTATTTATCTGAATTTCAAGCATTTGTTTAATAAAACCTATTCCCAGTCCATCATTTAATAAAATAATGATTACTCCGACTATAACAGAAGTCAGCACAATCAACGTTCTTCTTTTATTCCGCCAAAGATTACGCCAAGCTATTTTAAAAAGCATAATTTCTCCTGTTGATTAAGTGTATCTGATACCTTTGAGTGGGTGTAATTTTAAAATACGAATTGCCGGATAAATGTATGTAATCATTGCTATTACTAAAATTTGAAGAGATAGTGTAATGAAAATGTCAATGTTCAAAGAAGAAAAGAGTTTCGGTTGAAAGCCATATTCTTCATACATTTGAGCAAAATCTCCTGTTAAAACGATTGGATTATTAAGAATATAAGAATTTACAGCAAAACCCAAAATGTTCCCAATAAATATTCCTATTATTGAAATAATTAATATTTCGATTAGAACTATATATACAAGAGTAGAGTTTTTTATACCAATAGCCAGCATTATGCCAAATTCTTTAAACCGCTCTGTAATAGACATTAAAACAGTGTTTAAAATTCCAAAAGCTACCAGCAACACAAGCAAACCGAGATAAATATACCCTTGAACAACGTCCATATCCATTAATTCTTTCATATCGCTCATAAACTCTTCCCAGTTCATAATGGCGAGCGTTGTATCACTAATTTCACTTTTTAATTGTGTGATTGTTTCATCAACCTTTTTAAAATGAATTACTGAAATAGCTAATAAATTTACTCTTCCATACATAGAAAACAGTTCATCAGCAGAATGTAAATTCATCAGTATTCCCATTCTGTCAATTTCAGGCGATCCTAATTTAAACGTTCCGGCTATCACGAATTTTTGGTTGCCAGTAGAGCCATCGAAACCAGTTGCAAGTATTACAGCAGTATCTCCAATAGCAGCTTTCAAGGTTTTCAGCAATTTATAGCCAACCACAATATCATCTATTCTTTGATTTGAAAGAAAATTTCCATCATTAATTTTATCTGCAATTTTGCATACTTTCTGCTCTTTTTCCGGATCCATACCGATTATTAAAGCACCAAGAGAATTTCCATCAAAACCAATCAGACCATTTGACATAATTCTGGGGGCATAGCCAATAATTTCCGGATTTTTTTCCAATGCAGTTTTTATACTGTCATTTACGATAAATGATTTGTTTAGTCCGGGATTTAATTGAAATTCTTTTTTCTGGATTTGAATATGCCCGCTGAACATATCAAGCGATTGCCGTATATTCGATTCATAAGTTCCGACTTGCATCCCATTCATAACAATTGATAAAAAAGTCGCAAATACTACTGCTAATACTGTTATGATTGTTCTACGCCAATTTCTCCAGATGTTGCGCCAAGCCATTTTAAAAATTAAGCTCAAACTTACTCCTTTTATTTTTCAAGTTCACGAAAAGAGAAAACTTTTTCGGGTATCTTCAAATCAAATTTCACATCATCATAAATAAATTCAGTGTAGTTGCCTTTTTTCTTATTGTTGATTATTGTCCATTTAGAAGGGATTTTGCGTTTGTCCATTACTTTTATATCGGAAAAAGTCATAGTTCGCATCAAAGTATTTTTTTCATCGTAATATTCAATTTTTGTTGGAATGTAATCAGATTGTCTAATCCAGTAATAAATTTTTCCCCAAACCACTGGTGTAGTAGGTTTTGGAATAAGTTGCAGTTTCCAGCAGCTTTCTGTGCCGTCTTTTTCATTGGAGCTTAGGATAGTAGTTGTGTAATCTCGTGCAAGATTTACCTCATGCACTAAATCGTCATTAGTTAAATCAGAGCCGTTCCAGGATTGAAGTAGCATAGAAGATGGCAGTTTCATCGTGGTTTCAGTGCTTTTAAGGTAAGACCATAGCTCATTTTTAATTTTTAAAGTCTTATTTCCGGCTTCTTTTTTAGGCGATTTGATAAGAATTAATGCTTTATCGTTTCCAACGTTCCATGCTTCCATTTGGACAGTTCTTTTGTAATCGGGAGTTACTACATTCATAGTAAATGTGCCATAAGAAGAACTTCCCTTGTATAGATTTTCTGCTTTTTCAACAATATCAGCCGGCGTTTCTGCAATACTTGGAATAAATTGAAGAAAGCATAAGATAAATAGCAAAATTAAAATTACATTTTTCAAAATCCAGTCTCCTTTCATTAACTATATTTGTAACTAATTGATATTACAAAAATATAAAAATAATAATACAAAATAAAGAAAAATTGAGATTAAGGTAATGTATGGAATTGACAGTTTTAGTAGTGCTTGCCCACATTAATTTAATTTAGAGTTTCTTTTCGACCCTCCAAATAAAGCAAGTGCTTAATTATAATGAAGAATACGTAATGGAAAGTGTTGTGCTTACGGATGCCAGAATCCATCTTGGGAAAACGAGTGAACTTGCTAACGAAGCATTTGGTCAAGCCCAAATGTTTCCTTGAAATAGCTAATATCGAATAGCAACTCAACAATAATAAGATGTATTATAACTTGCATTTGAATGACACATTTAGTTATGTCTTTTCTTCTTAAATAAAGGACTTAATTTATTTTGTGGTTGAATGTCATTTATGGAACTTTCCTTCTTGTAGTATTTGAGATTAAAATAATATTTTCATTTGTTTGATAATACAATTTTTCTTAAATTTTAATTAAATTTGTTAAATATTTTTATTCATTATAAATATTATCAATAAAATGAAAAAATCAATTTTTCTGTTTAAAATTAGCATACTTTTCTTAGTAGCACTATTCTTCAATAGTTTAAACCTTTTTGCTGAAAACAAAGAAGCCAAAGAAGTGAATAAGCCAGAATTTAAGAAACTTTTAGATGGATTAAAATTAAATGGCTCTATTCTAATTTATGATTTTAAAAATAATACTTTTTATTCAAATGATTTTAAATGGGCAAAAACAGCTCATCTTCCAGCATCAACTTTCAAAATACCAAACTCCATTATTGCTCTCGAAACCGGAGTTGTTGAAAATGATTCCTCAGTTTCAAAGTGGGACGGAAAGGAACGCTATTTCAAATTATGGGAGCAGGATTTGAAATTTAAAGATGCTTTTAAATACTCTTGCGTTCCTTGCTATCAGGAAATTGCAAGGAAAATTGGTTTTAGCAGAATGAAAAGTTATTTAAAAAAATTAGATTACAAAGGAATGGTTTTTAATGAAAAAAATATTGATAATTTCTGGTTGGAAGGTAAATCGAAAATCTCACAATTCGAACAGATTGATTTTTTAAAGAGATTCTTTTTTTTAGAACTACCAATTTCAAAGCGAACTACTATTTTAATGAAAAATATTATGATTGCTGAAAAAACTGATAAATATGTATTAAGCGGAAAGACCGGTTGGGGAATGCGTCAGGGCAATAATAACGGCTGGTATATCGGATACGTTGAAGTTAATAATGAAGTATTTTTCTTTGCAACAAACGTGGAACCAAAGAAGGATTTTAATTTAGACAATTTTAATTCAGTTCGGCTTGAAGTAACAAAGGAAGCATTGAAGTTAATGAAGATTATTGAGTAGCTATCGGCAGTCAGCTATCAGCTGTCGGCTGTAAGCTATCTGAAGATGTTTTTTATTTAATTGTGTCATTCGTCATTCGTCATTTGTGATTCGTCATTTGTGATTCGTCATTTGTGATTCGTCATTTGTAATTCGTCATTTGAAAAACCAATGACCAATAACCAATGACCAATGACCAATAACTAATGATATAACAGCCGATAGCTGCCAGCCGACAGCCGATAGCTGCCAGCCGACAGCCGACTGCTAACAGCCGATAGCTGCCAGCCGCCAGCTAAATACCGAAAACTGTTTCTTTTATAAATTTGGAGCTTTTATGAAAAAAGTCATTTTAATATTGTTGTTTGCATTTAGCATTCAATCAAATTCTCAGGATATACAATTTAGGAGTGGAATATTCCTTCACCACTCCACTGGTGGCTGTATTTGGGGACCAAATGGCAGCCCGACAAGCGTTCCAGATGAAATTGCCTCATATAATTTAGAAAACAATTATATTGGAGAAAATGCCTGCTCGCTAAACGAAGAGGGCTGGCCCGTTGACCCTTGGGATAATGAATGGTATCGCTGGCATTCAATTTTCGATAACGAAGACGAAACCGCAAATATCCTTCCATATCTCGCAGCTAATAAAATCATTATCATAAAATCCTGCTTTCCTTCGTCAAATATGTGGGGTGGCTGGGGAAGTCCAAACGATACTTTGGATTACGGAACTAAATCGGTGTTTAATTATAAGTGGCACTGGCGTAATTTCATTAGTGTAATGGCTCAGCACCCTGATAATTTCTTTGTCATTTGGACTAATGCACCGTTGGTTATGAATGCAACGAATGAAGAAGAGGCATACTTTTCACATCATTTTTGTAAATGGGCAAAGGATACGCTTGCTGCTGGACTTGACCCGTTATTTCCAGATTTTCCACCAAATGTGTTTGTATTTGACTTTTTTCATAAACTTGTTGACAATACAAACACTTTACCATTAATTTATGCTAATGACGAATGGGATAGTCACCCAAACGCTGCTGCTACTGCACTCGTTGCTCCTCAATTTGTAGAAGAGGTTTTTGATAATGCAATTCAATACGAACTTAGTTTTTATCTATCAGCACCAGTGCTTCAAAGTCCTGTGAATAATTCGCTTGAAATACCCAACATTCCGTTCCTAACTTGGAACGCAGTTGAAGATGCTGATTCTTATAATTTGCAGGTTTCAACGATAAACGATTTTTCAAACCCTTTAATCAATCAGGAAGGTATAACTAATACTGAATTTCAGCTAAATGATTTGGAATTTAACGCTCAGTACTTTTGGCGGGTTAGAGCAGTTAACGATATTGGGATGAGTTTTTGGTCGGAAGTATGGAACTTTACCACTGCTTATGAAACATTCCAAATGAATTTAAACGAGGGCTGGAACTACGTTTCAACTTACTATCAGCCAGCAAATCCAAATCTTTACGAACTCTTTAACGATATTCTTAATCAAATCAATATAATTAAAAATGGCTCCGGTCAAATCTTTGTGCCAGAATGGGAAATCAATCAAATCGGAAATTGGAATGTTCGCTCTGGTTACAGAATTAATGTTACAGAGCAGTGCAGCATTACTTTAAGCGGAACAAGAGTAATTCCTGAAGAAACACAAATTCCCCTTAATGCTAGCTGGAATCTTGTTCCTTATTTACGATGCAGTTCAATGGCTACAGCTACAGCAGTTCAATCGGTTTCTGCAAATTTGGTATTTATAAAAGACATTTTGGGTAATTTATACTATCCTGCTTTTGGGATAAACACTTTAAGTGAATTGCAGCCCGGAATGGCTTATTGGTTCTATATGAATGGAGCAGCAAATTTGATTTATCCGGAGAATTAGCTTTCAGCTAACAGCAGTCGGCTAACAGCTATCAGGTGGTTTATACCAAGTCGCTTTCATAAATATAATTAAAGTGTCATTTCGAACCCCCAGATAAAGTAAGACCTTTATTTAAATGGAGATGACATAAGTAAAAGTGTAATGCTGACGGATGTCAGAATCCATCTTAAAAATAGTTTTTATAGGTCATTAGTCATTCGTTATTAGTCATTCGTATTTTACTAACAACTAATAACCAATGACTAATGACTAAAATATTTCTTTGTCCATTCTCTTTAGGGAAAACCAA
>CAZCLJ010000182.1:0-9319 GCA_964499465.1 uncultured Hyphomicrobiales bacterium
AACTCTGTGGTAGCAATGACTTGTGAGATTCTTCACTTCGTTTCAGAATGACAAGCCGGCGAAATAGCAAACTACGAGGGAACAGGAATTCTGAAGTTCAGAATTCCAGACTCCATAACGAAAATAAAGTAGTTAGGAGATTTGCTTTGAACCGAATAATTGCACAAATTATAACAAAAAGTATGTCATTCTGAAGCGTTGTGAAGAATCTCAAACTCTGTGGTAGCAATGACTTGTGAGATTCTTCACTTCGTTCAGAATGACAAGACTGCGAAATAGCAAACTACGAGGCATCAGGAGTTCTGAACTTATAACTCCTAAATAAATTTAGGAGTTATTCTAATAATTAGAGTAACTCCCAAATTTATTTGGGAGATTGACTGCGCAATTGTTCTTTACTAGTGTAATAATTTATTGAAAACCTAATAAACATTTCTTGTCATTCCGAAACGAAGTGAGGAATCTCAAACTCTGTGGTAGCAATGACTTGTGAGATTCTTCACTTCGTTTCAGAATGACAAGCCGGCGAAATAGCAAACTACGAGGGAACAGGAATTTTGAAGTTGTAAAAGTAAGGAAAAAAAATCCTTCCCAAGTTTAACTTGGGAAGGAGAAATCTAAAATCTTTTTAAGATTATGAGCAAAGCCAGAATAAAACCGAAAGTTTATTCTTTAATTAATTGCTGTCTCCAGATATTGCCATCATAATTGATTATCAAATAATAAGTTCCGCGAGGGAATTGCCCTAAATCAACCTGTTTGACAAAAATACCACCAGTGTATTTAGTAGTTTCTGAGAAAATTCTTTCGCCGTTAATATTAGAAATTGAAATATCTAAAATATGAGGTTTAGTAAATTGGGCATTAATATTGAAAATATCTTTACTCGGATTTGGTCTGACATTAATGAAGTACTCAGGATTTTCGCCATCGCTTACACCAACAACAAAATTAAAATCATCAGAGAAATTGGAACAACCGTATTCATCCCAGATTTCAACTTTATAAATTCCACTAGCAGAAGCTAAATAAGAAATTCCGGTAGCACCTTCAATTAGCGTATCGTTCCTGTACCACTGATATTCAGTAGCTTCAGATGAATTCAACCAATTAACATACTGAGTAATTACAGGTTTTTCAGGATACGGCATAATTTCTACTATAAGAGTATCGGAATATGCTTCACATCCATCAGAAGTAACTCCGGTAACATAGTATTTTCCGGGAGTAGAAGTAACTATTCTGCGGGTTGTTTCGCCATTACTCCATAAATAAGATTTAAATCCAAAATTTGCTGTTAAAGTAGCTTCTTCATTAATACAGATAGGAAACTTACCAACAGGACTAACTTCTAATTCGGGAACATAAAGCACTTCAACACTAATGGAATTGGATTTAGTCTTGCAACCGGAATTATCTTCAGCAGTAACAGAATAGTTTCCTGATTCTTTAACTACAATTCTTTTAGTCTTTTCGCCATTGCTCCAAATAAAATTCGGATAATCCTGTTCTACTTCAATAACTACGCTGTCTCCCCCACAAAACACTAAATCGCCTGTAATTTTTAAAGTCAAAGGTTCAAGATTGCATTCAAGAATATCGGCTTCCCAGATACCACGTCCATACGTAGCTGCACGGATTTTTTTTGCTCCATAATGAATATCCAGTTCATTAACAATTACATTAGGCAAACCAGTACCAAATTGTTCCCAGATTTTTGAAGAGTAATCAGTATAAAAAACTCCAATATCAGTTCCAACATATATTCTATCAGGAGAATCCTGTTGATAAACAATACAGTTAACGGGAACATTAGGAAGATTGCCAGATAAATTTGTCCATTCGCTTCCGTTATATTCCATCACCTTATTACTTTCAGAATAACCAGAAAGAGTAACCCAGCATTTATCTGAATTAGTAGGATGAACTTCAATATATGTAATCGCCTGATTTGTGCTTAAAATCGAAGTCCAGGTTGCTCCTCCGTCTTTTGTTACCATTAAATTTGAATAATTAGCAGCATAAATAACATCTGGATTTGATTTGGAAACAGCGAGAGCAACAAGAGTTCTGTAAGAATTAAAATTAGAAATTTTATTCCAGCTAGAACCATAGTCAGTAGTTTTCCAAACATTTTTGTAACCAGCATAAATTACATTTGGAGAATTAGGAGAGATTATGTAAGGAGTAACCCATCCGCCGTCTTCATTTGTTTTGGACTTATTAAGCATAGAAGTGAAGCTTTTACCGCCATTGACAGACTTCAATAATTGTCCATATTGATAAGCAACATATACTCTATCGGTATTAGTAGGGTCAACAGCAGCTTCCATACCATCAGCAGAATAGATGTGTTCCCATTTACCATCTTTTAGTCTGTTAGAACCATTGTCCTGACATCCGGCATATATTAAATAAGGGTCGGTTTGAGAAACACCAAATCTGTAATATTGAGTAATTGACATACCATCAGTTTGAAAATTCCAGGAATTTCCACCATTTGCAGTAAAGTAGATACCGCCGTCATTTCCAACAAAAAGCGTATTGTCATCTAACCATTCAAAACAATGCTGGTCGGCATGAATAAATGGCTTTGAGTAAGCACCGTTCCAATGGGCTACCATTGACCAGGAAGCAGCTTCGTTAACAGATTTCCAGACATTAATACCACCAATATAAATCACCCTGTAATCAGTTGGCGAAACGGCAAGACATAAGTCATAATCTGCCTGACCTGTATTTTTATCATCACCAGTGCCAAGATACCATCCAAGCAAGTTGTTTTCTACCTCATAATTTGAATACTCTTCATAAGTTGCTCCATCATCATCAGATATTATTAATGAATGAAACGAAGAATATCCATTACGTGAACAGAGCGCATAAATTCTTTCAGGACGATTTGGAGTTACAGCAAATACAACTCTAGAACCACCAGATATTGTATGAACTTCTGTCCATGTATCTCCAAAATCAGTTGAGCGGAAGATTGAAGTTGAGCCAGAACGGGAAAATACGGAAGCACTAACGATATTAAAATCAGATAATGAGCAAATCATATCCCTAAAATTTCCAGTTCTTTTTGAATTCCAAGTTTGTCCGCCATTTGAAGATTTATAAATACCCTCACTTGTTGCAGCAATAACAATATCGGGATTATCGGGAGAAAGAATAATTCTTGAAGTTACTTTACCGTTACTTAAATAATAACTCATATTGGTAGCATTCCAGCTAGCTCCACCATCAGTAGTTTTAATTATGCCGATAGAATAAAAACTATTACCTGTTCCAAGTGTTCCACTTGCATCACCTGTTGCAACATACACAACATTTGGGTCTGATTCTGAAATAGCAATGTCAGACACACCCAATGACAGAAACTGGGTAAAAGGAAATGTTTCCCAAGTTGAGCCACCGTCAATAGAACGCCATAATCCGCCTGAAGCTGCACCAGCCCATATAATATTCGCGTTTTGAGGATGGAATCTAATAACGTTTACTCTGCCCAATCCCTGCTCTCTCACATCATATACTTTTTCCGGACTGTTTATTGGACCGAGTAAAGTCCATTGTTTTGAACTGGAAGGATTTGGGGCTTTATTTTTTTCACTTAAAAACTCATATTCACGGTATATTTCAAGTTGATTGGGAAATTCTCCGTTTGGAAAAGTCCGTTGTTCCCAAAAATACTGCCAACGTTGCATTTGTTTCCAGCCCGGCTTCCTTTGCCCGTCCGGAAATCCTTTCCAATGCTCATCAAATGCTTCTTTAATTTGTTCAAAGTTTGGACTTTTGCTCTTCTCAACTTGCTCGAAAGGAGATTGAGCTGCTATCTTGCCAGTAAATAATAGTAGTGTTGTTATTATTATTACCTGTATCACTTTATTTTGTGTATTTTTCATGATTATTAAAATGAATTATTTAAATATAAACATTAAAATTTTTTAAATTTACAAAATTTTTCTTATTTTTTCAAATGTTTTCAGTATTAATACAGATTAATTAGTAATGGGAATGCCTAAAATTATCGTAAGAAGACGATTAGAAACGAAGATGTTTACTTTAACTTGAAGAAAGCCATACCATCAACAAGTTCAGAACTCCTGCCCCCATATCGAAAATAAAGGAATTAGAAAGTTTGCCTCGCAAAAAATAATTTCACAGTTAACAATTAATATTTTATTAGTTATTGGTCATTAGTCAATGGTTATTTGTATGTAACTACTAATGACAAATAACAAATAACGAATAACAAATTCAAAATACTTATATTAAAATTTAACTTTTTATTATTATATATGCGAAAAACCAAACTATGAGGCATCAGGAGTTCTGAGTTTATTTTTATCGAAAAGTTTTTCAGCTGGGCATCCGATTTCCCTTTGCTTGCAAAACTTACAGGCAAATTGTCCGCGAATTATGCTGTTCCCTAAAGTTGTTAGCAAAACTAAAATGATTATTTCAATTAGCAAAACCAAATCAAATTCAATAATCAAAAGAACAATTCCAGCGATTAACGGAATTAGTGAAATTAACATATCAGGAAGCATATCTTTCCATTTCATTTCCATACTGCAAAATTTTGAAATATCTCCTTTTTTAAAGAATAAGGAACTGAGTAAACCTTTACCAAATCCACAAGTTTTACCAAAATAATAGCAGTCGGTGCAATGATTTTTTATTAAGCGATACTCTAAAAACAAAATATAAAATAAGTAAACCAAAGCAAAGACAAAACCAATTTCATAAATAATCAGGAAACCGAGTAAATAAATAGCTATGGAGGTGCAGTTGGACAGGACAACAATCCAAACAGGATAATTTTTATAAGTGTTGATTTTTTCCATAATGGTTTTAACTTCTCTTAATTTCTTTCCTTAATTTTTTGCCAGTTTTCTGTAATTAAAAAGCTTTCATCTATGTCTTCATACATTTTGTAAACTAATTCCAAAGGCATTGAAAGCGTCATTATGTCTTTTGGAAGACGCAACCTTGCCGCAATGTCGTGTGTTCCCCAAAACGCTTTCAGCTTTCCTTCTGCTTTGTATTTAAGTGGTAAAGTAACCATTGCGCCGCATGCGGACATAAAGCGGGTAACAACTAAATCATCTGCATCTGGAGTGCTATAATGTAATTGATAAATCAAACCGCTTAACTGGTCTGCGTTAGCAAAGAAAATCACAACTTCCGGCTTTTCGTTTTCTACAAAATTTTCTAATGGCTTAAAAACCGCTACTTTTTCGTTCAACTCTTCTGGAACAAAAGATTCAACAAAAGCTTTTGCCTGCTCTTTAGTTTTGATAAATCTCTCTGGCTCGCGTCCCCAAACGACTTCATTAGATAAAAAGTTTTCTATTCCATCGAAAATCCATTTTTGATAGCCGAGATAAAAAGCAGAGCAGCTAAAGCCAGTAGTGTCTTTGTCAATAGCAATGGTTTTACCCTTTGCACTCGAAAAAATTAAAGGGACAATGCAACCATTGCCTTTTGACTTGAATCCAGAAGCGTTTTCAGGACGATTATCTGTAAAGTAAACTCCTACGGGAGAATATTGAAATCCAAATGTATCTTTGATTTTTATTCCTATTTTGCTGATTGAATCGTTCATATTTTTAATTAAGTTAGTTTCTAATAATTCATTTTTGTCTGTCATTCTGAAGCGTTGTGAAGAATCTCAAATTCTGTGGTAGCAATGACTTGTGAGATTTCTCACTTCGTTTCGAAATGACACTTTAATTATATTTATGAAAACAACTTGGTATTACTTGCCATACTATCAACTTGTTGATGGTATGGCTAATTTTTTTCCAATTCCATAATATTCAAAATTAATTTGAAAAAATTGCTTTTAGCGTGCTGAAAGAAGATTTTATAGAATCTTTGTCGTTGCTTATGTCTTCCCATCGCTGAATCGCCCAAAGCCCATTGATTTTGGGTAATATCGTTAGCTGCATATAACCTTGAAAATCAGTTGGAGCTGTGGTTAAGCTATGGCTTATTTTCACATAATAGTTTGACGTAAAAACAGCAGAATCTGGCGTGATGATATCGAAACGGGAATTGCTTAATGTAATTTCAGGAGCTATGTCCACCGATAGTTTTGTTGTAATGGAAAAAAAATATCGTCTTTCATCTTCAACATCCCAGTTTGTAAAGAAGCCAGACCATCTTGCTTCTGCCTCGCTTGAAGGTATGAATCTATACGGACGGCTGTCGCCAAGAGTAGTATCGGCAAAGCAGGCAGTATAATTTTCCGTATTTTTTTCGTTAAAAGCATTAATAAAATTAGAAACCACAATACTTGCAGAACTCGGCGGAATAAACGAAACATTTCCGCTTTCCGGCTCTTCCGGCTCACGTGTTTCAAACAGACCGCAAGCAGTGATTAAGAGCGTCAATATGATAAAGAGGGTGTTTTTCATTTTTTTAATAATAAACTTAAAATTTTATTCTTTAGAACTACTTTCTAATTCCATTAATGATTTTTCAATATCATTAATGCTTGGTAATGTAGATTTTAAATCATCTGGAATAGAATTAACAATTTTATATTCAGCAACTCCAATAGGTTGTTTTTGATTTCTTAAAGCATATTCTGCGATAATTTTATCTTTAGTTTTGCAAAGTATTAACCCAATACTCGGATTATCGTATTCAGTTTTTAATAAGTCGTCAATTGCAGAAAGATAGAAATTTACTTGCCCTGCAAATGCTGGTTCAAATTCAACTGCTTTCAATTCAATAACAAAATAAGCTCTTAATCTAACGTTATAAAAAAGTAAATCAATATAGAAATCTTTATCTGATACTTTTATATGATACTGTCTTCCTAAAAATGCGAATCCGGTTCCTAATTCAAGTAAAAATTTAGTAATATGTGAAGTCAGTTGATTTTCAATGTTTCTTTCATCAACTTTTTCTTTAATTGTTATAAAGTCAAATATATATGGGTCTTTTAATAACTCATTAGCAAGTTCTGATTGGTAAGGAGGTAGGGTGAGTTCAAAATTATTTATTGCTTTTCCTTGCCTATCAAACAAATCACTTTCAAATTGATGGATCAAAACACTTCTTGACCAATTATTTTCAATGGTTTTTATTAAGTAAAAAAATGCCTGCTCAAAATCTTTACATTTTGTTATAATATAAATATTGTGCCCCCAAGGAATAAAGGAAAGTAAATTTGTTATAATTAATTCAAAATCAATAGCTTCTAATTCTGCAACAGCCTGTTGCAGAATTATGTTTGTTTTATTTTCTGAATACTTTTTATTATAAAATTCTAAAATTTTTTTTGAAATAGGTTCAGTTTCTAATTCTGCAACAGCTTGTTGCAGAATTAGAATATTGTCTTTATAAAATGAATACCATTGTTTTATATAAGACAAATTTCTCTCTGAAAATCCTTTGATGTTAGGAAATGAGTTAATTAAATCTTTACTTAACTGCTTAATTAAACCATCTCCCCAATTTGAAACTGATTGCTTATAAACAATAGATTTACCTAGATTCCAATAAAGCATAATTAGTTCAGAATTAGCTTTTACTGATGTTCTTACTTGGGCTTGTTGTATGTCTTTTTTTATATCTTCAAGCCAGGTCTTATATTCATTATTGTCTTCTAAACTGATGTTGGTAAAAGGTATATTTAAATCATTATACATTTTCTTATTTTCATAATTAATTAAATATTCTTTATATTAAACTTATTATCAAATTTAGCTGAAATTACCTTTGATACTTTAATTTAATAAAATTTACGCAGCCAATTTGCCCAAATTATTCATATCAAATCTTTCATTCCACAGAATATAATCAGCACCTTCTGTTTTTAAAGCATTTAAATAATCCGGTTTTATTTCTTTATCTTGATTATTTATAATAGCTAAACCAATAAATGATTTTTTCGTAATCTTTTCTCTTACTTTTTTTATATCATTCCAAGTATAAATGAAATGTGTAAAATTCATTTTATTCAAATTGTTGAAAGATTTAATAACAATTTCTTTATTTTTATGTGCAATCTGAAAATCAAAAACAAATTCAATATCAATACTACCTCTTGAAATAAATTGAGGAGTATAAATAATATTTTGACTATCAAGATATTCTTTTACATCTTCTTTAAATATAGAAGAAACAGTATGTTTAGCTAATAAATAGAAATCATTAATTTCTAAAATTGCGGATAATAAGTTATGTTTTTTTTGAGGAAAATTATTTTCATTAGCTTCAACAATTAGTTCTTCATTATTCAAATTAATACCATAGTTTAATAAAATGTAATCAAGCAGTTCTTTTCTTTTATTCGAACAGCTCAATGAAACTCCACTTAATTGAAGGTTTTGCAAAGTAATCCCATCATCAGATAGAATAATTCTATCTTTCTCCTTTTTTGCGAATAATTCAATAGCATCATTGAATTGTCCTATAAAAGGAGTATCAATTACAGCCCAATCACTTCCATTTGGTAAAATAATATTGGTTTTGTTCTTTAACCAAATGTAATAATTGTTCACCAACTCTTCTAACCAATTCATATAAAAATCTCAGTAATTAGTAAATCTGTCTTTAGATTAATTATTTTACCAAAAGATTGAATAGACTCAATTATATCAGAATTATTCTTCAAATCTTTAATAGGAAAGCTATCTTCTGATAATGGTATTGCCCAAACTAAAGGTCTATACCCCTCAACAAAATAATGAATATGATGTTTATCATAATCAATCCATTTCCCAGCAAATTTAACAAAATTTTCAGGAAGTGTAGTTAAAATTTTATCTGGATTTTTGTGTTTTCCATTGTAATCTATTCTTACAAGACCAATTTCCTGTTCATCTTCCTGACAATGTAAAGTTAGCTTTAAACTATACTTCTTGTTCTGTCTTATTTCCAATAAAAAATCAAATTCATTGTCATTTTCAGACTTTAAAATAAATTTTTCAAAGAAAGGGAATTCTTGTTGAATAGAAATTGTATTTTTATACATTTCATTTTCAACAACTTTTTTTGGCAATTCAATTAAATACCTTGCTTTTTCATTAGTAAACATATAATTTTTCTATTGTCTTTGACAAAATAAAAAAAGAAGTTTTTGCAAATCGGTTTGGGAAAGCGAGCCACCGAATTGCTGAATTAATGCTAATAATATTTTTCTTCTGTAATACATCATTTACAAATATAATAAATATTACGAAGTTAATTCTTTTAAAATGGTTTTTGGAAAAAAATTTGTAAGAAAATAATATTTGAAAAAGTTTTATACCAAACCGTTAACAATAATGGTAATATAATCTGTCATTCTGAAGCGCAGCGA
>CAZCLJ010000183.1:0-9288 GCA_964499465.1 uncultured Hyphomicrobiales bacterium
TTTCCCTAAAAGTAAACGTCTTCGTTTATATTCGCCTCAGAATGACCGACAAAAATAAAGATGTCATTGGTAAACGAAGTGAGGAATCTCATATTTCGTGGTAGCAATGACTTGTGAGATTCTTCGCTGCGCTTCAGAATGACAGGGTAAAATTTTAAAATTTCAATTAATTTGTTTCATATCATTTAGGAAACGATATAACAAGTGTAAATAAGAAATACAGAACAAAAAAAAATGAACTCCACGCTTGAAGTGGAGTTCATCTGATTTATTTTACGGTTAAATAATATTTTACTTGTCTATAATCATCATTGTCATTGCAGTTTGATTGCCAGAACGAAGTACTACTGTATAAGCACCGCTTGACAAACCGCTTGCATCAAAAGCAACTTTGAATGTGCCAACTTTATAAAAACTACTATTCACTCTAGAAACAATTTTCCCGTCTAATGCGTAAATAAGAATTTCTGCATTTCCATCATTTTCCAAACTAAATTCAAATATAGTAGAACTTGTTGCAGGATTTGGCTTATTGCATATTTGCATAACTAATTGTTCAGCACCAGCAATTACCCCTTTTGCATTATAAATGGCATTTTGTGAATAAACTAATTCATCTAAATCTTTATTCGAAATCATTTCATTTATTTGATAAAGATTTAAGTTGATAAGTTCATTTGTTTTGGGATTAAAAAGTTTTACAAATAGCAAATCACCTTCGGCAGGAGCTTCTTTTTTCTCTGTAAGGAAATCGTCTCCCCAGATATTAACTGCTGCAACTCCACCTCTTAGATAAGCACTTCCAATTAACTCATTATTTTTAGTAAAAACTGCGACTTCACTTCCATCGGCAGCATTTATTTGAATTAAAAGCGATGCCGAATTACCTGTTGGAGTTAGATTTGGGATTAGATATTGGACTGAAGGAGTAACATAATCATTAATTATAGATTTTTGTGCATTATTTGCAGGATAAGTCAGTTCAGATGAAGTATTTAAATATAAGAAATAACCTTCACCTGCAGAAAGGTTGCCCAAAGTGTTGATTCCCCAGGAAGGAATATAGAGACCGCCAACATTGTTTTTTGCAAGGAATAAAGAAGTTCCTGTGCTAGCAAAAGCTTGGATAGGCGACATTGCATTATTGCGAAGATAAGAAGTCAAATTCCAGCCCTGAACCAAATCAATAGGCGTTTCCTCTGGTATTGCTGGTGTTCCGTTTATGCTTAACAAAGCGGAATTTAACATATTAACCTGATAGCCGTGAGCTATATTCCATTCTCCAATATCGTTAATATTGAAAGCCGGAATATATGTTTGACCAATACCATTTTTTACTAAATTAACATTTGTTACAATTTCAGAAAAAACGCTTGGCATTAGTTGTGCTTCAGGATACATATAGCTCGAAATAGTGTTCCAGCCGGAATTTAACTGAATTATTTGCGATGTAGAACTTCCTGGAATAGTGTACCAAAAGCCGAATTTACCTATAATATAGTTATTTTGGACTTTCCCTACTATTGCTTGCCCTAAAGTCGAATTCAGTTTAAGTTCGGAATTGGAAACAGCTTTTCCGCCATTCCCGAATACACTTCGTTGAAGTATATACTGGCTTTGCGCTTCATTAATTATAATTAATGAAAATATAAGGATTATTGAGAATTTTATTATTTTTTTCATATTAGTATCCTTTTATTTTTTTGAATCAATATTTTGAAGGAGTTGCTTGATTTTAACCAACTCATTTTGTAATTCATCAATTTTTTTATTTAATTTTTCATTTTCTTTCACTAATTCCTGAACTGCTTTAATTGTAATTATTTGTGAATTGTAAGTATCAATTTGCAAAATTTCCTCATTTGTTCCGTTTAAGAGTTCTCCGCTTCCTTTAACGGATTCTGGGAAAACCTGCTGAAATTCCTGAGCAATGAAATTGTAGTAATATTTATTTTCAATAAATGGATGTAATTTGATATATTCTGGAGTGTATCTGAATTTCACCGGTCTTAATTTCATAAGTAAATCAATGGAATTGTCAATATCTAAAATATCAGTTTTAATTCTTCTGTCGGAATTTGCGAGCCAGTCCCCTGCAGTAGTTTTGGAAGCATTACCTTCAACTTCGAGTTTGTTTGTAGCTGGAAGGCGGCTAATTCCGGTATTTCCGTTTTTATTTACAGTGAAAGCATTTGAAGTTGCAGTAGAACTTGTTCCGTTACCAATAACAAAAACAGGTTCAGTATTTATCCAAGTATCAGTAGTTCCGGAAATTAAATTATATCTTCCAAGAACCAATGAAGAATAAGCTTGAGCAGTAGTGTTATAACCCATAGCAACTGAGTTGTTACCGGATGCTGTCGTCGTATTACCCATAGCAACTGAGCAGTTACCGGATGCTGTCGTCGTATTACCCATAGCAACCGAGCAGTTACCGGATGCTGTCGTTCCATAACCTATAGCTACTGATCTGCTTTCTGAAGCTGTCGTTCCATAACCTATAGCTACTGAGTTGCTACCAGATGCTGTTGTTCCATAACCTATAGCAGTTGCATAATAACCGGATGCTGTTGTTCCATAACCAAAAGCAGTTGAAGAATAACCGGATGCTGTCGTTCCACAACCAAAAGCAGTTGAAGAATAACCGGATGCTGTCGTTCCATAACCAAAAGCAACTGAATAATCGCCAATATTGGCATCATTCCATTGTGTAGTACTGACATAACCTGCACGCAGAGCTTTTTTTGCAGGAATCCACATAAATCTTGTTCCGGCGCCTGAAGTTGGGGTTTCACCTGTTGTTCCTTCGTAAAGAACAGAACCGTTATTTACTTGAAATTTTGCAGATGGTGATGTTGTTCCAATACCAATACTTCCATTGTCAAAAAGTGTTCCATTGACTAAGGTAGAGCCACTCCATTTGGGAATGTAATTGTTTGTAAGTTCGGAAACAGAAAGGTATCCGGCACTTGCATGGTTACCCCAACCGTAAGCACTATTCCAGTTGGAAATATCATCATCTGTTATAGAAGAAGCCCAGGAATCAGCGAAAATTGGGTCGCTTTCATCTAAAGAAGTTAGATAGCCATAATCAGCATGATTTCCCCAGCCGTATGCTTCAGTTCCTTGAGCAAAAGCGTCATTCCAATTTAAAATATCATCATCTGTTATAGAAGAAGCCCAAGAATCAGCGAAAATTGGGTCAGTTTCTTCAAAAGAAGATAAATAGCCATAATCAGCATGGTTTCCCCAGCCGTATGCTTCAGTTCCTTGAGCAAAAGCGTTATTCCAGTTTGAAATATCATAACCTGTTATAGAAGAAGCCCAGGAATCAGCGAAGATTGGGTCAGTTTCTTCAAAAGAAGATAAATAGCCATAATCAGCATGATTTCCCCAGCCGTATGCTTCAGTTCCTTGAACAAAAGCGTCATTCCAGTTTGAAATATCATCATCTGTTATAGAAGAAGCCCAGGAATCAGCGAAAATTGGGTCGCTTTCATCTAAAGAAGTTAGATAGCCATAATCAGCGTGGTTGCCCCAGCTATATGCTTCAGTTCCTTGAAAATAGGCAGTATTCCAGTTATCAATATATTCGTAATCAATTTCAAATGCAACTGAATTTGTGAAAATTGGGTCAATTTCTACTATTTCTGATGGTTCAACTGGCTGCCAGCTGAAGCCATCCCAAGATAAGACGTTACCTGCAACAGCTCCCATCTGATTCAAATCTTCTCCTTGTATTGTTCCATTAGCAATTTTTTCACTTGTAATTGCATTATTAACAACATTTTTAGAAATGAAACTATATGGTGAAGATGCAAGCATTACACGTGGCAGAGGCAATGAACTTCCAACCTGAATTTCGAGCCAATATTGCGAATTAAATGAAAGGATAATTGGATTTACTGAGCCAAGATATACATCAAAGATGCTGTTTGTTACTAGAACATCTTGTATTTCCTGCCATATTGGAGTCCCACCAGATTCTGTATTATACAATGAAAACTGAATATTATAGTTTCCATTTAAAGCGACTCCATCAATATCAGTTAAAACCCCCTGATAACTGATTTTTTGGGGAACTTGTGAAAAGACGCTTGATATACCAATAAAAATTATTACTATTGCTATTGAAAAATATTTTTTCATAAATAAGTCCTTTTAAGGTTATAGAAAATATGATTAAAAATAAATTATTCAAAATTTATTTCAATGCTTTGAATACAAATAATATTTTAATTTTAATATAATATTAATTAAAAAACAAAATGAATTTTAAATGTTAATAAATGCTATTAATAAAAATATTTCAAAGAATGTTCAATATTGTCTTGTTAAATAGTGCGTATTGTTAACGTAATATTAAGTATTGAGTTATAAAATTATTTCATAAGTCACTATAAAATATTGCAATTAATTTCAACAGAAATAAATTGTATAAGCAGTAGAGTGTCTTTTGAGAGTTGAAAGTTTGCAGGTTTATATTTTTTTCCCATTTTTTTCTCCTTTTACAAGGATATTTTATAATAGAACTAAAATACATAAAATATTTTATATTAAATTATTTTTTTAAATAATTTTAAACTCATTAACTTTTCCAGTTGATAAAATAAAGTAAATATAAGGTCAGAACTTATGATGCCACTTAGTTTGCTATTTCGTATTTTTTGTAATAAGAAGTTAAATTTTGAATGAGTTCTTTCATTAAGTCATTAGTGTTGTAATTCGTTAAAAGACTTATTATATTGTGTCATTTCGAAACGAAGTGAGAAATCTCACAAGTCATTGCTACTACAGAACTTGAGATTCCTCACTTCGTTTCGGAATGACAAGAAATGTTTATTAGGTTTTCAATAAATTATTACATTAGTTATTCGTCATAAGTAGTTACAGACTAATAACCAATGACCAATAACAAATAAAAGAATTTATGCTAACTACGAAATTATTCTTTAGAGGCAAATCTTCTAACTCCTTTATTTTCGTTAATGGGTAAGGAGTTCTGAAATAAAACAATCAAGAATGTATGTTCTACTATTTTTTAAGTGAAATATTTTATTGGATTTTATATAAAAGTAAAAAAATGAAAATTTATAAAAAAAATATTTTGATAAAAATAAATTTATTAAATTGCTAAATAGAAATTTGATAAATAGGAGTTATATGTGATAATTTATTCAATATTTGGTAGTTCAACAAGTAAGGAAACGAGTGATGAATACCACATTGCCCTTCGGATTGGCGAATATTTAGCAAAAAATGATATTCATATAGCAACCGGTGGTTATGGTGGAATTATGGAAGCTGTAGCGAAAGGTGCTGTGCTTTATAATGTAAGAAGAATTGGTGTTACCTGTCCAAATTATACGAACAGAATGCCAAATCCATATATTAACGAAGAAATTGTGGTCCCTACATATTTAGAACGATTGCAAAAATTAATTGAAATTTCTGAAGGATATATTATTTTGCCCGGTGGGACAGGGACTTTACTTGAATTGTCAGCAATTTGGGCACTTACTGAAAGAAAAATTATCAAAGAAAAACCTATTATATGTATTGGCGAGCAATGGGGAGAATTATGGCAGCTTTTTGCTTATTATAATGAAACAGTTGTTGATAATCCCAGTCTCCTGAAAATTGTTAATTCTTATGATGAAGCTGTTGTGTGTATTAAAAATTCTATTAATTCCTTTTAATATAAATAGATTCTAATATTTTTATTTTCTCCTTTGTTGTTCACAATTAGTAATAACTATGAATTACAGATTAACCTGAATCACTAACCCATTTCTTCTTTATCTTTAATTGCAGATGAAATGATAACTCCAATAAGCAGAATAAAAGCTCCAATATAATGCAAAGAATCGAATTGTTCACTTAAAAATATAATCGCAAAAATACTGGCAAAAACTGGCTCCAATGCAAAAATAAGTGCAGCTTTTACCGGATTGGAATATCGCTGGAAAGTAGTATGCAACAAAGTGAGGAAAAAAGAAGCTATAACGCCGTTAAAAAATAATGAGAGTAATAAACTGTTAGTAAATTGTAACTTAATTGAGCCAAAGTCAATAAGAAAAAGTCCTGTAACAGCAACAGAAGAGGCAGCTATAAACTGCAATATTACAAGCAAGGATGTTTCTTCGCGAGAACTTCTTCCACGGGTAAAAACATCCATAAAAGTGATATAAAAAGCCCAAAAAAGACAAGAAATGAGAGTAAGCGCATCACCTAAATTTATATTGTTAAAATCTGGATTAGTAAAAATCCAAAGTCCAATCCCGGCAATTGCAACTCCAATTTTCTTCCACATTGCAATTGGTTTCTTTTCAATCAGGAAATAAGCAAAAGGAGTTAAAACAACAGAAAGCCCGGTAATGAATGCAGAATTGGAAACAGAGGTATATTTTAAACCAAAAGTCTGTAAGATAAAGCCACCCCCGAATAGCAGTCCTAAAACAAAGCCGTTTCTGAATATTTCTTTATTGATATTTTTTAAATTTTTATGAAAAAGAGAAAGAGAAATAGTAAGAGCAATTATAAATCGAAAAATAATATAAAGAGATGGAGAACAATCATTTAAACCGATTTTTGTAAAAAGAAAAGTAGCTCCCCAAATAACAGTAATTAGGAGCAAAATAAGTTCAGCTTTCCAGGTTTTCAATCTTTCACCTTAATTTTTTAAAGAATCAGATTGCATCATCTTTAGCTTTTCAGCTTCTTTCTTTTGCTTTTCTAATGCTTTTTCTTTTCTTTGTTTGTTAAAATCAATAGAAGGAGTCAGATGCACATTTTCACGAATAACCCCTCTTGCTCTCAAAGTATCTTCAGCATAAACATATCGCTCTCTGTTCCTTAAAACTCCACGGCTGGTTTTTGGAATTTGAATTATTGGAATAAGTGCTTCTTCAACTTCCATTGGCTTTTTGGGGATATCCAATATAATCTTATTTGACGTCAGGTCAATCCAGTCGCCGTATCTTTTTCGATTGAAATCGAAATGGTCAATAATAATAACAGTTGTCCCTGAATGTGGTATCCAGCCAGTAGAATCTCTTTTTGCTCTATCACCCCAGCTATAAAGCCATTCAGCATCATCAAGAAATTGCCTGATACAGGAATGTGAGACTGGACGTCCGGGCATAGCAAATTGGTGAAATGCACTGCCAGCTTCATTGTGTATATTGAAAGTAAAAGGCATTTCCCATGTTTCATCTAATGAAGATATTCTTAAACGCTGTTTCCAAACCATCGAATATCTGCCCGGAAAAGTTGGAGTCTTTTCTTTGCCAGTGTTGGCGGCAGCAAAACGGACTAACTGACCATATTCATAACAGGCATAGCACTGCATCCTGTTTGAAACCATAATAATTTTGGGGATATGTCTGGCTTCATAATAAAACTGCGGAAATACCGAATATGCTCTGATATCATTTATTATTGTATCTGGTATTATTAAACTATCTCCAATGTGCATAAATCGTATTTCTTTGCGATTTAAAGTTTTAAGTATTTTTGATTTATCAAATCCTTTTTCTTCTTTATTAAATCTTTTCAGTATTTCAGATAATTCATTGCTGCTATGAATTTTAATTTTTGAGTAGTTGATTAATGGAAAGAATTTTTCTGCTGCTTTTTTCTTCTCCATATCAATACTATCTTGGGTCCTAACTAATTCCAATAAATCTATGATAGCTGCTTCAGCCATATCAGTTTGAGATGCCTTCTTATCGCAACTCACAGCAAAGATAGTAATAAAAATTAAAATTGATATTTTTAAAAAATATTCAAAAAGTATTTTAAACATTATTTTTCATACTTTTATACATACAAATCTTACAAAATTACAAATTTTTAATTGAATTTTAATTGTAATTTTAGTCAAAAACTAATGAACTTTTTAACTGAATAATTCATCCGATGACTTCCCAGTCATCGGATGAATAGACTCAGTAACGATTTTATAATTTAATAAAAATTAGAGAAAAAACTTAATTCTTTTACTGAATATTAAGCAAACCATTTATAATCAATAACTACTGAATATTTTTTTTTATTTATGAATAATATAGGTTAACTGAAGTCAGAAATATTTTATGTCTGATAATTAGCAAAGGAGTTTGTGCAAGAAATAGTACTTGACCACATAAATAATATCAGAACTATTGCCCCTCGTTGTTTGGTATTTCGCATATTTTATAATAAGAAGTTAAATTTTAAATAAGTACTTTCATTAAGTCATTAGTTATTCGTCATTAGTAGTTATATACTAATGACAAATTACAAATTACAAATGACTAATAACCAATAATTAATTGTTAACTGCGAAATTGTTCTTTACGAGGCAATTCTCCTAATTCCTTTATTTTTGTTATGGAGTCAAGAGCTCTGAAGTTATGCTATTCGCTCACTCAGTTATGCAGAATTTCTTTACTTAAAAAAATGAGTAATAAAATAAGAAAAACAAATTCAATTTTTTGTAAATTTGTTTTATTTAAATTAGTATTATGAAAATAAAATTAATAATAATTGTATTAATATCATTTTTAATTTCTTGTGATGAAGGATTGTCTCCTTCAGAAAAAGAACAGAAAACATACTTAAATGGAATAGTTCATTATTTAAATGGTAAAAACAACTGGCCCCCAAAGGATTCCTGCTATGCTGTTAGGATTGTAGCTTTTAAAAGTTATCCACCGCAAAATATTATTCAGGATATTTCAGAAGGAAATGCATATTTTACTTTCAACTCATTGCCTCTTTTTGTTGATTCCAGCAACTTTTCTTTGGAAATAAAAAATGCACCTGAAGAATTAAAATATATTATTGCTGCTTTACAATATTCTAATGACCTTACTTCTCAAAAAGTAATCGGAGTTTGGTCTGTCAATGAAAATAATTTTGAACCTTCAAGCATTAAAATTGAAAGAGGTAAAAGATATTCAATAGAAATAAATGTAGATTTTAATAAATTACCCCCACAACCATTTTAATATGTGTTAAATTTCAGAACTCCAGCTCCCATAAAGAAAATAAAAGAGTTAGGAGATTTGCTTTGTAAATAATAATTTCGCAGTTAATCTCCATAATAAATTATGGAGTTACTATAATAATTAGAATAACTCCTAAATTTATTTAGGAGTTATATGTTTGCAATTTTTTGAAATTACATTATTTTTAACATCAGAAACATATTAAATGCGCAATAACAAACTACGAGGCATCAGGAATTCTGAGTTTGCAAAACTCCGTAGGAGTGTTCTGTTTGTAGTAAAGATAGGTCGCAAC
>CAZCLJ010000184.1:0-9285 GCA_964499465.1 uncultured Hyphomicrobiales bacterium
AACAATTAACAATTAACAATTAACAATTAACAATTAACAATTAACAATTAACAATTGACTAATGACTAATGACTAATGACTATAAACTATAAACTATAAACTATAAACTATAAACTATAAACCGACAGCCGACAGCCGACTGCCGACAGCTAACTGCTTATTTTATTAATTTTTTTAGAAAGGACTTTTTTATGAGTTACAAATTCAAAAAGAACATAATGTTCTTTATTCTTATTCTATCTATGTTTTTGCTTTCTCAAAAAGATGTATTATCGCAGTATGATAGTTCTGCCAGATACATTAAAGTGTTTACCGGACACTTTAACTTCGATATCTTGCAGGATACATTGTTTGCAAAAACAGACACGCTCGGATTGTTTCTATTTCCGGGCTATATAAATTGGGGATTGGATACATCGGGCGGAGCAGCTCAATTAAGTAGAACTTATTTCCAGTATCCCAATTTCGAACACACAAGAGGTTCTTTTTTCGTTGATAAGATGAACCAGGATACTTTAAACGATATAGTTTTTTTAATTGATTCTTTAAGAAAAGAAGTTATTGACCCTTTTGGAGCAGATGTACCAGAAAATTATAGATATGTAAGGCATATTGCAAAAAGATTAATCATTTTTGGGCAGAACCAAATTGATTCAATTCCTTTAATAAACATTGCTCAAGTGGATACTGCGCAGAATTCTCCTTTTTTTGTGAGGAATTTCAGGTTGGGAATGGGATTATCTGAACCAGCTGTGAGGGATTTCTCCGGAACTATTAGCTATATTTTCACTCCTATTGATTTAGATGTTAATTCAAGCGGTGATACACCACCTGAAATCTTCACTGCTGTTGCATCGGATTATGATAAAAATAAAACGGATTTACTGATAATTCCGAATCCGGCTGAGCATAGTTTTAGAGTCATCTTTATTAATTGCCCTGAAGGTAGGTATAGTATTAAACTACTTACATTAGAAAGTAAAATAATTTGCGAGCAAAATGTTGATGTTAAGGGTGATGAATTTAAAAGCCAGTTTATCAGTTTGAAAGATGTTCCAAGTGGGAAATATAGCGTTGTGGCTCAAAAAGATGGAATGCCCCCTATTGTAAGAACACTTATTGTTGTTCATTGATTTAATTAAATTTTGTTAAATATTTTAATTGGATGTTATATGAAAAAAAATATTTTAAAGCAATTATTTATTGTTTTGCTTTGCACCTTTGCTGTTAATAATTTTTTATTTGCTCAAGACCCAGAGGTTTGGTCTGCTGAAAATTCTTTTAACATAAAGAATGTGTTTGAACTGTATGACGAAAGAGGATTTTCGAAAAATATGGAAACTGCATTAGATGGCAATCTAATGGTAAATCCGGTTAATGGAAATCTCGGTTATTCTTATAAAGTAAACGAAGTAACAATTAGCGACAGAAAAATATCAATGGATTTGAATTATTGCGGCGCTGTCTCTTTTTCATCTTTTTCTATTTATCAAAGATTTGAAGAATACTGGGAAAGATTTCATCAAAACAGACCAGTTTGGATATTAAGTGTAAATAATTTTGCAGTTCAGGTATTCGGTCGTGCAAATTATTTTCTTTGTAATCCTCTTCAACAAGAAACAACTGTAGGAGGAATTTGTACAGTTTGTCTAGAAGAATTGGAAGATAAAAATGTAACATGGGTTATTGACGGTTACGAAGTTTGTAATAGTATGAGTAATATTTTTTATAAGAAGGTCAACGGTCAGTACTATGAGAATGATGTTATAAAAATTCTGCGTGGTGATGGAAGTATTTTAGAATTAAGGAATTCGTTTATTTCTTACACTAATGACTCAGATTATGATAATCAAAGAAATCTTGAAAGAGTAACAGGTATTTACTATGAAAATGGAGTAAATACTAAAGGGTATGCTATTGTGGAATTTGTAGATGATTTAGAGATTCCTACGAATTTAAATATATATAATACTGAAGAAGGCAATGAAGGTTATAATGTAAGAATAAGAAAACTCAAATATTACCCCGGCGACGGACTTGAATATATTTTTTACGAAGATGTTGCTCCCTGGGGTTTTCCAACTCAAGATTATTTTAAATATATGAGATCTGTTAAAGGTTACAATGATTATTCACTTGGCGATTGGTCAACCTCAAATTCGCCATCTGATGAATATTACAATGCATATTCATACACAACGCCAACTATTTTTTATTTAAGAGAAATAAAAGCACAAGGGAGCCAAGGATTATGCACGATTGTTTATTCTAAAGAATTTGAAGAATTTTTGACATCAAATTTTGGAAAGTTATTTTTTAATGGAAGGCAAAATTTTTCAGCACTAATTTTAAATAATTCATCAATTGATGATAATAAATCAATAAATATGGGAGGTCTTTTTAGTGATTATGTGGAAATAAAAGGTTTAGGTAAGCAAACGAATTTATTGTTAACTAAAGAAGCTGTAATTAGTGGAGTTAATTTACCAGTAAACGAAAATGGTTATACCTGGGGTAGTTTAAAATTCAATCATTCTCTAAGTAATTTAACTTTTGAAGTTATAAATCCTAATGAAAAAAAGGGTTGTATTACTAATGAAAACAAGAAACGATTTGCTTCATGGTTGAAATATATAAGTAAAATAGAAGAAAGAAAGTGCGATGGAAATGGAAATCCCCAGGGAGAAAAAAATATTTATTTTGATTATGAACCTGTTAGTCGAATTTATCATTTTAAAAGTGATTTAAGATTCCCTGTTCCTTATACAGTTCCTGGTGGAACAGGAGGTGTTTTAGAATTAAAAAATAGCAGGTTATCTGAAATTTTTAAAGAAGACGGAACAAAACAAAGAATTGATTATTTTTCATTTGAAACAGAAGTAAACGAAATTCAAGATGATATTTATGGTGCAAATTCTCCTCCAAATGATATAAAATCTTATTCTTTAATAAATAATGTAGTTAAAAAAATTACAACTACAGATTTTATAAACGATAAAATACTAAAAACTGAAGAATATTCTGCTTATTATTTTGATACAGGTGGACTTATGTTACCAGGCCCTTGTGGAAGTAAATTAAGCACAACATTTTATAATGATGGTGTTGCTCAGCAAGAAAAATACAATATAGATAGGATTTACAAAAGAAGTTCAGTTGAACCACCATATTTCGAATATAATTATAATCCAAGTTTAGTTCAAACCGCCTTATGCACATTAGAGGTTGATGATAACAAATTTATTACTAAAACAATTACAGAAGGTGGATTTTTAGAAATTGAACCTCAAACTCCAACAAATATATTTGTTGATAAAAGCAAGTTGGTTGAAGTTGAAGATATAAACGACCCTTCAAGCCATATACTACAAACTAAATCATATTCTGCTTTTGATTATGATATTAGTAGAAATTGTAATTTTGATGAATTACCACAAGATTTAATTAGAGAATACACAGAATTAAATGAAACAGCCCCCTACAAAATAGGGAATTTCTTTGGAAATGAAATTATTCAATCTAATACAAAAATATATAAACCGAGTGATTATCCGATATATAATTCTGAAATTAATAATTATTTGTATAGAATTGAAACTGAATATGGTCATTTACCTTTGGAAGTAGAAAAAATAAATGGTGATTTACCTAAGTTTTTTTGGCAATATTTTCCTCAAATATTAGGATTAGAAAAAAAGAAAGTCATTTTTGAAAATAATAACACTACAGAAAAAATACTTGGAGGCGAAGAGAACATTTATCAGGTGATTCATATTAATGAACAAAATATGCTTTTTATTTCACGTGGAAAGATTTTACAAAATAAACAAATCGGAAAATCTGGTATTAAAGAATTAATAAAAAATTTGTTCGTTTATCAAGCACCATCTACTATTAATACATTTAATTATGAAGATGGTAGACTAAAAGAAGTGATAAATGCAAATGGTGCAACTAATATTAATTTATATAGTTATGATGCATCTGAATACGACATAAACTTAGAATCTAAAATACTTACAGATAAAAATAATATTTTCACTGAACCTTTTTCAAGTAATTATTTATATAAAGATTTAGGTTCTTCTCCCTGCGTTACAATTAATAAAGTAAGGAAATGGAACGAAAGTAGCAGTTCTGTAGATTTAAATTATATTACTAATATATTTAAGTATGATTATTCAAATTTTGGTTACAATGAGCTGCCAATTGGTATTATTGACCCCAATGGCTGGCAAACTTCTCTTTTCTACGACCCTTTAAAGCGTTTAAAAAAAGTAATTTTACCTTATGACTTTGCTGACCCAGACAATACTAATGAATACATTGACCATATAACTGAAGCATATTGTATTGCAAAATGTAATCTTAATAAAGAATATGATGGTCTTTATTACAGGGCTTATTGCTGTTCAATAAATGTAATGGAATATGGGGAACGTAATATTTATCATCAAGCAATTTGGTATACAGGTTATTATAACTTTCATGAAGCAAAAAATGGAAATATAATCGGTTGGGAAAGAACATATATCGAACCTATTGACCCAAAAATTCAAAGGGATCCAATTTATAATAACAAAAATGATATATGTGGTTATCAATGTGGTAATCCTTTTGATTTAGATGCTAAGGTTCATTGTAATTGCGTTCCGCCTATTGATGAAGAAGATAATTGTATGATTTTTGAAAATGTTGATATAAATTCAAGTTTGAATGATGCTAAGTATAATCGTTGTTGTTGTGATCATTTTCAGAATGAACATCAATATCAAACTACTTATCTTAGCAATAATCAAGACTATTATAACCGAGAAACTACTTTTGTATGTAATATTGGTCATGATTCTTATGGTTTAGAGAATATTATTCATATTCTTTCAATTACAGATGCTAAACTTAAACTTCAATTTAATTATGTTAAAATAGATGAAGTACCTTGTAAGTTGGTTTTAGATATCGAATTAAACGTAACAAACCCACCACAATTAATTAAGAAAGTAATATATTTTAACGACCTAAATGCTCCAATTTTAATTGATAATGATATTCCACCTAATTATCAAGGTGGAATTTGTGACCCTGTTACTAATGTTACAAGAGACCCATATACTATAGATTTGAACCCATATCTTTCGACCTATCAAAATCAAATAGTAAGTATTTTAAATACTGAAGAAACTGATTTGATAACAATAAGAGCAAAACTCATTGACCTTAGAGGCGATTTAGCTGCGTTTAACACAGATTGTTATGTATCATTTTCACCGCCATCTTTATCTTTAAAAGGAAGTATGTGGAAAAATAGATTTGAATCATTCGGTGATTTTTCTGTTTTATATGAATATCAAAAAGTACCAATTGGAACAACAAATAAATATAATGTATTAAAATACATAAACAAATTTTACAAAATTGACGACAACTGGCATTCTGCAAATGTTACTAATACTAATAATTTTGTTCCACGAAGAATGACAAAAAGAAGCTACATAGCACCTTATTATAATATATCCAATGAAGAAAGATTGAATAATTTTCCTAAAGCAGATGATTTTACTTACTATGGAAATGGTTTGCCCAAAGAATCTAGTTTTGAATTTTCATTATTTCCTGGAGATAATACTCCAAAAAAAACTATAACTGAATACGATGGTGCCTCTGACAGAGTTAAAATTATTACTTATGCTGATGGTTCTCATATTGATTATAATTACGAATTAATTGACCCTTCCAATTTTATTGGCCAAGAATTTTATGGTTATTGCTATAAAAAAACTTTTATTGACCAAAGAGGTATTCATTCTTATCAATATTACGATGCTTTCGATAGATTAAGACGTGAAGAAAAAGAATCGAATAAAGGTGGAACTGCAGAAACTGTAGTTACTGAATATGAATACGATTTGCTTGGGCGTTTAACTAAAGTTACAAATCCAGAAGAGCAGGTTTACAGATATTGGTATGACGATTTTGGCAGAGTAAAATATAAATATCACCCTGATATGAATGTTCAGTCTTATACTTATGATGACGTTGGAAATCTCCGCTTTTATCAAACTCAAGAACAGTCCGATAACGACAGATTAACTTTTTACCAATATGACGATTTGAATAGAATCAAAATTATGGGAGAAGCTAAAATCTATTTAGATGACCCTTATGACCCTAATGATATTCCTCTTGTTTCTTCTGTATCCATCAATTTACCTAATGATTTAGGTGTTGATGAACTTAATTTAAATCGTATAACTGACCAGTTAAATCCTAATTATTTGCACATGGGGAGCGATAATCCAGAGCCAAAAGTGCTAACTTATAACAAAACAATTTTTTGGGATAGGGACCAAGATGGTTACATTGACCCGCCTTTACTGCCAGATGATATATCTTTGTTTGACAATTGCGTTCCTTCTGATTATGTTACGATTAATAACGAACTTGGAGGCGAATCGTATCCTAAACCACCTCTGATTATGCACGCAGCAAGAAAACACGATTATCGCTTTGAATGGGACGCAAGAAATTATGAAAACTTTGAGCATATTCAATGGCACCCAGACCAGGTGCTTATTGCCTATCATTATGATGAGCTTCCTATTCCAGAGGGTTACGGTACAGGCCATAGAGGAACTATATGGAAAGAATTTGAAGCTGAAGATTGGAACGCTATGGCTCCTCTCGGCGAAGTTAGAAACCTTAAAGGAAAAATTTCTGCTATTGCTTACCGCGAAACTGGAACCCAGCCATATAATTATATGGTATTTAGCTATGACGAACGCGGCAGAATCGAAGCTCTAATGAGATATACTGATAATCTTGGTTACGACGCTGTTTATTATACCTACAATTCAATGAATCTTGTTACATCTGTGCAAACAATTGACCCAATTCGTTCCTATATTACCTATTATAGCTATGACGATGCTGCACGTATTGACAAAGTTTGGACTGAATTATTAGATGATGAAAATGCTCAAAAAGGTTTATGTATTGATACTGATAATGGGTCGTGGCAGCCGGATGTTCCTAAGTATCCTTTTGCTGATATTGTTACAACTGCAACAAATTTAAATAATCCAAATGCAATCAAAGGTGTTCCAATTAATGATATTAATTATACTTATAATAGCCGTGACCTAATTGAAAGTATGGCATATCCTCAAATTGATGTTAATGTTGATTATGAATTTAATGAAAGGTTATGGGTAGATAATATTGTTGCATACTATGGAAATCATCAGAGTATAATATTTAGTAATCAACTTTCCTTTTGTAAATTTGGTTCTGGTTTAATTAAATATGAAGATTCTTACCAAAATAATAAATCAATATTCTACCAAGCTTTTGATTATGATTCTTTAAGTAGATTAAGTGTTTGGCATAATTTTTCTGATAATATTTACAATGAATTTGTTTATGATAAAATTGGAAATAGACAATTTGTAAATAAAGGTGGTACTAGTTTAGATTTATATTCTTATTCCAATGGAAATAATAGTTTAACTTCTTATCAAAAAGGGCAAAAAGTATTGGGTATCAATCCTCCTCTTTATTTCTTTGACTCTTACGATTGTTATAACTACAATCCTAATGGTGCATTAATTACTTCCTGGAAAAACTGGCTCAATCAAGCTGAAAAATGGGATGCAAAATACGAAGATTTTAAATACGATACAAGAGTGCTACCCGAGCGATACCTTGTTGCTAATTACTTTGACCAGGAAAGCAATAGTTGCGAAATAGCCCCGAAAGTAGAAGAATTGACTGAATGGCACTATAAATACAACCCGATGAACGAACGCGAGCAAAAACGTATGTATGAAAGAGCTGCTAATTATGTTTCCGCTCCGGGAATTATGGCTGCAAAAGGTCCGATTTCACAATTTTTCCCACGCGCTTATTATCTTTTAGGTTGGAATAATGAACAATTTGCCGTATATTACGGTGCAGAATATGAACCGGCTGTGCAATCAATTAATTGTGTTGGTGGTGGAACTGCAAATATAACGAGCGATGGACCAAGAACGGTGCTGATGTGGAATGCAGAATACAATACTTACGGGAATGGTTCGAATATTAATCTGACGTATAAGTATGATCAAAGTGAAGGTGGTACTTGGAAAAAATATTATAATATCAATGACCATTTGGGGAATGTTAGAACTGTGCTGCGTGAAGAAAATAATCAACCTGCAACAATCGTAAAGCAGTTTGATTATGCTCCGTTTGGTGCAGTTTTGAATTCAACAGACATAAACCGCACCAAATTCATCGGAAAGGAAAAAGACAAAGAAAGCAATTACGCCGACCACGGTGTAAGAAAGTACGATGACGAGATAGGTAGGTTTACCAGCATAGACCCGCTGTGGGAGAAGTATTATTCGCTCACACCGTATCAGTATGCAGGAAATAATCCAGTTATTGCAAAGGATGCAGATGGCGAAGCTATTGATGTTGTGCTTGATGTTGGATTTATTCTATATGATGTATATGATATTGGTAAAAGCTTATTTAGTGGTGAAGGTGTAACTTGGACACAAATTGGCGCATTAGGTTCTGATGTAGCTTGTGCTGCAACTCCTTTTGCAACTGGAGGTGGAATAGCATTTAGAGCAGCATCAAAAGCAGATGATGCAGTAAAAGCAGCAAAAGTTGCAGAAAAAGCATCCGATACAAAAAAAGCAACCGAGGGAATTTATGAATTTACTGCAAAATCTGGCAATACTTATGTAGGTGAATCTGGAAATGTTGAAAAAAGAATTAATCAACATATAAAAAGTGGTAAAGTAACACCAGAAAATGCATCAAAAGCAATAATAAAAGAAGTATCAGGTGGCAAAAATGTCCGTCGTGTTGCTGAGCAGAAAAGAATAAATACACTTAGAGGTATAAAGTATTTAGATAATAAAATTAATTCAATTTCTCAAAAGTATTGGAATCAATATGGTATTCATCCTCCAAAATAAATTAAAGGTAGTATTATGAATGAAAAAATAATATATAAAGAAGATAATTACTATATATCGACAATTATCAGTTTAAATAATAAAAAAAAGGAAATTTTAAGTTTTGTTATTACAGATAATTTTGATAATAAAATAATTAGAAAGATTATAGAACAAAATGCTACTTATATTGTTATAAATTCAGCATTAGGTTGCATTATTTCTGAAAATACAATATTAAGGAATTTACCAGAAAACATTATTGGAATAGAAGTCATTGGCTTTGACTTTGATTTTTCATATATCTATCATTTGAAGAAATTAAAGTATTTTAGTT
>CAZCLJ010000185.1:0-9279 GCA_964499465.1 uncultured Hyphomicrobiales bacterium
TATAAATCACTACTACTCTATATTTACTTCATTTTATCTACTAGGAAAGTTGAGTTAATAAAAATTAGAGAAAAAACTTAGTGTTTTATATAATATTAAGCAAACCATTTATAATCAATAACTACTGAATTTTTTTTAAATTTATGAATAATATAGGTTAGTTCTTTTTACTAATTGCCAAAAATCAAGATGGATTCTGGCATAGTCCAGAAAAACAAGTATAGATAAAATTTTATAACTCTTATTAAATCATTGCAAAAATAATTAATGAATTTTAGCAAATAAAATAAAAAATATATTATTATTGTAAACTTTTTTGAATTTAATGTGTCTTATGATTTGTAAAGAATGAATTTTGATTTTTTAAAGGATTTTATGAAAAAAGTATTTATAATAATAATTTGTTTGTTTTTATCAATTTCAATATCTTACAGCATTGATACCAGTGTTGCCAAAACAGCTAAAGAAAAAGCTAGAGCAAAAATGAGTAAACTTCCTGCTGATTCATTTAAGAAGATGAACGCAAAGAAAGTATATGAAAAAAATGAAATAAAAGAAAAAGCAATAAAGCAGTATAACAAAAAAGTAGATGAGCCATTAAAAAAAAAGGACAAAATAGAAAGCGATGTCCCTGTTTCAGATATTATCGTTCCTGCGGAGTTCGATGAGTCGCAGGCAGTACTGATTTCCTGGCCTTCTTACGCTTTTGATGAAAATGGTGATTGGCTTGATGTAATTCTTCCGGGTATTGGAATGCTTTGGACTCAAGATACAACTTATTTAAAAGAAATAGCTGGTTATGTAATAGACCTTTTTGAAGATAGTCCTTATCCGGAAGTTTGGGCTAACCTTGCAAATGCAATTCAGCAGGAATGTGAAGTTTGGATTAGATTATCTTCTCCTGAAGATACAACTGATTTGAAAGAATGGATGAACAGCCGTGGAACTCCACTTTTTAATTACCGTTTTTTCCATGACCCAAATGGCGAAAATGCTTTCTGGATGAGAGATTTCGGACCTTACGGCATTTATTATGGTAACCAAGACAGTTTAGCATTTGTTGATATGACTTATTATCCAGATAGAGTAATAGACAATGGATTTCCAACTTTTCTTGCTGGTCAGCTTAATATTCCAATTTTCCATTCAAACGTTGAAACTGAAGGTGGCAATTATATGAATGATAGCTGGGGACGGAATTTTTATAGTGATGTGATTTACGAAAGCAATGAAGACAGTGAAGGACCGATTTTTATTGATGATAGCGGAAATATTGATTTTTCTTATAGAGAACCAATGTCAACCTCACAGGTTGATTCTGATATGAAGCAATATTTAAGGGCAGATAGTACTACTATTTTACCAAAACTCTGGTGCGATGGCGGAACAGGGCATATTGACCTTTATTTAAAATTTATAAATGATGAAACTTTGATTACTCCGGAATTTCCAGATGTATTTAATAACAGCAATTTTTACGACTACAATATTGTCCAATCCAATCAAAATACTATTTCAAAATTAAAATCAAGCTACAATAGAGGTTACAACATTTTGAAAATGCCTGTTCCCACTTCTAACAATGGCAAGTATAATGCAACAGACTGCTTTCGATTTAGTCAAGACCCGCGTAATTATATTAACGGACTCATTGTAAATAAATCCTTTTTAGTTCCAATCTATTCAAATGAAACAAATGGTAATAAAAGTGGAGATAATGAAGCAATAGAACTTTTAAAGAGTTATTTCCCGGGTTATAATATTGTAGGTATTGACTCAAGAACGCTTACACCGATGGGTGGAGCAATCCACTGCATTACAATGCAGATTCCGGCGGATAATCCAATTCGGATTTGGCACCCTTCAATCACTGGTTTTCAAAAACTCGAAAGTGAATACCCTGTTATTGCTAAGCTAATGAATAGAAGCGGAATAAAAACAGCTGTTTGCAAATGGAAAAAGAATTTTAATGGGGAGTGGAATACTCTAAATTTAGATTTAAATGACACTCTTTATTCAAATTTTATTTCTGCTAATAACTTTACTGATGTAGATACAATTTATTATTATCTTGAAGTAACAAGCAATAACGGAAAAACTGTGAGGAAGCCAATAGTTGCTCCAGAAGGATGCTTTTCATTTTATTTCAGTGAATCTTCTTCAGTTGCTCCTTCTTCAAAATTGCAGTATTCTTTATATCCACCTCAGCCAAATCCAAGCTCTTCAGCTACAAATATTAAAATTGATATTCCTGAATACTCTCATATAAAATTATCAATTTTTAACCTGTTTGGAAATGAAATTGAAACAGTTCTTTATGATGACTTGAACGAAGGAACTTATACAATTTCATTAAAAACCAATAAATTAACTTCCGGAGTTTATTTCATAAGGATGCTTAGCGGAAAAGGAATAGTTCAGACCCAAAAACTGATAGTTGAATAAGAAAAATGGGACATAAAATATAGCTGTCCTGCATCTTCGAGATGTAGGACAGCTAAATATAAAAATCAATTTAAAATGCTTCTTGTATAACTAGTGTTGTAATTCGTTAAAAGACTTATTATATTGTGTCATTTCGAAACGAAGTGAGAAATCTCACAAGTCATTGCTACCACGAAACTTGAGATTCCTCACTTCGTTTCGGAATGACAAGAAATGTTTATCAGGTTTTCAATAAATAATTACACTAGGAAAATGGTAAATCAGACTTTTTTTAAGAAGTAATTGCGATTTTTCCTTCATTAAATTTATGAATCAGCATCGAAACTATTGCCTGATATGAAATTCCTTCTTCTAACGCTTTTGCCTGAATCTTTTGATAATCTCTTTCAGATACTTTAACACTAATTTGTTTTGTATTTGGTCGGTTTAGCTTTGCATATTCTTCATACATTTTTTTGGTAGATTCATCAAAATCTGAAATCCATTCTTCTGAATATAAAGATTCGATGATTTCTTTTTCCTCTTGGTCTATGTATTTAAACATTTTTTTCATCGTTCCAATCAAAATATTTCAGTTCATTTCTTCTCCTTCCCAAATTGTATTTGGGAAGGAGATTTTCAAAAAAGTTATACTTTTCTTATTTGATAACAACATATTCTATTTGTAGAATATTTTCTGTGATAGTATTATAATTTAATTAGGAAAAAAATTAAAAGCACAGCTTTAAAGAAAGTAACCTTCTCAAATACAATTTGGGAAGGAGTTGGAAAAAATAAAAAAGTGAATTATCCCGCTCACTCATCCCTTTTCACTCCGCCGTTTATATTCAATTTTATTACTTCAAGTGCTTCTAAACCCTCATTGTCAACTACTTTTACTGCAACTGAGTGATGACCGGCTTTAAATTTATTAGCTGAAATGCCGTCTTTGTTCAGCATTTTCTCAGCAGAAAATATGCTTGTTTCTTCGTCATAATCGAAATCAAATGCAAAGAACTCAATTCCTGAATCGCTCTCTGCTTCTGCAAAAAAAGCAATTTCTCTTAAACCCTTTGCATCTGCACCTTTATCTTCAAATTTCACAGTTAATTTGGGCTTCTTTGCAATAGGAACAATTTCCTCCACTTTTACTAATTTGATTATAACATTTTCCTGATTTTTCAGCTTTGCAACTTCTTGAACTGCACCAGTTCCAAAGCTAAAAGCGATAATATAGCCGATTGGCTCTTCTTTTGATTTTTGCCTTTCTGTAATTTGCTTTTCATTGATTACGCAAGATGAATAAAAGTTCTTTACGACATTTTTTCCAACAGCTTCCGATTGCTTCACCTGAATAGGAACTCCGTCTCTTGTTTTGCCATCAAAACCGCTATCGCTTCTCTGCTTTATATTCGGAACAGCACCAAACATTTCAACGACCCACTTTTCAAATTCAAAAGGATTTTGATTGAATAGCTTATCATAATCGTATTTATGGAGTTGAACTGAAAATGGCTTGGAAAACATATTTTGTTGCTTATTCAATCTCAATTCAGAAACCTTCACAGCTTGAACTGACTGGTCTATTCCAATCCAATTTCTGTTGAGTTTGTCCGCAACAACAACTGTAGTTCCACCGCCGAGGAATGGGTCAAGCACGGTATCGTTTTCTTTAGATGTTAAAATTATAATTCTTTCTAAAAGTTTTTCTGGCTTTTGAGTTGGATAGCCAATGCTTTCGCTGCTATTAGAATAAATTCTGTTAATATCATTCCAAAAATTATAAATCGGGTTGCCCTTGTCATTGACTGGGCGTAGCTTTCTAAATGGCATTTTATTGCTTGACCAGCCCAAATCACCATTTTTATCTAATTCGGTAAGCTTTTCTTTCGTCATTCGCCAGCCATATTCTTTTGGAGTGAAACCTTTATATTCATAGACTAAATTAGGGCGAGCTCCCATAGAAGCACCTCTTATAATCGGTCCTTGGTAGTACCTTCCCTTTTCATCAAAATAAGGATATTTCTTGGCAAGTTCGCCATTTTGAAGTTGCTCTCTTGCTGCTTTTTCATCGAAGAAATAATTATTGCTTTTGGAATACCAATAAATTGTGTCTGTTGCAATACCAAGATTCTTTTTTTCAAATTGAGAACCTTTTGGATTTCTTGTTCTTTGCCAGATTATATGGTTTCTAAAATTGCTTTCGCCAAAAATTTTATCTAAAATATAAACTCTAATGTAAGCATCAGCGTGCCAGTCGCAATGTAAAAATATACTTCCAGTTGGTTTCAAGAGACGGTGCATTTCTACTACTCTTTCATAAAGCCAGGCAATGTAATGGTCAATTCCGCCGCTCCATCTGTCTTCAAAACTTCTTATTTCACCTTTATCGCCCCAGATTACTTCGTAATTTCTATTTGAAAAGAAAGGTGGGTCAAGATAAATCAAATCAATGGAATCGGATTCCATCTTTCTCATTATTTCAAGGTTATCGCCGAGTATTAATTGGTTCATATCATTTCAATGTTTAATAATATTTTTGCAAATTTAAGGAAAAAAATAAAAGGAAAATTAATTTTTATACTTCACGCATTTTCCAATTAATTTTTTTATTAAATGCTTTTAAATAAAATGAGCGAATGAAAATCAAGCAGAAAAAAATCAAATGCATTGGATAAAAAACTGATGAAACAATTTTGAAAGAGCCAATCTTCCTTAAAAAATAAAAAAGCTGAACTGCAAAGGAAAAGTAAATAGCAAGCCATAATACTACATTTTTTTGAACGATAATACTATTTACAAAAAGAATTGAAGTCAGGAATCCGCCGCTAATCCATAAAATAATATTAAAAAGGGTGGAAAATGCAGTTTGAGTTGCTCCTGATGCATAAGCTTTTGACCAGCCATTTATTAGCTCCAGCAAACCATTCGGATACATTCTAAATGAAATTGTTCCTTTTCCTCCGAAGCAGATTAATTTCATTCCCTTTTCACTAAATATTTTTGCAAGATACATATTTTCGAGTATTCTGTTTTTTACTTTCTTATGCCCGTCAACACTGAAATATGCTTTTCGCGAAAGAATTAAACTTTGCCCGAACAAACCGCTCACTTTCTTTTTGGGAAAAGGAGTAAAAGCATTCATTGAGCCAAGCATTATTAAATTGAATATTGCAGAAAAATCTTCGTAGAATTTTTTTACTTTGTGAAAAGGTGCGACTGAAAGAATAATTTCTTCCTTAAAATTATTTGAAAAGTGAGCATAAGTATCAACAATTTTCTGCAATCCATCACGCTCGAACCAGACATCAGCATCAAGGAAAATGAAAACATCGCTTTTTGCATAATTAGCTCCCTGATAGCAAGCCCAGGGTTTTCCCAGCCAATCATTTGGCAGGGCTTCAGAATCAAGAACAAAAGCCCCTTTTTCCAAAGAAATTTCCTTTGTTTTATCAGTTGAGGCATCATTAACTACGATTAACTCATCTACTTTGAATCCCTGTCTCTTGATTGAATCTAATAAGAATGAAATATTACTTTCTTCGTTTCTTGCCGGTATAATTATGGCTATGCTGGGTAACTCTCTTTTTCCTTTTTTTACAAAACTAAGCGGAATTTTATACATAAACAAAAAGCCGCTTAAAAGCAGAATTATTGCGGTTAAGGAAAGAATGATTTCACTTGTTTCCATTATTTTCTTTTTCATTTTGCAAAATCAACTTGCAAACATTTTGACCGCATAGCAAAACCATTGGCATACCACCACCGGGATTTACAGAACCGCCAGTAAAATAAAGATTTTTGTATTTTTTGCTTTGTTTTGGATGCTTAAAGCTGAAATTTTTCCATAAATCCGAAACAACGCCGTATATTGAACCGCCATTTGATTTATACATTCGGCGAATATCAAGAGGAGTAAGCAAATGCTCATAAACTATGTGTTTGCGTATATCTTTCAATCCCGTTCTTTCTAACTTATCCAGCACAACTTCCTTATATTTAATGTAATCCTCTTGTGAGAGCGGATTTTCTTCATTTATATAAGGAATGTGAGGAAGAACCTTTAAGCCGGAGCAGTTTGGTGGCGCTACGCTCGGGTCGGATTTTGAAGCATCTACAAGATAAATAGTTGGGTCTGGCGGAAGCTTCCTGTCCTTGAAAACAGTTTTAAAGTGATGGGATTGATTAGTAGAGTAAAGGAAATTGTGGTGAGCAAGTTGCGGATACTGAATGTCAAGCCCTAAATCTAAAACCAGGCCGGAGCAGGCGGGTTCGAAACGTGAAAGTTTATTCAAAAACGGCTCGCTTTCGTTCAATAAAGTTTTATAAGTTGGAATGACCTCCATATTTGAAACAATAATATCAGCTTTGTGAATTTGTTCATTTGCACGAATTGCAATAACCCGATTGCCTTCTTTCAGTATTTCTTCAACTTCGCTGTTGTAATTTATTTTTATTCCAAGTTCTTCCATAAGTTTGAGGAAACCGAGCGCAATATTATACATACCGCCGGGAACATACCACAAATCGTAACGGAACTGGATTGTTGGCATAAGATTCATAAAACCGGGAGCAGAATAAGCAGATGAGCCAACATATTTTATAAAATAATCCATAATATCAACGAGATGCGGGCTTTTAATATATTTAGCAACACTTTTGTGCATTGTTCTGAAAAAATCAATTTTGAAAACAGAGGAAAAGTCATAGAATTTCATGAAATCAGTAGTTTTGTCCAGTCCATTATCGAAATAGCCATCTGCTAAAATGTCGTATTGCTTTTCAGAATAACCCAAAAATGCTCTAAACTGCTGGTATGTATCTTTTCCTAACTTGCCAAGCTCTCTTTTCATAAAATCCATATCCGGGTCGAGGTCAACTACTGTTCCGTCTTCAAAGAAATTTCGCCAGTGTGGTCTAACTTTTTGCATCTTAATATAATCATTAATATCTTTCCAGGCTGCATCAAACAAGCTTTTGAAATACTGAGGCAGAGTGAGAATAGAAGGACCTAAATCGAAAACATATCCCTTTTCATTAATAAAATTAAGCTTTCCACCGATTTTTTCATTTTTCTCAAAAACCTCAACATCGTATCCGGCAATTTTTAGCATTATTGCTGCTGAAATACCTCCAAGTCCGGCACCAATTACGATGACTTTCTTATCTTTTCTTATGCTTGAATTATTCATTTTTTGCTCCGATTTATGTTAATATAAAAATTTCACTGCTTTTTTAAATACATTGAAAGACAATTTATTTGGCGGATACATATATTTTTGGTCAAAATGAAAACTTTTCTTTAAAATTGCTTTTTTATTGCAAAAAGATTCAAAACTTGCTTTTCCGTGATATTTGCCAAAACCGCTTTGTCCAACACCACCAAAAGGCAGTTCATTTGAAATTATATAGTTAATTGTTCCATTTATGCAAACTCCACCAGAATGAGTGCTATTAATTATTTTTTCCTGTTTGCTTTTGTTTTTCGAAAAGTAATAAATTGCCAAGGGCTTAGGTTTCGCTTGTATTTTTTTTATTTCATCATCAAGATTTTCAAATGAGAGGATAGGGAGGAGTGGACCGAAAATTTCGTTTTTCATTATTTCTGAGTTTTCATTTATTTCACTTATTAAAGTTGGTGCTATAAATAGTTTTTCTCTGCTGTGCTGACCGCCTATTTCAATTTTTCCTTCAGAAAGCAGTTTAATCAATCTGTCGAAATGCTTTTCATTTATTACATTAGGCAGATTTTTATTTTCTAATAAATTTTCACCATAAAACTTTGTAATAGTCTGTTTAAAAATTTTAATAAAATCATCTTTAATGTCTTTATGTAACAGTAGAAAATCAGGAGCAATACAGGTTTGTCCGCTATTAAAGAACTTTCCCCATGCAATTCGTTTTGCACTAATTTCCAAATCAGCATCTTTATCTACAATGCAGGGATTTTTACCACCAAGTTCAAGCGTAATGGGTATTAGATATTCTGCAGCTTTTTTCATTATAATTTTTCCTACTTCTGTGCTGCCTGTAAAGAAAATGTAGTCGGTTAAAGGATTAATCAATTTCTGCGTTACCTTAGCATCGCCTTCAATCACTCTTAAGTAGTTTTCTGAAAAATTTTCGTTTAGCAGCTTTGCAATAAGTGAACTCGTGTTTTGAGAAATTTCCGATGGTTTCAGCAAAATACAATTTCCTGCGGCAATCGCTCCGACAAGTGGCGAAAGAAGCAATCCGAAAGGATAATTCCAGGGACTTATAATAAGTGCAGTTCCGAAAGGTTCATAGACAAAATAGCTGCGTCCGGGCTTATTGATTAATGAGGTTTTCACTTTTTGCGGTTTGTTCCATTTTTCTATATGCTTTAAGGCAAGATCAATTTCCTTTATTACAAATCCAATTTCGCTTGAATATGCTTCAAACTCGCTTTTGTTCAAATCGTCTTTCAGTGCTTTTAAAATTAAACTTTCATTATCTATAATTACTTGGCGTAATTTCAGTAGCATAGCAATTCTGAAAGTAATTTTCTTTGTTGTTCCAGTCAAAAAAAATCCCTTTAAATTCTCCTGTATCTTATTTATTTTATCAATTTCCATAGATGTCTAAACAAATTATTTAATTAACTAAATCACATTTTACTCTAAATTAAAATACAAAAAACAAATTAAATTTCTGAAAAAATTTTGCATTGTTTTTAAACAGATTGAAGAAGGAGCTAATTATATTTAGATTCTGAGATTCAGAACTCCTGACCCCATAACGAAAATAAAGGAGTTAGGAGATTCGCCTCATAAAGAATGATTTCGCAAATTACCCTGAAAAGTTGTCATTCTGAACGAAGTGAAGAATCTCAAA
>CAZCLJ010000186.1:0-9264 GCA_964499465.1 uncultured Hyphomicrobiales bacterium
TATTGCAACGGGTTAGTGCTGTTTTTTACTTGATTTTTTACGGAACTTCCGTTATTATGTTTCAATTCCTCATAGGTAAGTAGTAAATAATTGGGCTGTAACGGTGGTATAATTTCATTGTCAGTTTCAATTCCTCATAGGTAAGTAGTAAATTTTTTTCCATTAGGTTGGGTCGTCTTCAATATATGTGTTTCAATTCCTCATAGGTAAGTAGTAAATCTGGGTTAGAACTATTGGTTTTAATACATCATCTGGGTTTCAATTCCTCATAGGTAAGTAGTAAATGTGGTATTGAAGTCGATGGCACAGCTGGCTTGCAATGTTTCAATTCCTCATAGGTAAGTAGTAAATCTGGCTCGGCTGGGATTTATGAAGCAAGTTTTAAAAGGTTTCAATTCCTCATAGGTAAGTAGTAAATATCAATATGTAACGGAAGTTGAACTTCCAGAAGATAGTTTCAATTCCTCATAGGTAAGTAGTAAATTGGACAAACATTAAGAAATGATTCTGGGACTTGGGAAGCGTTTCAATTCCTCATAGGTAAGTAGTAAATCAAAGTTGTTGTAAATTGAACGTAACGTTTGTATTGACGTTTCAATTCCTCATAGGTAAGTAGTAAATAAATTCACAAATAGAAGAATCGAATTTAGATAATAAGTTTCAATTCCTCATAGGTAAGTAGTAAATGCTTTCAAGAACGTCTTTGAATGAAGAATTTTCGTGTTTCAATTCCTCATAGGTAAGTAGTAAATCTTGTAGTGAATGAAGATGAAAATGCACTGGAATTTAGTTTCAATTCCTCATAGGTAAGTAGTAAATGGATGCTTGGCAAAGTTTAATTGCTATTATACTGGAGTTTCAATTCCTCATAGGTAAGTAGTAAATGTCAGTATTGGTGCTTTAAAGAAGGTGCAAGACTACGTTTCAATTCCTCATAGGTAAGTAGTAAATATAACTTTGAAATACCCGACAAGATTGAAACTAATATGTTTCAATTCCTCATAGGTAAGTAGTAAATTACATTCTACTGGTTCAAAATTTGGTTCATACAAAGGAGTTTCAATTCCTCATAGGTAAGTAGTAAATATTGCCAGTTATCTACTGAACAAACACATTCAATCCTGTTTCAATTCCTCATAGGTAAGTAGTAAATATGCTTCATAATGTTGGTGGTTATGGTTCTGTAAGGTTTCAATTCCTCATAGGTAAGTAGTAAATATAATATTCAGGGCTGGTTTCGTTTTCACGATATATAGTTTCAATTCCTCATAGGTAAGTAGTAAATTCAACTATTTGTTGTTGTGATTTAAAGTTTTTATCTCTGTTTCAATTCCTCATAGGTAAGTAGTAAATTGTCTTCCATTTTAAATTATCCTTTCAGTATATTATAGTTTCAATTCCTCATAGGTAAGTAGTAAATTAATAATATTTTTTATTTTATATTTCCTCCTAATTTGTTTCAATTCCTCATAGGTAAGTAGTAAATCCGCAATGACAAAGAACTAATCTCAATAGTTAATAAATAATTATTATCACAAAAATCCTTTTCAAAAATACAATAATTTATTTAATTATCAAAGAACAAAAGAAGTTATAAAATTTTAAATTTGTCGTCGAACTGCTGGTATTTTTACTTCATTAAGCATAGACGACATTGATTTGCTATCAGCTATCGGCTATCAGCTATCGGTCATTAGTAAAAGAAAAATAACCCAATAACTAATAACCAATAACTTATATAACAAATTATAATGACAAAAAGCAATTTTAAAATGGATTCTGACATCTGTTAAAATGACTGTGTTTCAGATGAACTCCACCTTCAAGGTGGAGTTCATCTTTTTTTTTTACAAAAATTTCAATAATTCATCTCTTATCAATTCAAATTTGTTTCCAGATGAAGTATTATCTATTTCTTTTCTTAATTCTTTATAAAACTCAACTTTTAAATGTTTATCGAAATCTTCTTTTGTTATAGTTCCAAAGCCGTGAGCTATATGAGATTTATTCCTGAATTCAGTATTAAAATCTGCAAAGCATTTTAAAATTGCAGAAATAGTATTATTTTCAGAATAGAATTCGTAAGTATAGCATTTAATTGGATAGCTTAATTCTCTGTCTTTGGAAATCTCTGGTGCTTTATTGAATTTTTCTGTTAAAAATTCTATAAGTTCGTTATTCTTATTTGCAAATTCTATAAATTCTTCAGTGGGTCTTCCTTTATCATTTTGAATGGAAAATTGAAATTTATTTTGGAATAGTTTGTTAAGCAGGAATGAAGATAAGAATTCACTGAAAGCATAGTTGCGTGCTGCAAAGTCAATCCATTTTTCAAGATTAATGAAAACTTCGAGCGTGTCAATGAAATGAATGAGCTTCCATTTGTCCTGTTCCGGCTCAAAAGAAAGGAGGTCTTCAGAAAGACTTAATTCTAATAAATATTCATTCTTTATTTTCCTTGCTGAATAGAAATCAAAATACATTAAAGAATTGCAATAATTAGAAAGATGAATAAGAATATTCTTTTGCTCGTGAGTATAAGTGATAGAGTCAGCCCATTTGTTTGCCAATTCAGATAATGATTTAAAATCATAATTATTACCAAGAGTCTTCCAAGTAGATTTAATAATAATTCCATTGATAAAATTTAAAGTAGTATTCTTTGATAATTTTGATTTTCCCGTTTCTGATTCAATAACCTGATAGCAATTAAGAAGTTCTTTCGGAATTAAATCAAAACAAACAATTTTCAAAACATCGTTCATTTGAGGCGTTCCTGCGGTCGTACTAATGTTGATTTTTTCAATTTCATTTATAGAATTTAGTAAATCCTTTTTAACCCTTTTTCTGTAAAAATTATTTAATTCTTTAAAATCTGTAGGATTTTTTGAATATTCCCATTCAATAAATTTAAATTTATTTTTATTTTTAAAATATTTCATTGCTAATTCCAACAATTCAAAAGTATCTTTTTCATTTGTTGGATTTTGTTTAGTATAAACAAGGATAACGTCTGTAGGCAAAAGTTCAGTAAACAATTCTTCAAGAATGGGTAATTTTATGAATTCTTTATGTTTCTCATAATTTTCATTTACTTCTTTAAGAATTTCTACAAAATTTTTATTTGGAAACTGGTTCAGTAAATTATTGTTTTTTAATGTTCCGCCTTTATAGTTGAAATCCGATGTCCCAAGATTTGCAATAAGAATTCTTTTCATAGAAAAATTCCTTTTCCATATTTAAAGATTTTGTGCTGTTCGAAACCTTTTGGTTGAACTTCAGGGATGTTTCCAGAAATTTTGCTATTAAACACAGCACCTTCGCTAATCATTCTAATTCTGTTATGAGGATAAGAGTAAGTCCAGCCACCACGCAATATTGAATTATAGGAAATCAGGGAATCATTTAAATGCTTTATGTCTTCTTCCGAAGGGCTGATTAAAGAAAAGCTAACGAAAATATCTTTATTTGCTTCGAATTTGAATTCAGAGATTTCTATATTTTTAAAACTTCCTTTACCAAAACTACGTTCTCCGCCAAGTCCTTCATCGCACATCAATCTGACAGAAGCATTAAACTGCGTTTCAAAATCTGAATTGATTTCAGAAAGGAAAAACATATTGGGTTTAATTATTATGTCTTTTTCTTCTATCTGATTGATGATTAAATCAATTTCGCTGAAAAGTTTACCCTGCTCTGAATCTGTTTGTGCAACCATTGAATTTTCTCTGTCAATTTCATTTTTGGTTTCAACAACGATTCCTTTAAAATTCTGCTTCATATCAGTTTCCAATTCACTCGGCAAACAGCAGAATTCATCTGAAATAAATTTTTTACCAATTATTAAATCAACATCAGAAGTATTTGATTCTTTGTCATATCTTTCAAGGATTTCTTTTAAAACTCCTTCAGAAATAAAGTTTAATTGCTTGATTTTCTTTTTAGATATATTTTCATCATCATTGGTTTTGTTTTTTGGCTGCGTCTTTATAAATGGTTTCGGAAAAAAGTTGATTGACTTTTGAAATACTTCGTTTTTTGCTTGTTTTTTGAAAATATCAATAGTATAAAAAACAGATGATACTTTGATTTGATTATTTAGAAATTCATCAATGAACAAATCTAATTTTTCAGTGCCATACAAAAGAACATAATTATTTACAATAGCAGCAAAAAGCGTATCGGAATGCATTAAAAAATCGCTATCGAACCAACTTGTTTTTCCAACTCTGAATTTTGCATATTTATTCGGAATTAATTTATATAAGTGCATAATTACTCCACTTCAATTTTTATCCAACCTAAAACATTTTCAGGCAATTCTTTTCTTGTTGTTGTTGTTCTTGTTGATGGAAAAAAATCAACATTAGAAATTTCTCTACCTCTGGCAACTTTTTTTAGTTGAAAAGCATTTTTTGAAAAATTTCTGTCATCAGTTTTTGCATTGTAAATCTTTTTAAACTGTTCATTATCGAACAGGGTTAATATAGTATTGTCGAAAACAGTTTTTCCCTGTCCAATCCTTAGATAAGCACATTTATTATTTGAATCTTCAATATCATTTTCCAAATCATTATAAAAATTATAAATAATGTTTAAATCATCATTTTCATATTTATCAAGAAATTCAAATTCATTATCAATAAATTTTAAGGAAAAATTATTAATCATTTCAAAAATCTTTTGAATGGAATGTTCTTCGCTTTCAATCAAAGGAAATTTCATATTATTTTTGAAAGGAATTTTGAAGGTAAAGGTTGAATTGGTAGTGGTTTTCTCTTTTAACGATTCTAAAACTATTGGAATAGCAGAAGTCTTCTTTTTTAAAGAATATCGTTTGCAAAGATTAATGACCAGATTATTATCATTGCAAAAATCAGAATCAGTAATTCTGATATAACTCATAAAATTTTCTTTAATCTTTTTTACCCTGTCATCAATAATAAGCAACTGGTTATCAATGCTTTTAATGCTATTAACAAGATTCTTTTCTGAATTATTGCTTAACTTATTAATATTTTGCTTAATTATGTTTAAAGAATTATTATAATTATTTTCAATTAAATAAAAAACAATTGCTGTTCTAATAGCTCCTTTTAAAGAACTGCCCGGAATAAAAGGTTTTCCTGCACTTTGAACAAATCTTTTTATTTCAGTATTTCGTATATCTCCAGTAACCTGCAATTTCTTATTTATATACTTTTTGTAATCAATATTGAATTTTTTGAACATTTTGTTCAAAGTATATTTATCATTTCGATTATTGAAATCGCTTTTAATTCCCGAGATAAAAATATTGATTAATTCTGGTTTTTCAATAAAAAGAGTATCTAATTTAGATTTATCAATTAAATTTACAAAACCATTATCAAGAATATAGTCAGTATAAGGCGAATAAACCTCACCGGAGCCAATATGAACAGGTGTTAAAGTTGTAATCTTTAATTTCCATTTCATTTTATAACTTCTTTTAGTTCTTTAAAAAGTTCTTGATTATTAGATTTTAAATTTATAAGGTTTTTTGTTTCAATAGCAATATTTTCTTTTTCATATTCATTTGTAGTTTTGAATTTTGTTTTTTCAAAACAGGAAAATTCAATTTTACCATAACCTCTTGAACCGCTACCACCAAGATAATCATCTTGAAGCAACCGCATAGAAGTAAGTAAAATGTTAAGGTTTTCGACATCCTGCTCATTGAAAATGCTATAAACAAATTCGAAATCGAAAATAGCGCCTGCTGGTATTCTTTCCAATTGTCTTGGATTAGCAGTAGAATCAACTCTATTAATAGTATTTTCCCATTTGCCTTCAGTATATTGAAGTTCGAGTTCAGAGAAATCGCTGTTTTTTCTGCTATTAAAATCAACAATATCAAGGAAGGAATCTCTGACGATTAAACGGGTTCTTTCAGAATGTTCGGTAGCTCCTTCTCCGAACACTTTTTTCATTTCTTTATCATCGTTTTTTATATCAGAGTAACCTTTAGAAATACCATAGAGTGCTCGCATTTTCCCTTTTAATGAACTGCCCGGTATAAAAGGAACACCGGCAGAAGTTTTGATTATGTTTGAATCTATACCACCAATATCTAAAGCTGTTGAAGAGCCACCGATGTGTAATCCGGTTAGTATTTTGATTTTACCTTTAATAAACAGTTTTGCTTTAAGATTGTTCATTTTATTTACCTCCAAAATATTTATGGTATGCTATTATAGCTTCAAAAAAATTTTTAAACTGATTCCAATTTTCCTGATTTTTAACTTCAGAAATTAATTTATCAAGGAAACCGCACAAATTTTTCATTTCTCTTTTATCGCTTCTTCCGCTTATATAAGCGAATTTTATTCGCAACAAATTAATATCGCTCAGATTTTCTTTCTTATACTCAATCGGTTTGATTTTAGCAAAGATATTTCTTAACTGAGATGTAGTTATTCCATATTTGTTCTTTTCTACGTAATCCTTTACCAAATCAATAAATTCATTGTCTTTTTCAGGGGGTCTGTTAAATACTAATCCAATTGGTATTAAATCCCTTTCTTGTTCGTAACTCATTTATTTCCCTTTCTATTTTTAGTTAATAATTCTGTCAATCTGCAAGCAACTGGTAAAATCATAATGTTTTCAATTTTTTTATTTTCAAACATATTATTCATTACGATATCTTCATAAATCTTAATCAGTTTATTTCTTTCATCAACATTTTTCTTTTGCATATTACGAAGATAATATCTGAACCGCCATATTTTCTCTATATTCAAAACACCTTTTGAAGTATCTTCCATTATTCTTTTAAAACCTTTGGTGCTATTATTTATTTTTTGTAATAATGCTCTTGATTCTTTTTTATCATTAGTATTATTTTCCAATAAATCAATTAATAAATCCTTTATTTCTATTATCTTCTCAAATTCTTCCCAACTAAAGATTTCACCGAAAATTGATACTTTGTTTTTCCTTGGGTCTTTGTTTTTTGCCTTGCTTAAACTATCCTCAGCAATATGGGCTGCCTGAAGCAATGGAAATTTTTCATCAATTATTGTAATAGATGCGGTCAGAGTAATAAGTGGATTATTGCAAACATATTTTGAAAATGATTCTTTTATATCACTTGCTAATTCGATTACTTTGTTGTATGAACCAATTAGCATAGTATCATCGCCACCTGAATAAATTACGTAGATTGTTCTTTTACCATTGTGTTTGTATTTAAGATTTCCGTTTTTATCTATTGTATCGTCAATAACAGAATTAATATAACCTTCAAAGAATATTCGTAAACTTCTGCTTAGTGTTGCTATTCTTGAAATGCTTCGCTCATCATCTTTTAAACCATTTATAAATATTTTCCCAAGATTATCCACGTCCATCTTAAGCAAAGCTAATTTTTTATCTCCTTTGGCAAGTTCTGCTATTTCAATAAAACTACGCATATCAACTTTGTTTACGGCAAATTTGAAACCTACGCAATCTTTGAAATCGGTATTATTCAAACTGAAATTTTGACCATCTGAATTTTTCTCGAAATTAATTTTATACCCAAAACTATTGAAAACATCATTTAAATTGTTGTAGAAATGCTTTAATTCTTTGTCTTTAATTCTTTGGAAATTTATATGTTCAGCTTTTAATATTATTTCAGCAAAATCTTGAAAACTCTTATTAAAAGGAGTATTCTGTTTATTGCTGTATAGTGTTTCCTGCGGCTCAAAAACTCCTTCAAAATCAATTTCAGTGAATTTCTTTATTTTTTGTATATCCGTTATGTCTTTGACTTCTTTCCATTTTTCACTGAATTCTTTAAAATCTTTAAAACTCAAAGGTAATGCCCCCAAAGCAAGATATATATTTCCCTCGTGAGCATTTAAAAGCACTTTCGTTATATGTTTTTGACAATTATGCAGTTTTTCTTTCTTTGTTGAAGGAATTAATAAATAGAAATTACCGCCACCATTATAAAGAATATTTACTTCGTGCAAATCAAGTTCATCGCATATATATTTGCAAATCACATCAGAAAGCACTTGAAGATAGAAAGAACGGGCTTTTAAATTTGTTACTGCATTTTCTTTACTTATATCGAAAATAAAATTCTGAATTCCAGAAAAATCGCCCTGAACTAAAAGGAATTTTTGTTCTTCTGTGTTATCTAAATGGCTTGGATTAAAATCGTTTTTATCTTTGTGGTAGTCATAAAGACATAAAGCTATGGAAGCTGTTACTCTGGAGTGGTCAAAAAGAGAAATATCCTGCTTTTCGTTATGCTTAGCTGATGCCGGAACGCACCAAAGATACTTTTCCAGCAAATGTAGTAATGACAAATCCCAGTTTTCGTCTTTTTTTAGTATTTCGAGTTCTTCAAGAAAAGTGTTAAAATGCTGTTTGTATTCTTTTTGAAAGCCGTTTTCAATTTCAGATTGATTCTTTTTTTTGGGATTTATTGCTTCTGTTAAGGCAAGTGGTGTGATTTTATATGTGAAATCTGCTCTTTTCTTTTCTTGATTCTTTTTATCAAAATCAATATAATCAAAAATACTTTCTAAAAGAAGTTTGTGCTTTGTTTTACCGCTGATATATTCCTTTTCAGTATCACTGCTTCTTTCTGTTGAAGCATTACAATCAGCAATTTTAATTAATTTTTGGAAAAATGTATTCGATGGATTATGATGATAGCTCGCAATTCCTTTTATATTATCTGTTTTATCATTCGATAAACTATCATTTACATTGCAATGAAGTAAACTCCCATATTCCTCAAAAAACTTTGAAGTCCACGCAGAATGTTCGTATTTAAAATTTATTACATCAATACTTTGGAACGGGTCGGTTTTTTCATAAAACTTGCCTATATCGTGCAAAAGTGCTGCTATAAGAACAGATTTTTTTTCCATATTTTATTGCCATTTTTTGTTTGTTAATTTAGTAAAATTAATAATAAAATACAAATATATTTTCAAAGATAAAAAAATATTTCAGTTACAGATAGAATACCGGGCATTTCGACAACGCTCAATGCCTTGTTATCATTCCTTTATAGAAAAATGATAGGTATAATGTAGGGAATGCAGATCTGCATTCCCTACAGTTTTAATTCCTTTATAGGTAAGTAGTAGTTTTATTACGTATTACAGAACTTGGAGCAGATACTTTAAATATTTTGCTTTCATTCCTTTGTAGGTAAGTAGTAGTTTTAATTATTAATTATTAATGAATCCACTCTAAAAACAACAGTTTTAAAAAGATGATTTTCTGACTTTTTTA
>CAZCLJ010000187.1:0-9260 GCA_964499465.1 uncultured Hyphomicrobiales bacterium
GTTTCGGAATGACAGACAATCATATTTTATCTTTAAAAGCAACTTGGTATTAGATTTGTTCTACGAATTCGATTCCATTTTTTAAAATTTCTTTTACAAATAAATTGCTTTCATCAAATTCTTTTTTTGTAAAAGTATGAGCATCAATATTATAGCTTGCAGCAAATTTTGCATTTCGTATTTTTTCATTATCCAAATACGGATTACCAGAGAAATTATCTGAAATTAAAGCTAAGTCTATATCACTATACTCATTATTTGTTGATTTTGCATAAGAACCAAATAATATTGTTTTCTGAATATTGATATTAGATTCCTTTAGCTTTATTAAAAATATTCTAATTATGTCTTTTATTTCAACTGGGATATCAACCATCCAAATAACTCCTTTGTTTGTTTAAATATATTATTTGTAAAATCATCGGTGCATATACTATTTATTTTGTTCTTGTAATCAGGATATCTTGCAGATATTTGAAATACATTAAGTCTATCAAGCAGAATTAACTGATTTTCACTTAAATTGACTTTACTTTTCATTGCTAAATTCACGAGATTGTGAATTTTTGGTGGAGTTTCGTCATTATTCTTTACATAATAAGCTTTCAATGCTTTTTCTATAATTAAATGAGAAATAAATAAGCACCAAAGGTTTTTACCTGTAATTAGCAGTGTTTCAGCTACATCTAAATCTGAAATTGCTGATTCAATCCAATAATTTATATGTTCAGTTTTTTCCATTTTTCCAAATTTAATGAAAATTTTCTTATTCTAAAATTTCTTTTATTTCTGCAAATAGTGTTCTTTTTCTCTTGTAATCATTTTTGTTATTTAATATTTAACATTTCTCAAATATAATAATTTTCAATAAAAGTATCGTTAATTAGAATTTTAAAATTATTTAAAGATGATTCAACTTTTAACAATTTCAATAAATCAATTTTTGACTTTGATAAATTTTCAAGATTTAGTTCAGAATTAGATGTTAGCTTAAGAATAGGAATAAAATTTACTAATTGGTCATTTACTTTAACTTCTTCCAAATTAGAAAATAAAATCATTTTTACAAAACCATCTTTAATATCATCAATAGATGGAATATCTCCTGATTTTGTATGCTTTGCTTCAATTATTTGTAATGTATTGTCTGTAATGAAAGCTTCATCAATTGTTAAATAATAATAACCACCCAAATAATTTTTTATCGTTATAGTGCCTTTGTCCTTTTCAATTTTTTCCTTTGGTTGAATAGTTTGGCTTTCTCTATATTGAGCATTCTTTGCTAATTCTCTTGATATGCTTAAAAAGTTTTCTTTTCCTTTTAAAAGCTCATTTACTCTTTTTTGAGCAGAATCTTCGGAGTGCATTTTTAAATCTAAATCTTTAGATATTTTATTATAAGAATCTAATGCTTTCTTTGCAGTTATTGCAATATTATCAATTTGCGATAAATTCCAATGAAGAGCATCAGACTGATAAGATAATAACTTTTTGATATTGTCATTTATATGCTTTATATTAAATCTTTGATTTGTAATTTTGTTACTATAATTTTCGTTTATCTCAGCTTTAGAGTAATAAGAAATTATAACATAAACTCCGAGTAAACTCATTAATGAAATTGTATCCCATTGCAGAAAATCTCTATCACCATCAAAACCCTCATCTTTAAAAACCGGAATAATTGTAACTTTTTTGCCTTGAAAAGAAAGAGTGTTATATACTCTTGAATAAGGATACGACCTTGTTCTTTTTGCCGTTACCCAAAAACTAACAGCAAACGATTTATTCTTTTCAAATTCAATGATAAAAGAAGAATCATTTTCTAATGCTTTTTTTAAATTATTAAACTTATATGTTTTTAATAGTTTGCAAAGCTGTGGTGAATATTTAATACCTGTAATTTTTGCAGTAACTTTCATAATTAATCTCTTTTAATTATCTCAATTTCATCTTCTTGGTTGAAAAAACTTGTTTGCCAGTTGAAACCAACTTTTTGTAAAATGATGTTAGAAAGTTCTTCTTTAATTTCTATGCCTATTGAATTTCTGCCTAATTCTCTTGCTACTTTCATTGTCGTCCCACTTCCAGCGAAAGGGTCTAAAACAGTTTCGTTTTTAAAAGAAAAAAGTTTTATAAACCGATATGGTAATTCTTCTGGAAATGCAGCTATGTCTTTTTCTAAAACAGCATTAGGTAAAACGTTTGTCATTTCCCAAAGAGTTAAAAACCATTTTTTTTCTTGAAATTCTTTCTTATCAAGTTGTGATTCTTCCTTAATTTCTTTAGAAACAGATTTGTAATCAAAATTTCCTTTTTGAAAGATAATAATGTTTTCAAGTAAATTATCGGGATAAAAATACATAGGATAAGGGTGCTGAAGAAGTACTCCACTTCTTCTGCTAATTCTTATGTATCCCTCAGGTTTTTTCCAGATAATTCTATCTCTATATTTGAAACCAGCATCAATAAAAATTCGAGTTGCATCTGCAACTATTGGATATTTTTCACCCTTTACAAGCATATCATCTATATTTAATACAGCTATTCTTCCTTTAGATAAAACTCTATATGTTTCATTTGCAAAAGATTTTATTACTTTTAAATATTCATCATAGTTTGAATATAAATTTTTATAATCAAAAGGTGCGTTGAAATAAGGTGGTGATGTAACCATCAATTGAACTGATTCATCTTTTATTTCTTTCATTGAGGAACAATCACCGATTATTAATTTATGTTTTGTCATATTTTTAGTTTTAACTCCAGTTCAAAATTTGTCAATTTATTTTCTCCTTTAATCATTTTTTAATTTAACATTTCTCAAATATAATAAAAAAAGATTAAAGATGAATTTCTTTAATCTTTTTAATTCTGAATATGAATTTTCTGATAATTCATTTTAAAATTTATGTATTAAGTGCTTCTGATTATATTTAGAAAATAAAGGAGTTAGAAGATTTGCATCGTAAAGAATAATTTCGCATTATTTTAAAGAAATTGGTTTCTCAACATATGTCATTAGTGGATACAACCTAATAACCAATAACCCATTAACCCAATAACCCAATAACCCAATAACCCAATAACCAATAACCCAATAACTCAATAACCCAATAACCCAATAACCAATAACCAATAACCAATAACCCAATAACCCAATAACCTAATAACCAATAACTACTCATACACCATCTCATAATCCGGCTTGGTCTGGCGTTTGCGTATTCTGTTTAATTTAGATTTTGATAAAGTGCGGCGAATAGGAGTTAATCTTTCGTAGAACAGTATTCCGTTTAAGTGGTCAATTTCGTGCTGCATAACGCGGGCAAGAGTATCGTCAGCTTCAATGTTAAATTCTTTTCCTTTCAAATCCCAGTAACGAACTCTAATTTTTTTTGGTCTAATAACGTCTTCAAAAAATTTCGGAACACTTAAACAGCCCTCCTGATATTCATTTGATTCTTCTGAGGATTCCAAAATCTGAGGATTGATTAATACATATTTGGGGTCATTTTTCTTAGTAGCTGCAGAAGTATCAATGACGACCAATGATTTTGAAATACCTACCTGATTTGCTGCAAGCCCAATTCCATCAGCAGTGTGCATAGTTTCGAACATATCTTCGACGAGTTTTTGCAAATCGCTGTCTATATCCTGAATGTCTTCAGTAGATTGTTTCATTATCGGGTGAAAGCAATTATATATTGGTAAAAAAGCCATAAATTCAGTAATTTTACGTTTTAAAAAAAACAAATTTAAAAAATTATATTATTAAATAAAAATATGAAATATACAATAATTGGAGCAGGTAAAAGCGGACTTTCGGCAGCACTGTTAGCAAAAAAGAAAGGAAATGATGTTTTTTTAAGCGAATCAAATAGTATTGAAAAATATAAAAATGAAGTTGAAATATTAAAATCTAATGGTATTGATTACGAATTTGGTGCAAACTCTGAAAAAGCTATTGAATATGCAGATGTGGTTATTACTTCACCCGGCGTGCCTCCAAAAGCTTGGATTATTCAGGAAGCTGAGAAAAGGAATATTAAAATAATTTCCGAATTGGAATTTGCTTCTCAATTTTTAAAAAATCCGACAATAGCAATTACTGGAACGAATGGAAAAACAACAACTACTACTCTAATTGCATATATTTTAAACAATTCAGGACGAAAAGCCATTGCCTGTGGTAATATTGGGAAACCAGTTTCAGATTTAGTTGATAACGTTAGCGAAGATACAATTTTAGTTATTGAAGCAAGCAGTTTTCAATTGGACAGGATTGATAAATATCGCCCTAACGTTGCGATAATTATGAATATTACTCCAGACCATCTATACTACCATGGCACAATGGAGGAATATAAAAAAGCAAAATTCAAAATTTTTTCAAATCAAATTGGAAAAGATTTGTTAATTTTGAATTGTGATGATGAACAAACATCAGAAGCGAAAGCGTTAGCACGGGGACAAGTAGTTTGTTTCTCAATAAATCCAATGCAGCAAGGTATTTATTGTAAGGACAACGACTTAGCGATACGCTTTCCAAATTTGCATAAAGAGGAGAAAATAATGCTAATTAATGAATTATCCCTTCCGGGCATCCATAACCGTTATAATGCTATGGCTGCCGCACTGGCTACACGCGCCTTCGAGGTGAAAAATGAAAATATTCGCGATTCCCTTATGAAATTTCAGGGGGTCGAACATCGCCTTGAATTTGTCCGCAAAATTAATGGAATTACTTTCGTAAACGATTCCAAAGCCACAAACATAAATGCTTCATGGTATGCTCTTTCGAGCTATGATGCTCCAATAGTTTGGATTGCCGGTGGTCGCGCTGATTTGAATGACTACTCTGCTCTTGATGATTTAGTAAAGCAAAGAGTAAAGAAAATAATTTGCATCGGTGAAGAACAAAATAATATTTTTAATCACTATTGCACCATTACAAGTTGCAAAAGAGAGCTAACATTTGAAGATGCCGTTAAATCTGCATACAGTGAAGCTGAAGCGGGCGATGTCGTCCTTTTTGCACCGGCTTGCAAATCGTTTGATATGTTCCTTAATTTTGAGCATAGAGGCGAAGTTTTCAAAGAATTAGTGATGGAGCTATAAATATATTTATCTATTTCAACTGTCTGGAATTTTAGACATTGAAAGAATCTTTTACCTAAGTTTTACTTGGGGAAAAGAGGAGTTTTTTGCAGATATTCCATATCTTCAAGATATGGAATATCTGAATTCTTCAGTTAAAAAAAAACTGGTTGTTCAATTTGCTTCTCTCTTCTTACTTATGTTAAGTGCCAAAACTTTGCGAAAGTTCAGAGATCCTGACTCCATAACGAAAATAAAAGAGTTAGTAGATTTGCCTCGTAAATAACAATTGCGAAAATTATACAGAAAAGGTGTCATTCCGAAACGAAGTGAGGAATCTCAAACTCTGTGTTAGCAATGACTTGAGAGATTTCTCACTTCGTTTCGAAATGACATTTTACGAAAGGTAAGGAGTTCTGAAGTTGATAGTATAATTTCTTACTGCTTTTTAGAAAATATTTTAATTTTGATGCTACTTGTAAAATATTTTTACTAAATCAATCATTCTATTAATCGAATATCATATAATTATTTCTTTAAAAATAAATTACTTAGAACTTATAGCCATACTATCAACTTGTTGATAGTATGGCTTCAAGAGAATGTATCAGCCCTTAGGTAAGGAGTTCCGAGCTTCTAATGACGAATGACTAATGACAAATTGGTTACTCACTTTAAAATAAGATTTTTCATTTGATAAACTGCGAAATAACAAACTACGAGGGGCTAGGAGTTCTGAGTATGGCAAATCCCCCAGCTCCTTTATTTTCTATAGAGCGTCAGTAGTTCTTATACTATTAATGTGTTCTAAAAATTATAAAAAGAATTTAAATTATTTCTAAAAAGTGACCTGTCCATCCATTTTTTTGAAATGAGATATTTGCTGTTTTGGACTAAATAGTAAAAGGCAATTGTTATTAAAACTCCAATTATTGAACCAATATATATGTCAATGAAAAAGTGCTGCAAAAGATAAAGCCGGGATAATCCAACTCCTAGAGCCATCAAAAAGAATACTATTCCAAGCGGCTTAAATTTAATCATAAACGATAGCAACAGAAAAAGTGAAAAGGCAGTAGCAGTATGTCCTGAAGGTAAACTGTAGTTTGAATAAACGTCAACTCCGGGAACAAAATGCAATAAATGTTGATGCACGAAATAAAGTTTTGGGCGTGGAGTGTTAAAAATATGCTTTATCGCCTGAGCTGAGCCACCACTAATAAGAAAAGAAAGAAGTCCTATTATGAAAATTCTGATTCTGTGAATAATGAAAATAATAAGAACTACTGCATAAAAAATTCCATCTCCGAGATATGTATAAAATCTGAAGAAAAAATCAGCAACCGGGCTGTGATTTTGATTTAACCAAAGAACTGAACTGCCGTGTGAGTGAAAAATTATATGCAAAAGACCAAGGATAAGAAAACCAATGTATAATGAAAAGAAATATGGATTTAACTGGAAAATCCTGTATAAAATATTATCTTTTTTCATAGTTTTTATTATTCATAAATTTAAGGAAAATTTTCAGTAGTAATTGATAATAAATGGTTTGCTAAAAATACTGTAAAAAACTATTTTTTTTTTATATTTTTATTAAATTCTAATTTCGTTACTGAATCTATTCATCCGATGACTGGGAAGTCATCGGATGAATTATTCAGGATAGTTCATCTAAATTAATTAGTTCTATTTCGTTTAACTTAACGCTATATTTTAATCTATTGTCCAAATCTCCAAGAATTTTATAAGCTTCGAGTAATTCCAAATATTTTTCGTATTTATGTTTGTCATCAGGATAAAAGTCTGGATGGTAAAATTTTATTTTTCTGTAAAATGCTTTTTTAATATCAGAAGAAGAAGCTGTTTTTTCAACTCCAAGTATTTTATAATAATCCTTTAATGCCATAATCTATTTATTTATAAACTGTTTTACATCTTTTAAACTTAAGGTATTTCCATCGAAACATGCAAAATGAGGTGAATTGAACCACTCGCCCAGATTGCAATAAACACCTTGCTTGTATTGAGTTAGTTTTAGCAAATGACGGTGTCCCATAATAACAAAATCAAAGCCAGCGTCTATTTTTTCTTTAGCAAAAGTTTCTAAACTGTCTTCTGTGCCAAATCTTTTCTTGTCGCTATATTTTCTGCTTTCTTTCGATGAATGGGAAGCAAGTCCAATTCCCCAGTCGGGATGTAATTTCAGATAGAGCCAAAGCGAAAGTTTAAGCCTAAATATTTTCTTAATAAAGTTATAAGCATAATCATTTTTTATTTTCCCATCTCCATGCGAAATATAAAATTTCTTCCCTTGTATTATCGGCTGAATATCGTCTTTATGAACTGTAATATCTAATTCTTCTGAAAAAAAATTCCTGTGTCCAAAATCGTGATTGCCCATCAAATAATCAATTTTCGTTCCAGACACACGCAAATCGTATAAAGCGGTTATAGTTCTGTAAAAATATTTTGGAATTACGTATTTATATTCAAACCAGTAATCAAACAAATCACCAACTATAAACAGATGTTCGCAATCATTTTTTATTTTATTTATAAAGGAAAGAAAGAATTCTTCTCTTTCCTTGTCTGTTTCACGTTTGTATATGCCTAAATGAACATCTGATAAAAAGTATATCATTTCTTATTTTTGATTTGTTTTTAAATGCAATTTACAAAAAATTTGTATTTTTGAATAGTTTTTTGATTAAATGTGAATTTGAAATGTCGGAAAAACGTATTTTTGCAATTGGTGATATTCACGGTTGTTACAAAACATTTTATCATTTATTAAATAAAATTCTTTGCGTAAATAAAGATGATGACATCTTTTTGCTTGGTGATTATATTGACAGGGGACCAAGAATTAAGCAGACAATTGATTATATTTTAGAATTAATAGAAGATGGTTACAATATTTTTCCAATCAAAGGCAACCACGAAGAAGTGCTGCTTGAAGCATTAGATCCGGACGACATTTATAGATTATGGATGAATAATTATGCTTCTGCAACATTAGAAAGTTTTAATATAAAAAGTCCTTTTGAGTTTGATGAAAAGTATATAAAATTTTTTAAATCATTAAAATACTATTATATTACTGAAAATTTTATTATAGTTCACGGTGGTTTAAATTTTAAAATTGATGACCCATTTACTGATTATAAGGCAATGGTATGGCAGAGAAATTCTTTTGTGGATATGGAAAAAACTGGGCAGAGGCGATTAATTACAGGTCATACTCCGACTACACTTGAAAATATTAAATATACTTTAAATACTAATCGGATTTTGCTTGACGGCGGATGTGTTTACAATGAAAAATACAGAGAAATGGGTTATCTTTGTGCTTTAGAATTAAATTCTTTTGAACTTTTTTATCAACAAAATATTGAAGATTAAAAATGGTTGATTTACAAATTAGAGAACGAAAACAAAAAATAATAGCTACAAACAGAAAAGCCCGCCACGAGTTTGAAATACTTCAAACGATTGAAGCAGGGATTGTTTTACAGGGAACAGAAGTGAAATCGCTTCGAGCAGGAATGTGCAGTATTCAAGATGCTTACGCAAGTTTTTCTGTTCCAGACTCAAACGATTTATATTTAATAAATTTTCATATAAGTCCATACAAAAATGCAAGTTTTGCAAATCACGAGCCAAAACGCACCCGAAAACTGCTTTTAAACTGGAGGCAGGCAGTAAAACTAAAAACCGCTGTTACTGAAAAAGGTTGCACTATTGTGCCGCTTACGATTTACTTTTCCGGACCTTTTGTTAAAGTAGAAATTGCACTTGTGCGTGCTAAGAAAAAATATGATAAACGCGAAGCAACAAAGAAAAGAGAAGTAGAAATTGAAATCAGAAGGAAATTCAGGTAACAACAAAACCACTTATGCTTCGTGGTTTACTATTTCGCATATTTTATTATAAGAAGTTAAATTTAAATGTAAATATTTCCGATAGGTCATTTGTCATTCGTTATTTGTTATTCGTTATTCGTTATTCGTTATTCGTCATTTGTCATTTGTCATTTGTCATTCGTTATTTGTTATTCGTTATTCGTTATTCGTTATTCGTAGTTAAATACTAATAACCAATAACCAATGACCAATGACCAATGACCAATGACCAATGACCAATGACCAATGACCAAT
>CAZCLJ010000188.1:0-9234 GCA_964499465.1 uncultured Hyphomicrobiales bacterium
AAGTTAAATTTCAACATAAGTATTACCAATTGGTCATTAGTTATTCGTCATTAGTTATTCGTCATTAGTTGTTACAAACTAATGACTAATGACTAATGACTAATGACTAATGACAAATAACGAATAAAATATTTTTTCCAACTGTGCAATTGTTTTTTACGAGATCAATCTCCTAACTCCTTTATTTTCATTATGGGGTCTGGAGTTCTGAAACTACGAGGCGTCTGGAGTTCTGAAATAAAAAAGCCATTTTAGTTATAATAAAATGGCTTTTTAAATTTAAAAGAAATATCAAATTACTTTTTTTTGGGGTTAGTTGGTTGTGCGCCTTGCGGATTTGCTTGCTGTCCGCCTTCTTTTACTTCTAATAATTCTACTTCAAAAATCAATGTGGCACCTGGCTCAATTGCAGGTGGAGCACCTCTGTCGCCATAACCTAAATCGGCTGGAATATAGAACATAAATTTTGAACCTTCAGACATAAGTTGCAAACCCTCTGTCCAACCTTTAATAACTCCGGTAACTGGAAATTCAATTGGTTCGCCTCTTTCAACTGAACTATCGAACACTTTACCATCAATAAGTTTTCCTGTATAATGGACTTTGACAATATTTTCAGTAGTTGGTTTTTTGCCTTTTCCTTCTTTAATGACTTTATATTGTAAACCACTTGGAGTTACTTTTACTCCTGCTTCTTTTTTATTCTTTTCTAAGAAAATCTGACCTGTAGCTTTATTTCTATCAGCTGATTCTTTAGCTTTCATTTGTTGTATTTGCATTTGTTCCTGTTGAAAATTTTGTATAGTTGATTGCATTTCCTGGTCTGTTAATAATTGATTTTGTTTGTATAAGCCACTTCTAACTCCTTCAAATAATATGTCTTTATTTAATTCCAAAGAATCTTTCAATATATTATTGTGGACATATTGCCCAAGATTCAAGCCCAAACTGTAAGCTATAGAATCCTGATGGGTTTTAAGTTGAACTGGCTTTTGCGAATATGCACTAACAGAAGAAAAAATTACTGCAAATGCGATAAATAAAATTATTTTGTTAAGCATAAATACTCCTATAATAAATATTTCTAAATTAATATTACTTCTTCTACTAAATTAATACTAAATTTTTGAAAAACCTGAACTTTTATTTCATTAGCAAGATTTAATATATCAATTGGTTTGGCAGTTCCATAGTTTACTAAAACCAATGAATGATTATTCCAAATTCCAGCACCATTTTTGATTATTCCTTTCATATCGCATTTTTCAATTAGCCAGGCAGCCGGAATTTTAACACTATCTTTCATATCAAAAAAAGGCATCTCTGGATTATTTTCTTTTATCTTTGCAAATTGTTCGATACTTATTACAGGATTTTTAAAATAAGAGCCGACATTGCCGAAAGCAGATACTTCTGGCAACTTATTCCGTCTAATTTTTGAAACACATTCGTAAATATAGTGCGGGTCTGGATTTTTTATTCCATTATTTTCAATTTCTTTTCTTATATCTTTATACTCAATTTTCACATTTGGTATTTTTGACAATCTGTAAACAACAGAAGTAACTATAAAATTATTATGCAATTCCTTTTTAAATACTGAACTTCTATATGAAAAACCGCAGTCCTTTGCATATAATTCTATAAATTTTTCACTATTAATTACATAACCTTTTACTGAATATAAGAAATCTTTTTGCTCACTGCCATAAGCACCAATATTTTGAATAGGAGCTGCACCGATTTTTCCCGGTATTAAAGCAAGATTTTCTAACCCGTAATGCCCGTTTTTTAATGACATACGGACAAATTCATCCCAAAATTCTCCAGCTCCTGCTTCTATCAAAACATAATCTTTTATTTCGTCTAAAATCCGAATACCTCTGTTAGACATATTTACAATAAGTCCATCGTAATCTTTAGTAAAAAGGACATTCGAGCCGGCTCCAAGAATGAAGCGTTTATTCTCAATAAATATTTTATTTCCTATTAAATCCGGTATTTCTATCTCATCAGTTATTTCAATGAAATACTTAGTTTTAACGTCAAAAGCAAAAGTATTGAGTTTCTTTAAAGAGATATTTTCATAAAATTCCATAAAAACTGATATTAAATTTATTTTTCCAAAGTATTTTGATATTTCATATTTTCATTCAAATTGGTAGTTCTTTTTTTAGCAAATGTTAGAAATGAACTCTAAATAATATTTTCTTCATTTCCATCTTAAAAATAAATAAAAATACAATTTAAGAAATTATTATAAAATAATATTCAGTATAACTACGTAGTAATGATTATTTTTCGAAAATGAGGAACAAAATTAATTAAAAATTCAGAACTCTCGGTCCCAAAACGAAAATAAAGGAATTAGGAGATTTGCTTCGCACCGAATAATTACGCTTATAATCTCCATAATAAATTATGGAGTTACTCTAATTATTAGAATAACTCCCAAATTTATTTGGGAATTTTATGTTAGCAATTTTATCAAATTTTTTTTATCAAAACTTTCTTAATTGCGAAATAACAAGCTAATACCAAGTTGCTTTCATAAATATAATTAAAGTGTCATTTCGAACCCTCTTATGAAGTAATGCCTTTATTTAAATGGAAATGACATATATTAATAAGTTCTTATAAAAATAGAATTGAAGAAATCCCCCCTACCCCCCTTTGAAAAAGGGGGAAAAGAATTATCTTAGTAATTCCCCCCTTTGAAAAAGGGGGGTAGGGGGGATTTCTTAGTGCTGTTCTGTATTTCATTGGTTTTATAAAAAAGATGTCATTGGTAACGAAGTGAGAAATCTCAAAGTCTGTGTTAGCAAGCAGTTATGAGATTCTTCGCTGCGATTTAGAATGACAGATTATATTACCATTATTGTTAGCGGTTTGGTATTAATTTTGTTTGTAGCTTTTTGCTACCTTATGCCATTATCAAAAAAAATAAAATCGGAATAATAAAAACAAATTAGTTCTCAAAAAAATTAGGAAATTCTGTTAAAAATTGCTAAACTTCTTTATTATGTCTGAAAAAATTGCTAAATTGTTATTAGTTATTGATTTAAAAATAGAAAGATTTAAATATTAACAGACGTAGTTTTATAAAAGGTATTCAGGCAGCATCATTGCTACCACTTGGTTATAGCTTTCTTTCAACTGATTTAAAAGCAGAAAGCAAGCAATATCCTTTGCTTTCAGAAGTAAAACTATGCCCTGTTTCCCCAAAAATCCTAAAGAAAGGCGATACAGTTGCAATAACAGCACCAGCAAGCCCATCTTCTCCCGGGCAAGTAGCAAGCTGGGTTTCTACATTTAAAAAACACGGTATCAAAACAGAAATTGGAGATACAGTAAAAAATCACAGCACTAAGCATAAATACTTTTCTGCTTCAGATGAAGACCGGGCAAAAGAATTTATGCATTTCATTGAAAGAGAAGACATTAAAGGTATTATGTGTGCAAGAGGCGGTTGGGGATCCCTCAGAATCCTTCCTTTGCTTAATTATAACGAAATTCAGAATAATCCCAAAATGATAATCGGTTTTAGTGATATAACAGCTATAATCAATGTCATTTATAATAAATGTGATATAATTACCTTTCACGGACCTGTTGCATCAAGTTTCAATCAATTTATTTATAATTCATTTAAGAAAGTTCTTTTAGACGAAACCAAGGAAAGAATCTCAATCGTTGCTCCTGAATCAAAAGTAATTGTTGGTGGAAAAGCAAGCGGCCGGATTGTGGGAGGTAATCTTTCTGTTCTAACATCTTTAATTGGAACTCCTTATGAAATAAATACAAAAGATGCTATTTTATTGATTGAAGAAAAAGCAGAGGAGCCCTATAAGATAGACAGAATGTTAACTCAACTGAAATTAGCTGGGAAATTTGACCAGGTCGCAGCTATTATCATAGGTGATTTAGACAAATTAGACAGAAAAAGAAATTTCTTTCCGGGCTATTCGCCAACTTTAAGAGAAGTATTCGAACAGCATTTTAAAGCTATTGGAAAACCCACAATTATTAGCTTCCCATTCGGTCATACAAATAAAAATGCTACGATTCCTATCGGCATAGAAGCAGATTTTGATACTTCAAAAAAAATGCTTACTTTTAATAATTTTAATAATGGATAAATATGAAAAATATGATAAAAATAAACATAAAAAATATGGATTTAATTAAGCGGTATTTTGGAATAATTGCAATAATGTTTTTTTGTATTATAACAAATAACACAGCAACTCAGGAATTTCATTCCGATTCTGCATCTCAGGAAATTAAAGATACTTTATGCTTTAAATTGGATTTCAAACTTGGACAGAAATTGACCTATCGGGTAGTATCATTCGATAGTATAGCAATAGATTACGGCGACCCTTTACTCAAAAACAGGTTTGAAATCTGGGAAATAAGTTGCGATAGCATTACTCCTCAGGGAAATTTCTTTTTATCACAAAAGATGATAGAATTTAACAGTCTTGAAGCAACCAAAGATGAAGACAAAGTTGAGCGGTTTGAGTCACCATGGCTAAATAAAAGAGTTGGTATTGAAATAGATTCCTTAGGTAATCGCTTATCTGTGTCTTATTTAGACACTATTTTTCCAGCCCTCGCTCCGGGAGGAGCATTTCAACCTTATATCCTGTTTAAAATCGGTGAATCTTTAAAATCAATAAATGAATCCTGGATTACAGAATCCAGCGATACGCTTGTCGAAAATGGTTTTCCACCAGCTATTTTAAAGCAAACTTCGCTAAACAGAGTTAAGGGCAACATTGACACACTTGATTTTAATTGCAACAGATTTGATTATATTAAAACAGCTCAGGGCAGCGTAGAAACTGTTTATGGGAATGGCAGCTTTTTTACAACTGTTGTTGTAAATGCACACGGCATAATGGACATATCATCTGAACATTTTTTCCCTGTGCATTACTATAGCACAATAGAGCAAAAACTGACTATGCATTATTCAGATAGCCAAAAAATCAAGGGCTGGCATTATATTACAACAAATTTTACTTTAGAAAAAAATGAGTATAATGAAGTAATTAAACCACCAAAAAAAATTAAAAATGGAAAAAAACAACCGTCAAAAAGGCGATGAAGCTGAAGCCCTTGCTGTTGAATTTTTCAAAAAGAAGGGATACGTCATTTTAAAACGCAATTTCCATTACGGGCAAATTGCTGAAATTGATATTGTGGCGAAAGATAAGGAGTATCTTGTATTTATTGAGGTAAAGTCCGGAAATACAAAATATGTAAATTCTCTGCTCGAAATGATTACTCCGCAGAAACAAAAGAAGCTCAGAACGGCAGCCAAAGCGTATTTACAAATAAATAAAATCGAAAACATTCCTTGCCGGTTCGATGTTCTGACTATTGATTTCACTAATGAACAACCTGTTTACGAACATATTGTAAATGCAATTTAATGCGAAGTTTAGAAATACAAAGCTGGGGATTAGTTGATTACGAAGATGCATGGGAAAGACAAAAGCATTTAGTTTCAGAAATACAAAACCAAAGGAACAGAAACGTTTTAGTTTTTTGTCAGCATCCATCTGTTATTACAATTGGACGGAACGGAAAAGAAAGTAGTTTACTTTTTTCTAATGAGTTTCTGAAAACAAAAGGAATAAAAGTAATTTATAATGACAGAGGTGGTGATGCTACTTTGCATAATCCATTGCAACTTGTAGGATATCCAATTTTCGATTTGAGCTCATTAAAAGAAGATTTACACTGGTTTTTGAGAAGCATTGAAACCAACATTATTTCACTTTTAAAGGTGTTTAATCTTACAGCCAATACTATATCGGGACTAACCGGAGTTTGGATTGAAGAGCAAAGGAAAATATGTGCGATGGGTTTTCATTGCTCTAAATGGGTTACTTCGCATGGCTTTGCATTAAATGTTTCAAACGATTTAAGCGAGTTTGACTATATAGTGCCTTGCGGAATAAGAAATAAATCAGTAACATCAATTAGCAAAGAATTTGGCACGAATATTGATATTAAAGAAGTAGAGAGTGAGTGTAAAAATATTTTTTTAAACTGGTTCGAAAAAATTTAAAAAAATATTTGCATAATTCAAAAAAAGTGTGTATTTTTGAAAACCTGAAAAAAGCGGGAATAGCTCAGTTGGTAGAGCACAACCTTGCCAAGGTTGGGGTCGCGAGTTCGAGTCTCGTTTCCCGCTCGACGAAGCAATTCGTCACTTTCTCTTTATGCTGCATGCCTTGCCGTCAGTCCCCCCGTCGGTAAGGCATTTTTTTAATTAAAATGGAGCTAAAATGAAAAATTCAATCAAATACTTATTTATCTTTTTCTTGCTTGGCACTTTTTTGATTTCCTGTAATAGTAGCACAAATAATAGCAATGACATATCAATTGACTATCTTTACGACAAAGCTGTTATTGATGCTATGATTGCAGATTCTTCCGAAATATCGCATAATTTAATCCCTGTAGTCAAAGATAATGAATTTCTAATATGGAAAACAATCAATAATAAAGATTATGTTTTGGCTGCTACTTATACTAAATATAATACAAGCTACCCTCTTGGCGATACAGTAGAACTTAAGTGGGGTAATGTTTGGATTTCTATGGCGCCTGAACTAAAGAACAGAATCAGCGAAATAAGCTATTCAAATGATAGTGTGTTATCTTTAAGAATACATCAATTGTTAGGTATGCCATTTAAATATGAAAAAAAATATATTGTAGAATTCTGGGTGAGTCCAAATGATATGTTCAGACCAAGTGCTGACAGCGAAATTACTGATAATACCGCCGGTTTATATTTCCCAGATAATGTTTCTGATGAATATAAAAGTTGGTTTAATTCAAATATTATCTCTTCGTATTTCCCCGGAACTGCAACTCTTCGTTATCCATGGACAAGATTAGGATATACTTACGATTGGGGAAATCCCAAAAATGAGTTTGGACTGAGCGAATTTATTGTAAAAAAAGGTGCTAAGGTGATTGTTGAAAATGTAAAAGCGCAACAGGAATATTTTGTAAAGTAGAGCGAATATCAGAACTCCTGATGACTCGTAGTTTGTTGTTTCGCATATTTTACAATAAGAAGTTAAATTTGAATTTAAATATTTCCAATAGGTCATTCGTTATTCGTCATTCGTAGTTACAAACTAATGACCAATGACTAATGACCAATAACTAATAAGATAATATTTGCTAACCGCGAAATCATACTTTACGAGGCAAATCTCCTAACTCCTTTATTTTCGTTATGGGGTCATGAGTTCTGAGTTTATTATTTCGCAGTTTTATTATTCTTAACCTCCTAATAAAGCAAGAGCTTTATTTAATTAGAGATTACATCACTAAAATTGTAATGCTGACGGATGTCAGAATGACAAACTACGATGTCATTGGCAACGAAGTGAAGAATCTCAAACTCTGTGGTAGCAATGACTGTGAGATTCCTCACTTCGAAACAGAATGACAAGATTACGATATAACAAACTACGTGGCATCAGAAGTTCTAAATTTAAATATTTAATAAATCCCTGTATTCTATAGCTTTCTCTCTAACTTTTTCAGCAAAATCCATTTCTTTTGAGCAATAAATAATTCCTCTTGAAACGTTGATAATTGCTAATCCGTTATCATTTGCTTTAATTGTTTCAGCAATATCTCCACCTTGCGAACCAATTCCGGGAATTAGGAAGACCTGTTTCCTAGCAATATTTCGAATTGCAGAAAGTTCAGTATGATGGGTAGCACCAACTACAAAGCCCAATTTCTCTTCATTTCCCCACTGCATTGATGTTTCAATAATATGCTCATAAACTGGTTTGCCATTGCATATCAAATACTGAAAATCTTTCGAGCCAGCGTTTGAAGTTAAAGCAAGAAGAAAAACAAATTTATCCGGAAAACGCAGAAATGGTTCAACGGAATCAGAACCCATATAAGGACTTACAGTAATAGCATCAGCATTGAAATATTCAAAAACAGATTTAGCATACGAGGACGATGTATTTCCGATATCGCCACGCTTCGCATCGGCAATTTTCAAAATGCTCTCTGGTATTATGTCGAAGGTTCTTTTCAGTATTTCATATCCTTTGCTGCCATACTGCTCATAAAATGCAAAATTTAATTTATAGGCACAAACCAAATCACTTGTGGACTTGATTATTTGTTTATTAAATTCAAAAATTGATTCAATTTTTCTTTCGAAATGAGTTGGTATTAGCTCAATTGAAGTATCCAATCCAACGCAAAGTTTTGAGTTGTTTTGTTTTTGAATTGCAATTAGTTTTTCGTAAGCAGTCATATTCATTTTCAAATGATTAATAATATTTTATACAAAATTAGAAAGAAAAACGAAGAAATTGAAAAAATGTCTGAAATAATAATTTCATTAAATGCATATATAGAAATATTTAATTAAATTTGAAACTGCTTAAGAAGTTCATTTATTTAGCCATTATTATTTTCGATTTCTTTGAAAAATTCGGAAAGAGTTATATTAAACACTTGTGCAATCTTTTGAATGTTCAGTAAAGCAGGATTTCTTTCACCTCTTTCGAGCATTCCAATATAATTTCTATCAAAGCCAGCACATTCAGATAATTCTAATTGGGTTAAATTATTCTTCTTTCGTAACTCACGAAGTTTTTTGCCAAATTCTATTAAAATATCTCTTTGCATAATTAATTATTATTTTTTAAAAATTAAGATAAAAACAAGGAAAATAAAAACTACAATAAGTAGCATTTTAATCTATTTTAAAATTCCAGATAAATTAACTAACCTTACGTATTCTTTTCTTGAGAAGTGGAAAAGTATTATGATAATACTCTTCATTTATCCACTTTGCTTATTTCTCTCTCAAGCTAACGATTATACACATCTTTAAAACGTGCTGCTATTCTATTTATCCCGTTAGGGATAAAGTATTTGTAACAAAGTTTTTGGAGTGCCTTTTTATTCCGTAGGAATTGAATATTAATATGCTTACTTTTATATAATCCCTAACGGTGGGGTGAAATAAATCGAATTATTTAAAAAAAAATATTCGTTCCAAATATGAATAGTGGTGGGTTGTTCTGTATTTTATCATTATTGTCTGAACTTTCCTTGTTATATTTAGCGTGTGTAATAAAAAATTAATTTAAAATGTAGAAAAGCGTTAAAAAGAAAAAAGATACACCTCCCCTTCCCCTCCTTTTTAGGAGGGGAAACCTA
>CAZCLJ010000189.1:0-9156 GCA_964499465.1 uncultured Hyphomicrobiales bacterium
TTTTCTATATTATTTATATATTACAAACACTTATGTCAACTAGGAAAGTTGAGTAAAGAATCTCTAAGGGCTGATTTTATTCGGTTCCAACTGGTTTGACCATTTTGAAAAGACCAACATGGTTCAGGATTAGCTACAATATATATAATGTTAATATAATATTGACCAGTACTTGGGTCTTGATAATAACAGTATGAATAAGTCCACTCGCACCACCAAGTATATTCTGCATTTATTACACTTTACCACCCTGGCGGGCATTGCCCTTTAACATTCACATTAGCCATAAACATTATAGTTAATGCTGCGAAAATTATAGTTGTTTTTTTCATTAAAAACTCCTAAATTAGTAAATAAATTAATGTATTAATGTATTAATTTGCCCTCGCTTTTTATAGCGGCTAAACCAAAAAGGCGGTGGTTTTTTCTTTCTATGAATTTTATTCCTCTTCTATTTTTTCCTCTTATTTTTCTTGATTATTTCAACAATTACAATTTAAAAATAAAAGTAATAACATGCAAGCAAATTTTTATTTTATTTTTTTGAAAAAAATATTTTGTTTATATATCTGATAAGGAATATATTCTAATTTTAATATTAGTTGTTAATTTAGAATGGTGGTGGTTTTTAAGGTATTAACAAAACAGATATTTTATTAAAAAGTGATTATTTTTTCCAGTCATACGAACAACTTGTTGATAGTATGACTGGAAATGCTTCTTCCAACCCCAATAACCCAATAACCCAATAATAATTAATAATTAATAATTAATAATTAACCTACAACCTCTCTAAATTAAAGGAAACGTAGGCAGCTAAGGATATATAAAAAGGCATTATAAAAGTATTTTCATTGAAAATATCAGGTGGAGCATCGAATTGCTCTTTTAAATTCCCAAAAAAATCGACATTGCGATGAATATAAGTAGTTGATACTTCGAGAATAAAACTATTTACAACATTGTTCTTTTTTTTGTCGTCAAAACCGAGTTGCACTCCTACATAAGCTTTTGCAGCAGGAGCTATAATGTTATCGTCTATATGCTTTCCTCCAATACGTTTATCATCATATAAATCAGAATGAACCTCCTCCCACCAGGTAATATAACCGCAGGAAGCACCAATACCAAAACCACAGTAACTCTTAAATTGGGAAACAATTGGAGTAACTTCGCAGGTAAGAAAAATCGGCACTGTATTGACTATTATACTCTGAAGATATGTTCTGTCAAAAGGTGTGCCACGTGAGGAAATATATTTAACAGTATAGACATCTTGAATTTTTGACTGGAAAAAATCAGCAGAAATTCCGAAAGTGTAGAAATCTGAATAAAGCCATTTGAAAGCTCCGTGAAATTGAACTCCCGACTTAAACTGACTCTTTGTCCCTTTTAAATATTCACTTTGGTATTTATCGAAAAATTCTTTCGATGTAATTGCTATTGGAGTTGCAATCCCGACTTCAAAAAGTACTTTTCCTTTTTTAAACACAGAATCAAGTACTAATTGTGAATTTGCATTATTTTGAAAAAATAGCTGAAAAATAAATAATATTATTATGAAATGTAAAATTTTTTTCATATTTTATTTTGCTGTTTTTTTGTAAAAAATAGTTTAAAAAATCTAATAATAATTCAAAATTATTTCTTATTGAATTATTACAATTGTAATTTAAAAAAGTTACATTTAATATTTTCTTAAATATAATTAAAATTATAAAATTAATGGAAAATAATAAAGATAAGGAAGAAAAAAATAAAAACAGGATTTTTATTGAAGTAGCTCCTTATATGAATTTGAGTTGGCAAATGCTTATTACTATTGGACTTTTCATACTTTTAGGTTGGTGGTTAGACGGTAAGTTTGAAACGAAACCAATATTAATTTTAGTAGGTGCTTTTCTAGGGATTGCATTAGCATTTTATAATTTTTTCAGGACAATTAGTGAATTAGAAAAAAAGGAAAAAGGGAAAAAGTGATTTGGTTATCAATTATTATTGCTATTATAATAGCTTTTGCTAACATCTTTATTTCAATTAGCATTATAAAAAAGAATCTGAATAAATCATCAGCACAGTTTAATAAAGTATTTTTCACATCATTTTTAGTGCGTTTTTTTTCGGTCATCATAATTTTAGCACTAATTTTGAAGTATACAGAGATTGATAAATTTGTGTTTTCTTTAACGTTTATTATATCAATATTTTTATCAATAATTATTGAAATATTATATATTAACTTTAAAAAAAATTTGATAAATTTGCAAAAATAAGATAAAGATAAAGGAAAGAAATGTCAAATACAACAGAGCAACCACAAACAGAAACACCGGCAGAAAGTAATGTATTTCTTGAACTTCTCGGAGAACTCGGCGACCACCACGGACTAATCATAGGTCCATACCACGTTGCAGACCTACCACTAATCTTTTATGATGAAGGTTTTCATTTTTACCCAACTGTAAATAAAATGGAAGAAGCTGGTATCTTTACTATGCATAATAAACATATAGTAAAAACATCTGACCACACTCCACCAGCACTTGATTTGTCTATAACAAATTTCGTATTTTTCCAGTGGTTAGTAATGATTATTCTGTTCTTCTTTTTCAAGAAAGCAAGCAATGCTTATAAGAAAAAGCCAAGTTCTGCTCCACGTGGAATACAAAATATGTTTGAAGTTCTTGTTACTTACGTTCGAGATGAAATTGTAGCTCCAAACATACCAAGCAAAAATGCTGTTTATCGGCTTCTGCCTTATTTTGTTACTTTATTTTTCTTTATACTGGGACTAAATTTAATTGGATTAATACCGGGTGGCCACACCGCAACAAGTTCGCTTGGAGTTACTGCAGCCCTTGCTGTTACTGCATTTATAGTTATAAATATAACTTCAATAAAAGAAGCAGGAATAGGAAACTATTTCAAGCATCTTCTTGGTGGCGCTCCACCCTGGCTATTCTTTATAATGATACCAATTGAAATCCTTTCAATGTTTATTAAACCCTTTGCATTAACAATTCGTCTTTTTGCAAATATGACTGCCGGACACGTAGTGCTTTTTGCTTTGCTTGGATTAATCTTTTATTTTAAAACCATACTCATTTCGCCAGCTATTGTTGGCTTTTCTGTTTTCATTTATTTCCTTGAGCTATTGGTTGCATTTATTCAGGCATACATATTTACAATGCTTACAGCAATATTTGTCGGTTTAGCAATAGGCGAGCATGGTTCTGACGCTCATGCAGAGCATGCAACACATTAATGAATATATTTTTTTATATAGATTTTTTTAGTTTTTTATTAATAATTATGGAGATTTTTCAATGGACGCAGCTTCATTAGCTTATTTAGCCGCAGGTCTGGGCGCCGGTATTACAGTAGTAGGCGCTGGTTTAGGTATTGGTAAATTAGCCGCCGCCGCTTTAGAGGCATCTGGCAGGCAACCCGAAGCAGCCGGTGCGATTAGAACATCAATGATTATCGCAGCAGCTCTTATCGAAGGTGTTGCATTCTTTGCAGCCGTTATTTGTTTAATGCTTGCTATTAAGTAAAGCAGCTATCTACTTAGTTCTCCTCATCAGAGGGGAACTAAGTTTTAATTAATTATTAATTATTAATTATTAATGGGTTATTTGCTTGATGAAAGCGAGTTAGGAATTAGGAAACAGGAATCGGGAATTGGGAATTTGGAATCAGGAATTTGGAATCAGGAATTTGGAATCAGGAATTTGGAATTGAGTTTTAAAAATATATAATTAACAATTAACAATTAATAATTAATAATTAATAATTAATAATTAATAAATTATGAAAGAGAATTTGATAAAACAGAAAAGTTTTGATTTTGCAATACGAATAGTAAAATTATATCAGTATTTACAAAATGGAAAAAAAGAGTATGTTTTATCTAAACAACTTCTTAGAAGTGGTACTTCAGTTGGAGCAATGGTAAGAGAAGCAGAATATTCTGAAAGTAAATTAGATTTCATACATAAATTAGCTATTGCTCAAAAAGAAATAAATGAATCATTATATTGGATTGAATTGTTAAAATGCACAAACTATTTAAATGAAAAAGAATTTATAAGTATAAACGATGATGCAGTTGAAATAATAAAAATGATAACAAGTATTATTAAATCAACAAAAATTACTTTAAAAACAAACAATTAATAATTAATAATTAATAATTAATAATTATAAAAGGATTTTTATGGATAGCTTACTGAATGTAAATCCGGGACTAATAATCTGGACAATAATAAACTTTTTAATATTTCTTTTTATCATTTTAAAATTTGGTTCAAAGCCAATAATGAATGGTTTGAAGGCAAGAGAAGAACGCATTAATTCTGCAATAGAAACTGCAGAAAAAACAAAATTAGAGGCAGAAAAGCTGTTTTTGGAATCTGAAAAACGTATAAATTCTGCAAAAGAAGAAATGTCTCAAATTGTTGCAAAAGGCAGACAAAGTGCCGAAGAAATCATTAAGAAGGCAACAGATGAAGCCGATAGCTTGAAGAAAACCAAACTTGATGACGCTATAAGAGAAATAGAAAAGAGTAAAAACATCGCATTAGGTGAACTCCGTAAAGAAGTTGCACAAATGGCTGTAGATGCTGCCGAAAAAATCATTGACGCTAATCTTGACAAGGATAAGCATTATCAGTTAGTAGAAAAATATATTGAAAAATTACCTAAGAATTAAATATGTTAGAACAGAAAGTTTCATATAGATATGCCCGTGCATTGCTTGATACTGCGAGTAAAGTTGGAATTGCTGACACAGTGTTTGATGACATTAAAAGGGTACGCGCTACTCTTAATTTATCAAAAGCCCTGCGTTCTATGACTGCAAGTCCTATTTTTCAACTATGGAAAAAAAAGAAAATATATAAGGCACTATTTTCTGAAATTAAAATATCAGAATTAACTTTGAATTTTCTTATTCTACTCTTAGACAAACGAAGAGGTGAGCTTATTCCAAGTATCGTCCGGCAGTATGAAATGCAATACAATCTGCTCAATAATCGGCTCGAAGTTGATGTTATTTCTGCAATAGAACTAACAGAAGAAATCAAAAAGAAAGTTATAGATAAATTGACTGCCTGGACTAAGATGACGATTTTGCCGACATACAAAATTGATGAAAAAATCAAAGGCGGCTTGCTTGTTAAAATTGATGACTGGGTCTTCGATGCTTCAGTGAAACATCAACTTGAAACATTATTTAAAAAACTTACAGAAGGAATTGATTAAAAATAAATAAATGAAGGAAAATTTATGATAGACGTAAGACCAGAAGAGATTTCTGCCATATTACGACGACAATTATCCGGCTTTGAAAAAGAAGCAGATATTTATGAAGTTGGAACTGTCTTGCAAGTTGGAGATGGAGTAGCTCGTGTCTATGGTTTGACAAAAGTAATGGCATCGGAACTTGTGGAATTTCCAAATGATGTTTACGGAATGGTGCTTAATCTTGAGGAAGATAACGTTGGTATTATGCTTTTTGGTGATGAACGACTTGTAAAAGAAGGCGATACCGTTAGACGAACAGGCAAAATTGCTTACGTTCCAGTAGGAAATGAACTGCTTGGTAGAGTTGTGAACCCGCTCGGTATTCCAATTGATGCTAAAGGAGAAGTGCATACTACTCAAACACTTCCAATTGAACGAAAAGCACCCGGTGTTATTTTCCGTCAACCTGTGAAAGAACCACTGCAAACCGGTTTAAAAGTTATTGATGCCCTTATTCCAATTGGCAGAGGACAACGCGAACTTATAATCGGCGACAGGCAAACCGGAAAAACTGCTATTGCTCTTGATACAATTATAAATCAAAAATATACTCATTCCGAAGATGCAAAGAAAAAAGGCATTAAGCCAGTTTATTGCATCTACGTTGCTGTTGGACAAAAAGGTTCGACTGTGGCTAACGTTGTTTCTTACTTGGAACAATTTGGCGCAATGGAATATACTATTATTGTAGCTGCAAATGCTTCAGACCCTGCACCATTACAATACATTGCCCCTTTCAGCGGCTGCTCTATGGGCGAATATTTCCGCGATAACGGAATGCATGCTCTTGTGATTTATGATGACTTATCTAAACAGGCGGCTGCATATCGTCAGGTTTCCTTGCTTTTGAGACGTCCTCCCGGACGCGAGGCGTATCCCGGCGATATTTTCTATCTTCATAGCCGCTTGTTAGAAAGAGCTGCAAAATTTTCTGACGCAATGAAAGGTGGTTCCTTAACTGCATTGCCGGTAATCGAAACTCAGGCAGGAGACGTTGCTGCATATATCCCAACTAACGTAATTTCTATTACAGATGGTCAGATATATTTAGAGCCAAACCTCTTTAACTCTGGTATTCGTCCCGCTCTTAACGTAGGTATTTCAGTTTCCCGTGTCGGTGGAAATGCACAAATTAAGGCAATGAAAAAAGTTGCTGGTCCTTTGAAACTTGATTTAGCTCAGTATCGTGAACTCGAAGCATTTGCTAAATTCGGCTCCGATTTGGATAAGGCAACTCAGCAGCAATTAAGACGCGGAGCAAGATTGACTGAAATTTTGAAGCAAAAGCAATTTGTTCCTATGCCAGTTGAAAAGCAGGTCGCTCTTATTTGGACTGCTACTAACGGCTATCTTGATGAACTGCCAATTGAAGTGCTTGATAAGTTTGAAAAAGAGTTGTTCCCTGAAATTGAAAACAAATACCCGGATTTATTCGAAGAAATTTCTGTAAAAAAAGAATTAACTCCGGAGATAGTATCAACTTTGAAAAATGCTTTAGATGGTTTTATTATTAAATTTAAAGAAAAGAACGACATAAAATGATTATTGTAACAGGCGGAGCTGGATTTATTGGTTCTTGTTTTGTAAAGAAACTGAACGATGAAGGAATAAATGATATAATTATAGTTGACCATCTCGGAAAAAGCGATAAGTGGAAAAATTTAGTCAATAAGAAGTATTTCGATTATATAGATAAGTCTGTTATTATTGAACTTCTTAAGCAAGGTAGCTTAGACGAACTGCAAATAGAAACAATTTTTCATTTTGGTGCCTGTTCAGTAACAACTGAAACGGATGCTGACTATATGATAGATAATAATTATCATTATTCTAAGACTTTAGCTATTTTTTGTGCTGAGAATAATATTAGATTTATTTATGCAAGCAGCGCCGCAACTTATGGCTATGGTGAAAATGGATATAGTGATAATAGCATCAATAACCTAACCCCGCTGAATGTTTACGGTTATTCAAAGCAGGCATTTGACGAATGGGCAAAAAGAAATGATTTGTTTAAGCAGATTGTTGGTTTAAAATTCTTTAATGTGTTCGGACCAAACGAATACCATAAAGGAAATATGGCAAGTATGGTATATAAATCATACAATCAAATAAAGAATACCGGCAAAGTAAAGCTATTTAAATCGAACAGCCCAGACTTTAAAGACGGCGAACAAATGCGCGATTTCGTTTATGTGAAAGATGTAATAGATATTATTTGGGAATTATATCAAAAGAGAATTTGCGGTTTATATAATCTTGGAACAGGAAAAGCCCGCTCATGGAACGATTTGGCAAAGGCAGTATTTACAGCAATGGAATTGGAACCAAAAATCGAATATATAGATATGCCGGAAGAACTAAAAGAACAATATCAGAACTTCACTGAAGCTGATATGAAAAAATTAAAGAAAACAAAATTAAATATAAAATTCAATACATTAGAAGATAACGTAAGAGATTATGTTACGAATCATCTGCAAAAGAGATGGAAAAATTATTAGGGATTTAATTTTTAGGAGAGTATAAATGCCAACACCTCGCGATATTCGAAGAAGGATAGCAGCAGTAAAAAATAACGCAAAAATTACACAAGCGATGAGAATGGTCGCTGCATCAAAGCTAAGAAGAGCTCAGGAAAAAATTTGGTCTAACCGCCCATATACAGAAAAACTTGAACTCGTCCTCAGCAATTTGATTCATTCTGTAGGCGAAGATTACAGCAGTCCATTAATTCAAAAACACAACGAAATAAAAAATATCGCTGCGATTGTTGTTGCTTCAGATAAGGGTTTATGCGGGAGCTTCAATTCTAACATCTTGAGATTTGCTCATAATTACATAAAAGATCAAATCATTAGCAAACATCCAAATGTTAATATTACTCTTATTACTGTTGGAAAAAAATCTTTCACCTATTTTAATAAAACTAATATATTTATCCTAAAAAATTATTCTGGTATCTTTCAAAAATTAGAGTTTTCTACTGCTAAAGATATTACTTCTTTAGTAACAGAGAAATATATTAACGGTGAATTTGACAAAGTGATGATTTTCTTTAATGAATTTAAAAATCTACTTACTCAGGTTCCCAAAATGAAAAATCTTTTGCCTATTGAACCGGTAAAAGCTGTTGCCGAAAAAAATAAATCAAAAATAAATTTAAATTACATATTTGAACCTAATAAAGAGCTAATATTAGATACTCTTTTACCACTTCAGTTGGATATTCAAACATGGAGTGCTTTGCTTGAATCCAATGCTGCCCAACAAGCAGCTCAGATGATGGCTATGGAAAACGCTACAAATAATGCAAACGACTTAATTAAATATTTAGAATTGGTCTATAATAAAGTCCGTCAGGCATCTATTACTAAGGAAATGCTTGAAATTGTCAGTGGCGCTGAAGCGATGAAGAAAGCATAAAATTCAATTATTAAAATTAAAAGGGGCTTACAGCCCCTTTTTTATTACCTCACCTTCAGAACTCCTGACCCCATAACGAAAATAAAGGAGTTAGGAGATTTGCCTCGTAAAGAACAATTGCGCAAATTACCCAGAAAATGTGTCATTTCGAAACGAAGTGAGAAATCTCAAGTTATGTGGAAACAATGAGTTGTGAGATTCCTCACTTCGTTTCGGAATGACAAGACTGCGAAATAGCAAACTACGAGGCATCAGGAGTTCTGAGTTTGAGATTCCTCACTTCGTTTCGAAATGACACCTTTTCTGGGAAATTTGCGCAATCATTCTTTACGAGGCAAATCTCCTAACTCTTTTATTTTCCATAAGGGTTAAGGAGCTCTGAAGTTACTATGAAAACAGATGTTCAAGTACAATTTTTATTCCAAT
>CAZCLJ010000190.1:0-9046 GCA_964499465.1 uncultured Hyphomicrobiales bacterium
TTCGAAATGACACAATATAATAAGTCTTTTAACGAATTACAACACTAGGAAAGTTTATTTGTAAAGCTTAACATACTCATCAACAATCTTTTTAATATTGAATTTTTCTTCTGCGATTTTTCGGGCATTTTTGGAAAAAACATTCCATTTTTTTGGATTATCAAAAAGTTCAGTTACATATTTAGCCATTCTGCTTACATCACCGAGTTCGGCAACGTATCCGGTTTCACCGTGAATAACGACTTCGGGAATTCCGCCAATATTAGTTGCAATGACTGGCACTCCGCAACTCATAGCTTCAAGGGCAGAAAGTCCGAAACTTTCCGATTGACTTGGTAAAAGAAAAATATCTGTGAGTGAGAGCAGTTCCACAAGTGAGGTTTGCTGCCCCAGAAATCTTATGTGCTTGCATATTTGCAGTTCTTTTGCAATTCTTTCACATTCAATGCGGTCAGGACCATCGCCGATTAAAAGCAATTTCGCCTGATGAGTTTTGAGAACTTCAGCAAAAACTCGGACAACGTCTGGCACGCGTTTAACAGGACGGAAATTGGAAATATGAGTTATAATTTTTTCATTGTTTGGTGCAAATTGTTTTTTGCAGCATTTGTATTCAGCCCGCTTGTAAAGAGTGGAATCAACGAAATTAGGTATTTCAACAATTTGTTTATCAATACGAAACTGCTGTTTTGTCTTGTCAGCTAAGTATTTGGAAACAGCTGTAATGACATCGGATTGTTCGAGAGCAAACTTTACAATTGGACTGAAAGCCGGCTCAAGTCCAACGAGTGTAACGTCAGTGCCGTGAAGAGTAGTAATAAGTTTAATATTACGTGTATCTTTAAGTATTTCTTTGGCAAGGAAGCCGGAGATAGCATGGGGAATGGCATAATGGACGTGCAAAATATCAATTTCTTCGTATTTGATTACGTCAATAATCTTTCCTGCAAGCGTTAGCGAGTACATTTGAAATTCAAATAAAGGATAGTTTGGTGATTCTACTTTATGGAAAAAGACATTTTCCTGAAACTGATTCAAACGGGTTGGCAGTGCATAGCTAATAAAATGAACTTCATTGCCACGCTTTGCCAGTTCAAGCCCTAATTCTGTTGCGACTATTCCGCTACCTCCGTAAGTTGGGTAGCAAACCATTCCTATTTTCATTTTACCTCGCTTTAATTTTTTTTGTAATTTTGCATAGTTTGTGTAATTAAATTTTTATAAATTACAACAAAAAAAGTAAAATGCAAAAAAATTTAGAAGAAGATTTTTACTACACGATTGAGGGAATAAAAAGAGAAGAAATTAAAATCAAAGGTTCGAAATTTATTGCTACTGCCGGTTATGCTCCTGATAAGAACAAAGCTATGGAATTTGTAGGACTCATTCGTTCTGAGTTTTTCGATGCTACTCATAATTGCTTTGCCTATTCGATAGGGGCAAAGGGATTAGAGTATCGTTTTTTTGATGATGGTGAACCAAGCGGCTCTGCTGGAAAACCAATTTTATTTACTATAAACAAATTTAACTATAAAGATGTTGTAGTGGTTGTTACCCGCTACTTCGGCGGAACAAAACTCGGAATCGGTGGGCTTTCCAAAGCTTATTCTGATGCTACTAATGAAGTTTTAACAAAATGTAAAATAAAAACTATTCACCTCACAAAAACAGTAAAAGTATTTTGTATATATGAAGATATCAACACAATCAAACGATTGCTAAGCGAATTTGCTATCTCATTTAAGGAAAGTTATTTAGAAGCTGTTGAATTTATTGTTCAAATTCCCAATTCAAAAGTCAATCATTTCGTTGAACTTGTTAACTCTCAAACCAAGGGAAGAGCAGGAGCAGTTATTGCTAACGAATAATTGTTATTTCAGTACTCCTGCCCCTCGTAGTTTGCTATTTCGCATATTTTATAATATGAAGTTAAATTTCAATATAAGTATTTCCAACAGGTCATTCGTCATTCGTAGTTACAAACTAATGACAAATAACGAATAAAATATTTTTTCCAACTGCGAAATCAATCTTTACGAGGCAAATCTCCTAACATCTTTATTTTCGTTATGAGGTCTGGAGTTCTGAACTTATAGCCATACTATCAACTTGTTGATCGTATGGCTATAAGAGAACGTATCAGCCAGGGGTGTGTTCTTTTTCCTTTTTCCAATAATGAATCTGGGAACAAGAAGTAATTCTTTAAACTATGATGTATGTGGTTAAAATGTATTTATTATCATAAGAACCTTACTAATCACAACAATTACAGTTTTGAACAGAATTGATTAAATATGAACAACCAAGAACACAACCCTGCCCCTCGCAAGAGGGGAATAAGACAAGTGGATTAAAAAATGTATCAACACTACACTTTTTCATTTCTCATAAGAGGAATTGCGTAAGATGAGTTTGTTACTATTTTATTTAGTTGTCCTACATCTTCGATATGCTGGACATCTGTTGTATTTCTTTTGCTTCAAAAATCATTTCTTCTACAGCTTTCAGCACCATTTCAGCACTAATCAGTCTCATACAATTAAAATGCTTACGCGGACATTTGCTTCTGCCAATATGAGTGCAAGGACGGCACTTCAAATCTACTTCAATTATTTTATGTTTTACGCGATAAGGAGCAAAACCAAAATCTGTAACGGTAGAACCGAAAATAGCTACAATAGGCACCTGTCTTGCCGCAGCAATGTGCATTACCCCTGTATCGTTTGTTACCAACAAATCGCAGTTGCTTAAAATTTCAGTTGTTTTTAAAATAGAGGTTTCACCAGAATAATCTTTTGGGAAATTATTTGTTTTTTCTAAAATTTCATTGCAAATATTTTTATCGCTTTTTCCACCGAGCAAAATTATTTCAAAGTCATATTTGCTTTTAATTAAATTTATTAGTTCAGAAAACTTTTCAATTCCCCATTGCTTTGTGAAATGGAAAGCACCAGGTGCAATCGCAATTTTTTTCCTAATATTTTCTTTCTTTTCTATTTCATTTTCTAAAAATATTTCAAGTCCTTTTCCATCATCAAAAAGTGAATTATCGAAATTTGCAGTATTGAAATAAAGTTCTGGAATAGATAATTTTCTTTTATATATATTTTTCTTGAGATGCACCAAGCAAAGCTTAAACAATCTGTTCTTTTTTATTTTCAGATTTTTTTTCCCCAGACGGAAGCGAAAATGCTTAGAGCGATTATTATTATGCAAATCAATGATTAAATCGTATTTTTGATTTTCAAGCTGACTTGCCAATTCTTTTTTTTGTTTATTAATTTCAGAAAAGGAATTTAATTTATCATAAATAATAATATTAGACAAATAAGGATTAAATTTTAAAATTTCATAAAATTGTTTAGAAATTAAAAAATCAATTCTTGCATCTGGAAACGTAGAACGAATCAGACGAATAAGCGATGTTGTTAAAATAATATCGCCGATTGAACTCAATCGAATAAATAAAATACTATTTATTATTTTTTTATTTTTATTATTTTTCATTATTTTGAAAAATTATTTTTACTAAAATATTGAAAATAAAAATAAATTGGAAAAAAAATATGAAATTTACAGTAGAACATATTGATAACTTAGTCATTTTTACATTGAAAGACAAGAAAATCAATTCAGAATTATCATCTGAATTAAAGACTCAATTCCTAATCTTGAGTCAGCCGGATATAAGTGCATTAGTATTAGATTTAACAGCAGTAGAATTTATAGATAGTTCTGGTCTCGGTGCTTTGCTTCTATCACACAGGCAACTTAAGGAATACGGTATCCCGGTGATTCTTGTCGGTATGCAGGAAATGATTATTAAGTTATTGAAGATTTCATATATAGACCATCTTTTTAAATACTACGATACAGTAGAAGAAGTTATTAATAATTTTAAATAAAGGAAAATATGAGTGAAACAGCATTAGACAGATTCTTACGATATGTAAAAATTGACACACAATCCACAGATGAATCTGAAACCACACCAAGCACCTCGAAGCAATTTGATTTAGCAAAACTATTAGTCGAAGAATTAAAAGCAATAGGATTAAAAGACGCTGAAGTTGATGAACATTGCTACGTTATGGCTACTTTGCCCTGCAACATAGAAAACAGAAACAACATACCTACAATTGGACTTATTGCCCACGTAGATACAACACCAGAAGTAAGCGGAGCAAACGTAAAAGCCAATATAATTGAAAAATATGAGGGTGGAGATATTCCGCTGCCCGGCGATGAATCTGTAATTATCAAAGTTACTGAAAATCCAAAGTTAAATGAATGTATTGGACATAAAATTGTAACCTCTGACGGAACTACTCTTCTTGGAGCAGACAATAAAGCCGGTGTCGCTGCAATTATAACTGCAGTTGATTACCTTATTAAAAATCCAGACATCAAGCATGGAAAAATTAAGGTTGGTTTTACTCCGGACGAAGAAATCGGTCAGGGAACAAAATTCTTTGATATTAAAAAGTTTGGAGCAGACTACGCCTATACTATAGATGGAGAGCTTCCGGGCGAATTGAATAAAGAAACTTTTAGCGCCAATTCCTGCACTGTAGTTGTTAAAGGACGTGATATTCACCCCGGTTCTGCAAAAAATATTATGGTTAATTCGATTCGCGTACTTTCTGAAATTATCTCCAGACTCCCAAAAGATATGGCACCAGAAACTACTGAGGGCTATGAACCATACATCCATCCTTACGTTCTGGAAGGAAGTATTTCTTATTCCAGTATTAAAATGCTTTTCAGGGATTTCGATACTAATGGTTTGGAAAAATTAAAGGAAATTGTTGAAAAAGCAATTGCAGAAACTAAAGAAATATTTCCTAAAGCAGATATTGTTATGGAAATTAAAGAAACATACAGGAATATGCGCGAAAAACTTGATGGAAACCAAATTGTTCTTGATAAATTATGGGATGCTTCCACCAGAGCGGGTATTAAACCATACTGGTCTCCAATTCGTGGCGGGACAGATGGTGCTAAATTAACAGCTATGGGCTTACCTACACCAAATATTTATACTGGCGGACAAAATTTCCATAGTAAAACTGAATGGCTTTCTGTTGATTCTTTAAATAAAACTGTCGATACCATTATTGAATTGGCTAAGGTTTGGGCTGAATAAGTTTAAATTATTTAAATCTCCAAGTCATACTATCAACAAGTTGATAGTATGACATCTGTTTACACTGTCATTCTGAAGCGCAGCGAAGAATCTCACAAGTCATTGCTACCACAAAGTTTGAGATTCTTCACTTCGTTACCAATGACATCGCTTCTTTTACTCTGCAAAACTTCTTGAACCAGATGTCCTACATTTTGCAGATGTAGGACATCTTTATCTTTAAAATTCAAATACTTTGGTATCATTAACCTGTGAGATTCTTTGCTGCGATTCAGAATGACAGGGTAAATTTATGTCATCTCCATTTAAATAAAAGTTTTCTTTTTCGGGGGTTGCCAACGATATCTTCATTTTTATCAACAAAACTTTACGAAAGTTAAGAAACTTTCGCAAAGTAAGTAATACTAAACACTTTCGTAAAGTTTCCCAACTTTGCGAAAGTTTAAAATCTAAACTATCTAATCTTTCTAAACTATCTAAACTTTCTAATCCTTCTAATCTTTCTAAACTATCTAAACTCTTTACATCTGTGCTATCAAATATCCCATATATGCAATATAGCATAATAAAAGAAAAGCTCCTCTGGCTCTGCTTATTTTAGCACCCCAAAAAGCAAAAACTAAAACTAAAGCAGAAGTGCCAAACATAACAAAAATATCTGTATTTGTAATCCCTTTGCTTTCTAATGGATGAATAAGAGAAACGATTCCAAGGATACAAAGAATATTAAAAATATTTGAACCAATCACATTCCCAACAGAAATATCGTCTTTTTTCTTGATTGAAGCAACAAGTGAAGTAGCAAGTTCGGGCAAACTTGTTCCAATAGCAACCAAGGTTAGACCAATTAAAGCATCAGAAGCACCGAAGAACAGTGCTATCTGTTTTGCTCCGATTAAAAAGCCATTTGCCCCCATAACGAGAAGAATTAAACTTCCAATTATAAGAAATATATCAAACCAAACCTGCTTATTCAAAATCACAATATCTTTCAAAGGATTTTCTTTTTTTATATTCTTTCTTCTTGAAAAGTAAATCGTTAAAATAATATATAAAATAATACCAATAGTGAAAATTGCTCCTTCAAACATACTTATTTGTCCGTCAAGAAGCACCAGCAACAATGCAATAGAAACTATTAGCATTATATAAATATCCCTTGAAATTTCTTTAAAGTCCATTTTAATGGGACTAAAAAGGGCAGACAGTCCAAGAATTAAAGCAACATTGCAAATATTTGAACCAATCACATTACCAACAGCAATGCTTGAACTACCTTCTAAGGCGGAAAGCAAAGAAACAATGAGTTCAGGGCTGCTTGTTCCAAGAGATACGACTGTTAATCCAATAACTAAAGAAGAAATTCGCATCCTTAATGCTAAAGACGAACTTCCACGCACTAATCCTTCTGCTCCAAGGTATAAAATAAATGAACCAAAAAGCAAATAAAATAACGATAATAAAACAGAGCCAGTTGAAATTTCTGCCATTAGAGTTTTATATCCTTTTTCATAATAAAATGATAATCTTTGCCAGATTTTGTTGCGTTTACAAGTGAGAAGTGATTGGCTTCTTCCAAGTTGTGAGTTTTCATTTCACCAAAAGCGTTAATCCCATTCCCTATAATAATAGGTGCAGTAAATAGTTGCAATTCATCAACTAAATCACTTTCTAAAAAAGATGAGAATATTTTAGCACCACCTTCAACCAGAATTGAAGATAAATTAAATTTATAAGCTAATTCAGAAACAGCATAATTAATATCAATTAAGCCATTTTGACTGACCTCGCAAGGAACAACTTTAACTCCTGCAACGCGTAATGTCTCAGCTTTTCTTATGGAAGCAACTTCTTTTTTGCAGCAAACCACTGTTTTACTTCTTTCATTGTCTATAAAGTTACTCAAAGTAAGTGGCAAAGAAAGATTTGTGTCGAATATGATTCTTATTGGGTTCCTTCCTTCAACATCTCTGACAGTAAGCTTTGGGTCATCGAAAGAAGCGGTTCTCTTACCGACAATAACGGCATCAACTTCACTGCGAAGCTGATGAACTTTCTTACGGCTTTCCTCGCCTGTAATCCATTTGGATTTGCCGCTTGAAGTGGCAATGCAACCATTAAGCGATTGTGCTACTTTTAATATTATATAGGGTACACCTGTTAAAATATATTTTGTAAAAAAGCGATTTACCCACTCACACTCTTTTTTGCATACATCTGTAATGACTTCAACACCGGCATCTCTCAAAATCTGGACTCCCTTACCATTGACTTCAGGATTTGGGTCGAGTATTCCAATTACGACACGCTTTATCTTTTTTTCCAATATTAAATTCACACAAGGGGGCGTTTTTCCATAGTGCGAGCAGGGCTCTAAATTTACAACAAGAGTAGTATCTGAAAAGTCATCAATTTCAGCATTGCAAATTGCATCAACTTCGGCGTGAGCAGCACCATATTCCTTATGCCAGCCAGTAGAAACTATTTCATCGCCGCGCAAAAGGACAGCACCTACTCTGGGATTCGGATTTACATACCCACTTCCTTTCATTGCAAGTTTTAATGCAAGAAGCATTGCCTGGTCTAATGTCATATTATTTCCAATGAAATTGTATTGTTGATGAATATTGATTTGGGCGAGCCGGTATAATTAAATTTGCTGTATAATTTCCGGAAGGTGCTGGCACTCCTTTGTTTGTCTGTCCGTTCCATTCAAGAGAATATTTATATGTATCGCCGATTTTTTCTGGTTTTACCTGCAAAATTACCTGTAGATAATTCATACCAAAATTTGAGCTCCAAACTAAATTTCCTTTGCCAGATAGAATTTCTACTCTAAATTCTTCTGATGTAGGTATATACTCGTTAATCACATTAGCAAGCCGTTTGGCTGTTAACGAAAACAGTGCTGTGCTATCGTTTTGCATTGCAACTGACGGAACAAGTTCAAGTGGTTCTTCACTCGGCTTATTTTCATTCTTATCTATTTCTTTTGCCAGTTTACTGATTTCATATATTTCATTGCTTGTTTTAAAGTAAAATACAAACGACAAATCCTTGATTTTCCTGTTAATAAAATTAAATGGTTGGCGAAAAAATAAAGTAGAACTAACTTTGCCGTCATTTGCTGTAATGCTTGATATATCAAACTTTGTAATTCTTGCAGAATCTATAAATTTAGAATTCTCAAATACTTTTATTTCAATTTCTTGCATATCTCTTAAAAATAAATGCTCTGGACTCTTTGAATCGTTGGCTGCCGACATATTAAGAGTAATTGAGTAATTGTTCTTATCTGATTTGATTAAATTAATATTTGGTTCAATTGGAGGTTTTTGTTCCTTTTTTGGAGTAACTGAACTGCAAGCTATAAGCAGAAGAAAAAGCAAAAGAAATGTTCTATTTTTCATATTATTTTTAAAATAAAATAACATACTATAATTTAGCAAATATAAGAAAATTTGTTGAAATGAGGATATGAAATTGCGATATTTCAGTAATTAGATTATTTTGAACCTACTGCAATACGAAAAAGTTGATATTCGTCAATAAATTATATATTTGAAAGGAAAATATGCAAATTTATTCAGCAGTTATTGAAAAATGTAAAGATACCGGATTTTATATTGGATATGTCCCGGGATTTACTGGTGCGCATTCACAAGGCGAAACTATAGAAGAATTACGACAAAACCTAACTGAAGTAATTGATATGCTTCTTGAAGATGGGGAACCTGTTTTTGAAAGCGAATTTATTGGTACTCAAAATTTAGTTGTAGCTTGATGTTTAACAAATTCTTAAAAATCATCTCAACGCTTTTTAAAATAAAAAATACTCCGTAGGAGTAACCTGTTTGTAGAAGATTGAGTTTAGTTTATATTCAATTACTCCGTAGGAGT
>CAZCLJ010000191.1:0-9015 GCA_964499465.1 uncultured Hyphomicrobiales bacterium
TCATTAATCATTAATCACTAATCATTAATCATTAATCACTAATCATTAATCATTAGTCATTGGTTTATGGTTTTCGTTTTATTGTTTTTGGCTATCATTAATCATTAATCATTAATCATTGGTCATTAGTCATTAGTTATTGGTTATTTCTTGCTGACAACTGACCACCGACTACCAACAGCTATTTATTTTCTTCTCTTTTTTAACAGTGTGTTTTAATTTTAAAATTGCAAAATTGATTTCAATAGTTGTTTCAGTGCCGCTTAAAGCTAAATCGCTATCGAATATATCAGTAATTAATTCTCCACTTCGTTTCATATACGGATGCTTTTCTTCTTCCGTCTGTATTTCCGATAAAATTCTGATGTTTCTACCGAGTTCTCTTATTTTGGAAAATGTTTCAATTATTGAAATTGTAGTCGCTGTTGCTTGTGGACTTTTCAGTATAGTAGCAAGCATATATAATCCTTTTTCTGTGAAAGCAAATGGTATATATTTTTTATGATGTCCTCTTCCAAGATTCTTTAAGGTCGAAATTTTCGACTTTAAAGATTCCCATTCATTTGTGTCAAGTTGGAAAACATACCCTTCAGGAAATTTTTCTGGATTATTCCCAACTGCTTCATTAATACGTTTGGTTTCAACGCCATAGAGTAAAGCAACATCACTATCTAAAATAACCTGCTCATTTCTAATAGTGAAAACTTTACTTTCTACATCTTCAAATTTGATGATTTCCATATTTCGGTTGGCGGTTTATGGTTTTCAGTTTATGGTTTATGGTTTCTTGCTGATGGCTGACGGCTGATGGCTAACATCAAATATATTTGTAATGCAATTTTTTATTGAATCAATGATGTAATCCTTTACTGAACCTAATTTCTTAATAACAATTGTTTTAGAAATTGTATAAATCTTATCCGCTCTTATTTGTGAATCAGCTAATAAAAATCCTTGCTCAAACATTATTCCACACTAAATTATCAATATCATTATCCCAAAATTCCATACTACTTTCAGATGCTTTTATAAAATCCTGCGTAATCACTCTTTCAGATTGTATATTGAGTTCTTTTATTGTGTTATTTTGTTCATTGCTTTCAAAAGGTTTATAAAACTTAATTTTTACAAAATAATTACTATCTGTTGGCAATGGATTCATTATTTTTAATGTTCCATTTTCATATATTCCATCTATTTCGAATGTTTCTTTCATCATTACACTTGTTTTGATTAAGATACTGTAGTTTTTGGTTTTCAGTTTTAAGCTATCAGCAGTCGGCTATCGGCTGTCAGCAAATATTTTTGGCCATTTGTCATTGGTTTTCATTAATCATTAATGATAATATCGTGATTATTTAGCTTTTTAATACCTTTTTCTAATAATTCCCTTATTTTTTCAAAACTGATAATTGATTTATTCTTTAAAACAAATTTTTCTGAAGTTTTAGAATAATTTATATCTAATTCAAATATCATAACTCAATAAATATTCTTTCGGTTCTTACTATTTCTTTGTCATCTTCTGTCATAGCATCAAGTATTGCTTCAATTTCTGCCTGCTCTTCGTCATCAACTTCAGGGATTTGAACCTTTTTAATATATTTATTTGACAAAATAGAATGAACCTGCTCAATTACATCATAATTTATTTTTTCTTTTTCTATTGCAAGAAATAGAGTATTTTCATTTTCAGCTATATTTATTGTATTTTCCATTAAATTTATTTCATTTGTGTAGTTTTTTATGTATTTGTGGATTTTTCTTTTTTCCACTGAAAGCACTTAATCTATTTCTATATTATAAATTAAAAACTTATTAATTCCTTGGTGCTTAAAATAACCAAATTTGCATCACTACTAAATTTATTTATAATATTATTTATATTAATTTTAATTAAATCAATCAATTCATTATTTTTGATATTGCCAGTCTTTATCAATAAAATTTTTGGTGGATACCCTTTTAAAAAGAAGTAATCAAAGAAATCTTTATCTTTTGTTACAATAATTCTGCTTTGATTTATAGCAATTTCAATTATCTCAATATCAGATATTAAATGTCCGTTAGGAAAATCTGTTGTATGAACTGAATCAAATCCTAATTCTGTAAACAATTGTGATAATCTGGCTGGTAACTGTGTATCCACAATGAATTTCATTGTATTTACTGAGCCAATAATTCAAAAGATTTTGTATCTGTCAATTTTGAAGCATATAAAAGACAGGCATCAATATCTTCTTTCTCAAGAAATGGATAATCCAGTAAAATTTGTTTTTCAGTCATTCCTGAAGACATCAATTCTAATAATTCAGTTACTGTAAATCTCATATTTCTGATAGTAGGTTTTCCTGCTCTTATATCTTTATTCAATGTTATTCTATGTAGGGTATTATTCATTATTATATATTTTATTTTTTTTATTTATTTGTGAATTTTCTTTTTCTCCACTGAAAACACGGTTAAAGAGCACTGATTTCACTCATTTAAAGCCGATTGCTGATGGCTGTTAGCTGAAAGCTATTTAATGCACTGCCCTTTCAGTTACATAAATAACCTAGGGGCTAAATTGAATATTTTGTAGTGTTTCTCTGATTATGCCATAGAAACGTTAGTAAAATTAATACTTTTTTTAATACTATGCAAAGAAATTTGTGAGTTGTATTTTTCAGTTTTCGGTTTCTTGCTGATTGCTGTTGGCAGTCGGCTATCTGCTATCAGCAAATAATTTTGGGTCATTAGTTATTTGTCATTAGTCATTGGTTATTGGTCATTAGTTATTGGTTTATGTCTTTCATTAATCATTAATAATTGGTTTTCTGGCTGTTGGCTGATAGCTGTTGGCTGACTGCATCTAATAAAAACACTAATCATTAATAATTAATCATTAATTATTGATAATTAATTATTGGTTCATATTGTTTGTTGAATTTTTTTAAATCTAAATTCAACTCTTTAGAAAAATTATTGGTATATATAGTTGCACTCACTCCCTTTTTCCGTTTGGACAATAATAGTAATATACTCTCATCAATAAAATTATCTAAAAGAATGATTGAACTTTGAGCTGACTTAATAATATTAGCAGCAAAAGTGTATGCATCAAAAACCTGCCCATCAAAGAAAATCCCTTCTGCCGGGGATAAATTTGCTTTAATGAGCATATCAAATTTTAAATCGTGTTCATAAATTTTCTTTTCAATACTTTCGATTCGTTGCCTTATTGCATAACCTTTTAACAGATATTCTTTCAATACCTGATTAGCCCAAATCCTAAACTGAGTTCCACGCTTCGACTTAACCCTATAACCAACTGAAATAATTACATCCAGGTTATAAAATTTTGTTTTATACTTTTTTCCATCTGAAGCAGTATGTAAGGAATCCTTACATACTGAAATTTCCAGTAATTCTTGTTCTTTAAAAATATTTGAAATATGAAGAGTTATATTGTTTCTTGTTGTTTCAAATAGTTCAGACATTTGGGCTTGAGTTAACCATACTGTATCATCTTCGATACGAACTTCGAGTTCTGATTTATTATCTTCAGACCTATACAATATAAGTTCAACATTATTCATATTAATATTATTTTACGGCTATTTTTTTGTTATTGAGCATTTTCTTTCAGCTCTCGGCTATCGGCTATCGGCTATCGGCTATCAGCAAATCTTTTGGGTCATTAGTCATTGGTTATTAGTTTATGGTTTTCGGCTATCGGCTATCAGCAAATCTTTTGGGTCATTAGTTAATGGTCATTGGTTTATGGTTTATGGTTTTCAGTAATCGGCTATCAGCAAATCATTTTGTGTCATTAGTTATTGGTTATTGGTCATTGGTCATTGGTTATTAGTGGTTTTAAGCTATCAGCAGTCGGCTATTTGCTTTTATTAATCATTAATCATTAATCATTAATAATTGGTGTTCAGTGGATGAAGATATTTCCACTGAAGACACTAATTTTACTAACCAGTCCCCAGCCCTCAAAACCTAACCCCTATTAATGCACTGCCCTTTCAGTTACATAAATAACCTACGGGCTAAATTGAATATTTTGTAGTGTTTCTCTGATACTGCCATAGAAATGTTGGTAAAATTAATACTTGTCATCAATTAACTTTTTGTTATAAATATATTCTTTAATACTATACAAATCATTTTTTAAAACTTCAAAATAGTCAATAGCTAATTTAATTCCATCAATAATATCAGAAATATTATCGGGGTATTCGTGTGTTAATTGATTTCTTAATTGTCTAAAATTTATCCAGTTATCAGAACTTGATATTATTTCTAATTTTTCAAGTTTATCTAAAACATCAATATAAGACATATTACTTTTATATTCTCCTATTGCAGCTAATAATCTCTTAAAAAGTTTATCTCCTACAAAATCCTGAAGTTTTGTATAGCGGAAAATAAAAGCATCAATTGTTTTAATTATTTCATCATCTTCTTCATTAAATGAATCTTCTAATTTGAAAATTTTTATTTGTTCTAAAGAAATATTAGCTCGTTTAAGGTGTAGAAATGCTGTTTCTATCATACTGTTTAGCATAAAGCAATTCCTTCTTTTTTAGCAATTTCATATATTTCATTTTTTTTTGAATTTCTATCAAAAATAATTAAATCAATTTTCCTTTCAGTAATATATTTAAAAATTTTGCTTAAAAACTCAATTTTGATTTTCATATCAATATGTTCATTAGATTCGAGCATTAAGTCAATGTCTCCACCTTTTAAACTGTTATTTGTCCTACTTCCAAATAAATATAGTTTAATTTCTTCTCCAAAATACTCTTTTGCAAGATTAACAATTTTTTTTATTTGGTTTTCATATAATCTCATATTTTTTCTCCGCTGAAGACACTAATGAAGAACACTGATTTCACTGATTAAAGCTGATTGCTGATGGCTGAGTACTGTTAGCAATTAAAATATCATTTATTGTTTGCAAGAATTTTTTCTAAATACTCTATATCTGCTAAATCTTTATTCCTACCAGATGCTTTTTTATTTTTTATAAGGTCTTTAATACTTATATAATTTAATAATACTAATCTATTTTTTATTTCATATTCAACACTAAATTTATTTTTCCAGCATTCTTCAAATCCAATTCCGTCAATGCTATTAATTAAATCCAATCTGTTCGGTGGGAATCCAAATTGAAGTATTGTATCATTTTTTAAAAGTATGTCATAGTTAGTAATACCCGGAATATTATTATTCCAAAATTCATTTAAGGTGAAAAAAAGCAATTTTACATTTTTTTCTGTATTATTATAAAAAATATCAATATCCCCAGTCAATCTTGAATATCCATAAAAAATAACTGCTTCACCTCCTACTATTAAATATTCGACAGAATTTTTGTTCAATAAAAATAAAAATTCTGCTATATCTTCAGAAAATTTCATTTTATTACTACTTTTCTTGATTCTCTAATATCAATCCATTTATCGCCATAAAATCTTTTTTTAAGTTGATAAGCTATTTCTTGTCTTTGTTCCGGTGTTAAGCTAATCATTTGCTTAAAATCATATTCTTCAGCTTCTTTGTGGCTTTTAGCAATATTTACAATTCTTTCCATTTTATTAATATTATGCAAGTTCTTTGAAAAAGATATACCAACTTATTTCACTTACTAATAGCTGTTGACTATCGGCTTTCAGCTATCGTTAATTAATATAATCACTAAACATTAACAATTAATAATTGGTTATTAGTGCATTCCTGCTGATAGCTATCAGCCGACAGCTGTTGGCTTTTCAGCTTTTATTTGTGTAGGATTTGTGTGCATAAGTGGATTTTTCTTTCTCCACAAATTAACACTGATTTTACTGATTGGTGCTTTTTTTCTACTCATTCATAGAGAAATAAAACTATTCGTCAGTTAGAATCTCATTTAAAAAATCAATAAATACTAAAATATCATTAACAATTAATGGATAAACTTCCTGATACTTTTTTTCAATTAAATCTAATTTTGACCAATCATAATCAAAATCAAAATAGTATCTTTTAAAATGTCTGAAACGTAGTATTTCTGATAATAATAGCTCTGTTCGTGTCGATAATACTGCTGGTCTAATTGTTGGTAGAGTAAGCGACATTTTTTTTAATAATTCTTTATGCCACTGTTCTTTTTTTAAATTATTTTCAAATTGCTGTGAAATACGAAATAATAATGTTTCTATGCAAGTGTAAAAATCAACAAATATTTGAGATAGAACCATTGCTGAAACGGTAGTTCTTCCTAAAACTGCAAATTCATTCATTTTAAAGTTATCATAAAACTGCCAGTTTTGTTTAATAATCTCTATTGTGTTTTTAGCACTTGCAATTAGAACAGCAATATCGCTTTTATACTCTTTCATAAATTAGTTTTCCTTTGTCAAGAATCATTTTCTTATGTAATATATGAATTTTCTCTAAATCTACAATATCAAGCGGAAAGCTACTTAAATCCTCAGCATCAGATAATAATTGGAAAAAAGTTTCTGCATCCTGCAATCCGGATATAGCTATATCAATATCTGAAAAATCAGTAAATTTATTTTTACTTAAAAGAGAACCCCATTGATAAATTTGCTTTGGATTATATTTTTCAATAATCATTTGGACAATTTTATCAAAATCTTCAACTGCTTTTGCGCGTAATAAATCAAATTCTTTTAACTTCCTTTTATACTTTTGATTTTGAAAATTGCAGGCATCTTTAATATTTATCTCATTTTTATTCATTAATTTTAATTATTTTTAAATCATCTTTATTATTTGAGACGAATTCTGCTGTTGTTTTGTTGTTTAGTATTGTTCTATTATTTGTGTAGGATTTTTGCGTATTTGTGGATTGTTACCACAAATAAACACAAATGTTTTCACCAATGGATACTAATACTTAAAATGTTCTTTTGATAAAGATAATTCCAAAAAAGATACTGATTTTTCAAACCATTCCCCAGCCCCAAGAACCTACACCCTACTTTTGTTAGCTTTACGGAAAAGATATTTCCACTGAAAACACTGATTAAAAACACAGAGGACACGAAATTTAGCTTACCAAACCCACAACTCCATTTTCAAATTTATATACCATACCTGTTTTTGAGCAGGTAGCTAATCCATTCTCATCAAACTTTAATCGGTCGCCAGCTTCGCTCACCCAGCCAATAATTTTACCCGGAACTCCAGCTACAAGAGCGTAATCTGGTATGTTCTTTGTTACTACTGCACCAGCAGCAATAAAGCAATGCTTTCCGAGTGTGTGTCCGCAAACTATTGTTGCATTTGCACCGATTGAAGCACCTTCCTTAATCAATGTTTTGCGGTAAAACTTGGAGCCAACCTGTGGGTATTTGCATCGCGGGTCAACTACATTTGTAAATACCATAGAAGGTCCGCAAAAAACGTAATCTTCAAGTTCTACACCTTCGTATATAGAAACGTTGTTTTGAACTTTACAGAAATTTCCGATAGTTACATTATTTCCAACATTAACGTTTTGTCCAAAAACGCAGTTTTTCCCAATCTTTGTGTTAGATTGGATATGGCTGAAATGCCATATTTTAGTTCCTTCACCAATTTCACAATTATCATCAACATAAGCAGATTCATGCTTGAAGTAACTCATTATTTTATTCCTTTCAATTTATATACATAAGGGTGAGCAAAATCATTAATTTCAGATGTTTTTGTAAATCTGATTCTATAAACACTGTCAATAGAAGGAAATGCATCATCAATTCCGTAACCTTTACCAGCAATTATATCTTTATAAACAACAGTGTGCAAATCAGTGAAACCACCAGTGAATTCAAGTTCTTCATCGTCAATTTTAATTGAGCGAAAAGTTGTCTTTCCTGATTCACTTGCTTCTTTGGGTAAATCACTTTTATCAATAGACAGGAACCAACGGACATTAGCGTTTTCAAGTTCCATAAAACCGCTCATTTTGTTTGGTTCAGATAAAAATACTGTGCTGCTTTGTTCTTTACCGAAGAGCCACATTAACATATCGAAAAAGTGAATACCAATATTAGTTGCTACCCCTCCTGACTTTTCAATATTGCCTTTCCATGAATAATTATACCAAAGTCCACTGGAGGTGATGTATGTTAAAACTACATTGCGTTTGGTCTTGTTCTTTTCTGAAAGAACCTTTTTCTTTAATTCAACAATAGAAGGATGCACCCTAAGTTGCAAAATGTTATAAACTTTTCTGCCGGTTTCTGCTTCTAATTCTTTTAAATAGTTTAAATTAGAAGGTTTAATAACAAGTGGTTTTTCACATATTGCATCTGCATCTAAACGCAATGCCAATCTAATGTGAGCATCGTGAAGATGATTCGGAGCGCAAATGCTTAAATAATCAATCCTCTTATTATTGTTTGACCTGTGAAGCTTTTCAAGATGTCTGTCGAAACGCTCAAATTCAGTAAAAAAACTGCAATCCATAAAATAACTGTCAATAATACCAACTGAATCGTGTGGGTCGCAAGCTGCTACTAAATTATTTCCAGTATCTTTGATTGCCTTTAAATGTCTTGGGGCTATGTAACCAGCTACCCCTGTAATTGCAAAATTCATAATCTTTTTTGTTTAGTTATTTAAATATTGTTTTATTGGCTGTCGGCTATAAGCTGTCAGCTATCGGCTGTCGGCATTAATAGATTCATTTATCATTATTCTTTAGTGATTTCTTGCTGTTAGCTGTCGGCTGACAGCTGTCGGCATTAATAGATTCATTTATCATTATTTTTTAGTGGTTTCTGGCTGTTAGCTGTCGGCTGTCGGCTATCGGCTGTCGGCATTAATAGATTCATTTATCATTATTCTTTAGTGATTTCTTGCTGTTAGCTGTCGGCTGACAGCTGTCGGCATTAATAGATTCATTTATCATTATTTTTTAGTGGTTTCTGGCTGAAAGCTGTCGGCTGTCGGCTATCGGCTAACAACTGTCGGCATTAATAGATTCATTTATCATTATTCTTTAGTGGTTTCTTGCTGAAA